>NZ_JBHTZD010000002.1:65489-502617 GCF_042790455.1 Streptomyces sp. NPDC056734
CGGGGGGGGTCCGTCGGGACGGCCGGTGCGGCCCTGTGTGTGGCCTGCCGGGCGGGGCGGGTGGACGGCGACGGGTACTGCGAGAACTGCGGGCACGCGCAGCCGCGTGAACGCGACCACATGGAGCAGGAGTCCGGCCCGGTCGCCGCCGTCAGTGATCGCGGGCTGCGGCATCACCGCAACGAGGACGCGTTCGCCCTCGGCTGCACCGCGCTGCCGGACGGCTCGACGGCCGCGCTGGCGATCGTCTGTGACGGGGTCTCCTCCGCGACCCGGCCGGACGACGCCTCGCTGGCGGCCTCCCGCGCGGCCGGTGACAGTCTGCTCGCCGCGCTGCCCGCCGGGACGCATCCGCAGCAGGCCATGCACGACGCGATCGTGGCCGCCTCCCGCGCGGTCAACTCGCTGGCCAACGAGCCGGCGACGGCCCGCGAGCACCTCCCGCACCAGAACGCCCCCGCGTGCACGCTGGTCGGGGCGATCGTCACCGGCGGCCTCCTGGTCGTCGGCTGGGTCGGCGACAGCCGCGTGTACTGGGTGCCGGCCGACCGCACCTCACCACCGGCCCGGCTCACCGAGGACGACTCCTGGGCGGCGCAGATGGTCGCGGCGGGCCTGATGAACGAGGCGCAGGCCTACGCCGACGAGCGCGCCCACGCGATCACCGGCTGGCTCGGCGCCGACGCCTACGAACTGGAGCCGCACACCGCTTCCTTCAAACCGGACCGGCCAGGTGTAGTGGTCGTATGCACCGATGGTCTGTGGAACTACGCGGAAGGGGCCGAGGAGATGGCCCGGACCGTGCCGGTCGACGCCGCGGTACGGCCGCTGCACAGCGCGCGGGTGCTGGTCGGCCACGCCCTGGACGGCGGGGGCCACGACAACGTAACAGTGGCGGTCCTGCCGTTCCCGGCCGTGCCACAGGGGGCAGGATCGGCCTGAGGCCGGGGGTGCCGGGGGTGCCCCCTGCGTGCCGGGGGCCGACCGTACGGAAAAAAATGAAGCATGACGTGGCCTCGGCGGCGCCGTTCAGGGGCGCCACGGGGTAGGGGTCCCGCGAGGTATGGGTCCTACGGGGTGTGGGTCCCGCGGGACCTCGTCCGGAAATGATCGTTCGCGGATCGGAGGGGACCGGTCCGCCCACTGTCGTCGTCCCACCTCGGGGCGTCCAAGGGGGATTTGAACAGGAATGGCCAATTTCTCGAAGTCGAACGTGCCGCAGTTCTCGATGGACGTGTACCAGAACGAGTACCTGCCGGAGGGCGGCCGGGAGGTCAACGCGATCGTCACGGTGAGCGCGACCGGCGGCGGGACCGTCGGCAGCGCGGTCGGGGCGCAGCACATGTACTCGCCCGGTCAGGGCCCGTCGGCCGCCGTCGCGCTCATGGTCGACTGCTCGGGGTCGATGGACTACCCGCCGACCAAGATGCGCAACGCGCGCGATGCGACGGCCGCGGCGATCGACACCCTGCGTGACGGCGTGCACTTCGCGGTGATCGACGGGACGCATGTGGCGCGGGAGGTCTATCCGGCCGGCGGGCGGCTCGCGGTGGCCGATCCGACCACCCGGGAGCAGGCCAAGCAGGCGCTGCGCCGGCTGAGCGCGGGCGGCGGTACGGCGATCGGCACCTGGCTGCGGCTGGCCGACCGGCTGCTGTCCACGGCGGAGGTGGAGATCCGGCACGGCATCCTGCTGACCGACGGCCGCAACGAGCACGAGTCGCCGGAGGATCTGCGGGCCGCGCTGGACAGCTGCGCCGGGCGGTTCACCTGCGACGCGCGGGGCGTGGGCACCGACTGGGAAGTG
Source organism: Streptomyces sp. NPDC056734 (assembly GCF_042790455.1). Classification (NCBI taxonomy): domain Bacteria; kingdom Bacillati; phylum Actinomycetota; class Actinomycetes; order Kitasatosporales; family Streptomycetaceae; genus Streptomyces; species Streptomyces sp. NPDC056734. The sequence continues at coordinate 67,297 of NZ_JBHTZD010000002.1, forward strand.
AAAGAAGTCACAACGATCGCCTCGTCGCTGCTCGGCACGGCCGACATCGTCGCCGATCCGACCGGGCTGGCGGCCGACTTCACGCAGATGATGGAGACGGCGATGGGCAAGGAGGTCGCCGATGTCTCGCTGCGGCTGTGGACCCCGGTCGGTACGACGATCAAGTACGTGAAGCAGGTCGCGCCGACCGTCGCCGACCTCACCGGCCGTCGCACGGAGGCGGGCCCGCGCGCGGGCGACTACCCCACCGGCTCCTGGGGCGACGAGTCCCGGGACTATCACGTCTGCGTGGAGGTTCCGGCGGCGAACCTGGGCCAGGAGATGCTGGCCGCGCGGGTCTCGCTGGTCATCCCCGAGGCCGACGGGTCGGTGCGCAATCTCGGGGCACAGGGGCTGGTACGGGCCGTATGGACCGACGACATGGCGGCGTCCACGTCGATCAATCCTCAGGTCGCCCACTACACCGGCCAGGCCGAGCTGGCACAAGTCATTCAGCAAGGGCTCGATTTGCGCAAATCGGGAGATATGGATGGCGCAACGGCCAAACTGGGCCGAGCCGTTCAGCTCGCCAGCGCTTCGGGCAACGCCGATACGGCGAAACTCCTGGCGAAGGTGGTGGACGTCGTGGATGCCACGACAGGTACTGTGCGACTGAAGACGAAGGTCGCGGAGGCCGACGAGATGACTCTCGAAACCCGGTCCACAAAGACTGTTCGTGTAAAGAAGTAGAAAACCGTCCGGGAAACATCGGACGGTTGGAGTGGCAGCAGGCCGTCGAAGAAGTACCGGACGGTTGAAGTGGCGGTAGACGGTCGAAGAAGTAGAAGAAGTAGCAGACGGTCGAAAAAACAGCAGACGCAAGAGGACGCACGAATGCGGGTCGGGGCGAAGAGTTCCCGGTCCGCCGCGAGCCCGGCCCCTCGGGGTGGGAGAAACCCGGCCGTACGGCCGGGAAAAGGAGAGGGGGAAGCGCTGACATGCCGACCTGCCCGAACGGACACCAGTCGGGGTCCGACGATTGGTGCGAGGTCTGCGGTCACCGCATGGCCGGTGCCGTGCCCCCGCCTCCCCCGCCGCCTCCGGCCCCGGGCGGTTACGGCTTCCCGCCGCCCGCCGGCCACCCCGGCACCGGACGCCCGCCGGAATTCTGCCCGCAGTGCCGCACGCCCCGCGAGGGGGCGGCGCCGTTCTGCGAGGAGTGCCGGTGGAACTTCCTGACCAACACGGCGACGTCGTACACCCCGGCGGCCCCGCGCCCGCCCGGCGGCGGCCCCCCGCCCGGCTTCCAGACGGGACCTCCCGGGCAGCCCAGTCCGGGCCCGACGTATGGCGGGGGCACCGACGCGTACGACTATCAGGGCTCGCGCCCGTCACAGATGAACCGGCCGGCTGAGCCGATCCCGCCGTTCGGTGATCCGGGTGGGGGGCGTCCCGGGGGGCCGGGGCCGTTTGGCGGTCCCGGTGGGCCTGGGGGGCCTGGGGGGCCTGGTGGGCCTGGAGGTCCGGTGGGTCCTGGTCCGGGAGGGCCCGGTCACGGCCCCGGTCCTGGTCCCGGTCACGGTCCTGGTCCGGGTCCCTTCGGTGGTGGCGGCGATCCGTCCCGGCCCGTTCCGCCGCTTCCCGGGCCAGGTGGACCGGGTGGGCCGGGTGGACCGGGTCCGCACGGAGGTGCTCCGCAGGCGTTCCAGCAGCCGGGTCCGCATGGTCAGCCCGGACCGCCCGCGCCGCCCGCTCATCCCGGCTTCCCGCAGGAGACGGGACGCCCGCCGGCCGGTGGCCCGCCCTTCGGGGGCGGGGAGGACGACTGGGTGATCTCGCCGCCGACGGGCGGACAGGGTGGGTACGGAGCACACGGCGGCGGTCCCGGTGGTCCGGCCGGTCCCGGCGGGGGTTACGGCTACCCGCAGCCCGGCTCCCACCAGGCCCCGCCCCCGCCCCCTCCCGGGCAGCAGCGTCCACTGACCTGGACGGCGACGATCGGTCCGGACCGCGACTACTTCCTGGCCATGATGCAGCGCTCGGGCCCCGAGGCGGCGGGCCTGAACCTGCCCGCGTACTCGCCCGAGCAGCAGCGCACCCTCCCCGGCAACCAGTTCACGATCGGGCGTCGTCGTCACTCGACCGGGGAGACGCCCGACATCGATCTGTCGGTGCCGCCGGAGGACCCGGGTGTCTCGCATCAGCACGCGGTGCTGGTGCAGCAGCACGACGGCACCTGGGCGGTGGTCGACCAGAACTCGACGAACGGTACGACGGTGAATGGGTCGGAGGAGCCGATCCAGCCGTTCGTGCCGGTGCCGTTGCAGGACGGGGACCGGGTGCATGTGGGGGCGTGGACGACGATCACGATCCGGCGCGGCTGAGTCAGGGGCGAGTGAGGGGCGGCGGCCGGGTGGTCATTCGGGAAGGGGCCAGGCGTACGGCCCCTCCGGTGCGTCGAGCCAGGACCAGGCGCGCTCGCCGGTGACGGTGATGCCGTACCGCTCGCGGCGGGGTCGGCCCTCGCGCTCCCACAGGGTGTAGGCGTCCTGCGGGTCGAGGCTGCCGTGGGTGAGGGTGACGAGGAAGCGGAACAGATCGTGCTCGCGGCCCGGGTGTGGGACCGCGCCGAGCGGGGCCGGTTCGGGTGGGGGGCGGCCGGTGCCGCGCAGGGGCACGAAGTAGGCGGGGGTGTTGAGGAAACGTCCCTCGGCGTGTCCGGCGCCGGTCACGGTGAGCGAGATCAGGCCGGTGGCCAGCGGCGTGAGGATCCGCCCGCCGGGACGGCACTGGGCGAGCCAGGGGCGCGGGATGCTCGGCAGAGCGCAGGTGGCGATGATCCGGTCGAAGGGAGCGCGCTCGGGAACGCCTCGCGCGCCGTCGCCGGTGACGACCACGGGCCGGTACCCGGCGGCGGCGAGATGCCGTAGGGCGGAGTCGGTGATCTCCGTTTCGAGATCGATCGTGGTGACGAGCCCGTCATCGCCGAGCCGGTGAGCTAGCAGGGCGGCGTTGTAGCCCGTACCCGTGCCGATCTCCAGCACCCGGTCACCGTCCCGGACGTTCAGCGCGACGAGCATGAGCGCCATGAGGGAGGGCTGGCTGCTGGAGGAGACGAGTTCCCCGTCACGCAGGCGGGTGGCGAGGGGGGTGTCGGCATAGGCGCCGCGCAGCCAGCGTTCCTGGGCGGCGGGGTCGGGGTTCTCCCCCCAGCAGCGCTCGTAGCCGCCGACGGCACCGACGTAGTAGTACGGCACGAAGAGATGCCGGGGCACCGCCTGGAACGCCTCCCGCCACACCGGGTCCCCGGCCCAGGCCCCGCTCGCGTCGATCTCCCGCACCAGCGTCTCGCGAGCCACCACGGCCAGCTCCTCCAGCTCCCGCCCGGGAGCGTGTGCGCCCATGGGTCCACTGTGCGGCGGTTCCGGACGGGAGGCGAGCAGGCGGGGCGGAGGGTCACCGGGGCAATCCGGAGCGTCACGCCCTCCGGCGACCTGAGGGCTCTCGCATCGCGCATTTCGAGGGCTATCGCATGGGACATTCCAGCTGCGGCATGCCCCGGTGCGGGGAGCAGCAGATGAGGGACAGATGCAGATACGAGGGCCGTTCGAGGTAGAAGCCGAGTGACACGTCCCCGCCCCGGGCGAGCCGCTCGGCGGCGGATCTGACCAGGACCGCCAGGCGCGTACTGTCACGGTCGGCCTCGGAGTCGAACCGGGGCGCGTACGCGGTGAGCCGCTCCCCCAGCCACTGCGCCGCCTCCTTCGGCTCCGCCCATGTCCCGCGCACCAGCTTCCTGGGCTTGACCAGCCAGTACGCCGTCTCCAGCGGAGGCAGATCGACGACCGGGAACTCGGCCCTCACCTCCCGGTACCTCTGCACCAGCTCCGGCCTGCCATCCCCCGGCGGTGGAAGAGAGTGCGCGGGCCTCCGCAGCGCCTCGTCATCGAACCGCCGCTTCGGCCCGGTCCACAGATATCCGTGGTGGTGCAACTGCCGTCCCCTTCAGGACCGTACGGACGACAGCGACGTCAGGCCGAGAGCCCGAAGCGGGCCGGGTCGATACCGGCGGCGTCCAACTCGGCCGTGGTGAACCGCAACGGGGCCTTCTTGAACGCGGCGGATTCGGGCAGTGGGAGGTCGTAGAGGTCGGTCATCCCTGTGCCCTTCTGATTGAGGGTCTCGCCCGGTGCTTGGCGCACGTCGTCACGCTAGGGGGGAGGTGCGGAGAGCTGCCAGCGTTGTGCGTGAATGTGCGTACAGGCTTGTTCAGTGCCGGTTAACTACATTTCACCCTTGACCAGATCTCCATCTGACGTCAGATTTGCGCACATCAGTGCACGGCAACGACGACGGAGGACGTCATGCGTTTACATCCGCGTTCCCGCCCGCCTGGCGCCGATGCTGAGGGAGGCGTGCGATGCCGCAGAACGCACCCAGCTTTGAGGAACTGCTGGGCGCCGCTCAGCAGTCCGCCGTGCATCTCGAAATGCGCGATCAGTACTCCGTCGGTGACGAGGAGGACGACTTCAACGCCTGGCTGAGCACAGGCCGGAGGGACGTCGACCCCGCCTCGGAGTACTGGGCGCCCTGGTTTGAATTGATCTCCAGCACGGTGGCTCGTGGCGTCGTCGTTCGACGGGCCAGGATCGTCTCCGAGCCGGTCACGGACTACATCCGCTACGAGCACGCGGGGGCGGTCGTCAATGTGACGGCCGGCGAACAGGTGCGGTGGCTGCCCCGGCCCCGGGCGGTCGATCTGCTGCTGCCGGGCGCGGATCTGTGGATCTTCGACCAGGAGCAGGTCCTGTTCAATCACTTCACCGGCGTGGGAGATTGGGCAGACCCGCGCCAGGAGCTGCGAACGGAACCGACTATCGTCAAGCAGTGTTCGGATGCGTTCGAGGCGGTCTGGGAACGCGCCGTCCCACATGAAACGTACGAGATTCACTGACAGAAAGCACCGTTGGCTGGCTCATGACGAAGTCGCCGTCCTCCTCGGCCCAAGCCGCCCGCGCGAATGTGGCGCGGCGATTGCGGGAGTTGAGGAGAAACGCCGGCCTGACCGTCACCGAGCTGGCCAACGAGTGCGGTTGGCATCACGCCAAGACCTCGCGGATCGAGAACGCCCGTACTCCACCGTCGCCGACGGACATCCGCCTGTGGTGCCGGGCGACCGGCGCGGCCGAGGAGATCGCGGACCTGATCGCGGCCTCGCAGCATGCGGAGTCGCTGTACCGCGAGTGGCGGCAGCGCGTACGTACCGGGCTGGCGAGGCTCCAGGACAGTTACGTCGAGCTGTATCGCTCGACCGCGCTGCTGCGCGAGTATTCCCCGGTCCTGATCCCAGGACTGCTCCAGACCGAGGGGTACGCGCGGGCACTGCTGGGCATAAGCGCCCGTTTCCATGGCGCCCCGGACGATGCGACGGAGGCCGCCGCGGCCCGCGTACGGCGGTCACAGGTGATCCATGAGCCTGGCCACCGGTTTGTACATGTGGTCGAGGAGGCCGCGCTCTACTACCGGCTCGGCGACGCGGAGACCATGGCCGCGCAGTTGGGGCATCTCCTGACGGCGGGGGCGCTCCCCCAGGTGTCGTTCGGCATCATTCCGACAGCCACGCGCGAGCGCTCGCTGTGGCCGCAGGAGACGTTCACCGTGCACGATGACACCCTTGTCTCCGTCGAGCTGGCAACCGCCGAGGTGAATGTCACCCAGCCCTCCGAGATCGCCCTCTACCTCAAAGCGTTCGAGCAGCTCCGCAGTATGGCGGTGTACGGGGCGGAGGCTCGGTCGTTGATCGTGCGGGCGATCGACGCGCTGTCCTGACGGTGACGGCACGGCCGGGGTGTTGGGGCGCAGGAGGCTGACTCGCCGTCCCCCTGTCCACCTCACCGGGCCTCCCCCGGCACCCGCGGTTCAGCCGCCCTGCCCGGCACTGCCCAGCGGGCCGACCTGTACCGGGGAGCCGGAGCCGTCCGTGACGGGCAGGGTGGCGGCGCCCGGCCAGGCGAGGGTGACCGACTTCGTCTCGTTCGGGGGAGTCACCAGGAGTCCGGTGATGCTGACGCCTGAGCCGCCCGAGTCATTGATCGGGTAGGTGATGCCGAACGCGATCATCTCCCCGTCCTTCAGGGTGATCGGGCCGGAGTCCTCACCGGTGCGCTCCGCGGACAGCGTCCCCGAGTCGGTCTCCAGGTCGACGCCCGCGTACCCGGAGAGGTCGCAGTCCTGGCCGCCGCGGTTGGCCATCTCCACCGCGACGGTGTTCTCGCCGTCGCCGTCGATGGTGCTGTCGATCGCCGTGATCTCCAGGTCGTCGGTACGGCAGGTGCCGGGTGCGCTGGTGTCTTCGGACCCCGAGGGCGTGTCCTGTCCGGCGGAGTCCGTCGTGTCGCCCTGCTCGGCGCTGTCCGAGGAGGACTCCGTGGACACCGGCTTCGGGTCGCTCTCCCCCAGGCTGCCGTCGTCGTTCTGGCAGGCCGTGAGCGAGAGGCTCGCGACGACGGCCAGGGCGGCGAGGGTGAGCTTGTGAACGCGCATGGTTTTTCTTCCTCAGTGTCGGTTGGCCGGGGTCCCGTCCGCTCGGTGCGAATCGCTGTGAGCGGCGGTTCTGAGCAGCAGGACCGGTCCGGCGGGGTGGCTCGTTCCGCCCAACCTCCGGCTAATACCCGCCTGTTACAGGCACGGCCGGGCGCGACGCGCTGCGCGGTGCCCTGCGGCCGGTCGGGAGGCGGTTCCCGCCGCTGTTCCGTACCTGTGTGTGGGCTGGCAACGGCTGGGACAGATCCGTGACCCCGTAGGTCTTGATCACCGATTGTGGCATGCCCTCCTCAACCGACCCGTTCCGGCGGTGCGGTGCGGCTGCCGCCGGGCTTGAGGGTGAACCGGAAAGCGCCCAGCCGGGAAACCCCGGTCGGGCGCTGTGTTCGTGGGCGGGCAGTCGGTGCGCTAGTGAGGGGCCGCGCCCGTACGTACGAGATGGATGAACGTCGTCCAGGCGGTGGCGGGGACGATGAGGGCGGGGCCGGACTTGTGCTTGGAGTCACGGATACCGACCGCCGTAGAGAGGTCGGCGACCTCAAGGCAGTTGCCGCCTTGTTCCTCGCTGTAGGAGGACTTGAACCAAGCGGACTCGGGTGCCACTTCGGATGCCGCGTTGCTGGTATCGATGGCTACTTCCACTCCTTTGCTAGTTGTTGCAGGAAGCCCGCCGTCCGGGCCGGGGGCAAGGCACTCTCGCGCATGGCGTCGAAGCGACGGAGGGCTCGTTGGACGTCTTGTCGTTCGTCGCTGACGCTGATCGTGTTCCAGACATCAGCCTGGACGACAGGATCAAGGGTTTCCGCGAAGATGAGGACGGCAAAGTTGCCACCTGAGCGGTAAGTCACCACGTCGTGCGGCAAGATCTGGACAGTAACGTTGTCCAGCTCGTTCAGCTCGATGATCTCGTCGTGCTGGGCCCGCATCGCTTCGTAGCTCCCCACCACCCGCCGGACGGCTGTCTCATCCATGATGACGCGCAGTTCCAGCGGGTTCTCCGAGCGGGTGATCAATTCCTTCCGCTCCATCCGAAGCCGGACGTTCTGCTCGACGTACTCGGTCGTCGTCTCGTCCACCGGCTTGGCCAGTTGGTACATCGCTCGCGCATATTCCTCGGCTTGGAGGGCTCCGTAGACGTAGGAAGGGTGCCAGGCACGCACTGCCTTCGCGTCCTGTTCCAGTCCACGGAACGTCGGCATCTTCGACGGCATATACGCCTTGTACGGCGTCCATGGCTCCTTGCTCAGCGACTCCCGGTGGAGTTGGAGCAGCGTCCCTACGTCTTCCCTCGGGAGGTCTGGAGCGAGGTAGTCGATCAGGTTCTCCAGGTCGCTCACCCGAGGAAGGTCGTTCGCTCCTATTTCGACGCGGGAGAGCTTCGTGAAGGAGAAGCCCAGAGCCTTGGCCACCTCCTGAAGGGTTTCGCCCTTCTTCTCCCGGAGCTTCCGCAGCTCCTTCCCTAGCTCCCTGCGGCGAAAGGTCGCCCCACGCTTCGCTGCCACTGCGTATCCCTCTCCCTGCTTCTGTCGGTGCCCGGCGTGCGCATGTCCGGTGCCACTGGGGGGCGGGTCCCTGCCCACGCCACACCCTGTACCCCATGGAGCCATCCCATGCCCACGCTCGGGCATTTGCCAGTTTGAGCGGTATCGCCAACGCGCTTGCCTTGTAAATCGCGCATGCATCACGGTATTTCAGAGCACCACCGGGAGTAACCGCTTCAGGACAACGCGTGACTCCCACCGCCCGCTCGCGCCCAAAACCCCGCGCGTGCGCCCCCACACCAGCCCCGGAGAACTGGCATGACATCGACCGTGATGCGCATGGCCGCCGGTACCGACATCTCCTTCGAACGGGACCCGGCCTCAACCCCCCACCACCTCACCCCCGCCGACGCGGCCTGGCCCCGCCGCTTCCGGCGGATCGTCCGTGCCTCGCTCACCCACCGGCGTCAGCCCGACCTCGTCGAGCCCGCCGAGCTGCTCGCCACCGAGCTGCTCACCAACGCCCTGCGGCACGGCACCGGACCCACCGTCCGCTTCCGTATGCGCTTCCACGACGACCACCTCCTGATCGAGGTCGCGGACGGCTCCCCCACCCCGCCCTCGCCGCGCCACGCCACCCCCGACGACGAGACCGGCCGTGGGCTGTTCCTCGTCGACGCCATCGCCGACGACTGGGGCGTCAGCGGCGACGGCACCACCACCTGGTGCTCCCTCGCCCTGACCCCCACCCCGGAACCGGCGGAGCCACGCCCGTGATCGTCAGCCCCCGCACAGAACCACCCGTCTACGACCCCACCGAGCCCAACAGCAGCGCCCCCGCCGTCGTCCAGCACGACCTGGATCAGCTCATGCTCGGCGGCAGGCGATGGCCGCACGGCATCGGGCTGTCCGGTCCGAGGGCCGGTGACGGCTGGTGCCGCGCCCTGTACGCGCCCGAGTGCGCCTGGCCCCGGGGCGCCGAGCTGTGCGTCGTCGTCCAGTGGTTTCCCGACCGGGCCGGGGCCGGACACGTACCGGGCACAGCGGACGCGCGGCTCTGGGGCGAGCGCCTGGACGCCGTCGCCAGGGGGCTGCGGTCTCGGGGGTACGTCGTCGAGCGGGCGGGCAGGGCGCCCGATCCCGGGCGGGATCCGCACGCCGACCTGCTCGTCCACCGCATGCGGGCCGGTCTGACGGCCCCCGTCCGGCCCGCCGGCTCCTGGGCGTATCTCGCGTCGCCGGGCACGGTCGGTCACGTCACGGACTCGCTGCGCGAACTCGTGCGCGCCGCCGCCTTCCGGCAGGTCGCGCAGCTCTGGGTGCGGGACGTCCCCACCTGCCTCTGGCCGCCGCACGCCGCCTTCTGCGCCCGGCTGCAATGGCGGCCCGTGCCGCGTGCGAGCCCCAGGAATGTGCGCAGGGGGCGCCGAGCCGTTCTCGCCTTCGCCGAGCGTGCCGGGTATCGGGTCCAGGCGCGCGAGCGTGGCCTGTCATCCGGGCCCGTGGAGTTCCTCGATGTCCTTCTCCATCTCCCTGTCTCCATTGCGATGGGGCACCCCGAGACGGCCCGTAGGACCCGGGACCTAAGCCTCAAGTCCTCCATCCACCCGTCTGACACCATGGAGGGCGTGAACGAGATTCCGCGCGGCACGCTTCAGGAGCAGACCTTCTACGAGCAGGTCGGCGGGGAGGAGACCTTCCGCCGCCTGGTCCACCGTTTCTACGAGGGGGTCGCCGAGGACCCGGTCCTGCGGGCCATGTACCCCGAGGAGGACCTCGGACCCGCCGAGGAGCGGTTCACGCTGTTCCTCATCCAGTACTGGGGTGGGCCCACCACATACAGCGACAACCGTGGTCACCCCCGGCTGCGGATGCGGCACGCCCCGTTCGTCGTGGACCAGGCCGCGCACGACGCCTGGCTGAGGCACATGCGGGTCGCCGTGGACGAGCTGGGGCTGTCCGACGAGCATGAGCGGACGCTGTGGAAGTACCTGACGTACGCCGCCGCCTCGATGATCAATACCCCCGGCTGAGCGCCCCGCCGACCGCGAGCGTCCGCTGAAGCTCGGATTCCGGGCATCCTTCGCCGATTTTCGGTCACAATCCGGTCAAGGCCGGTTCGCTGGCGCTTATCCGGGGCCCACCCCCTCTGACAACATCACCGACGTCCGGGGAGAGCGCAGGGGGACGGGGCGTACGGGGTGGGGGGCACGGGGGCTGTCAGGTTTGTGCTGCTGCGCGGGCGCGCGCACCGGCTGCTGGCGGCGGCGCTGCTCAGGCCGTGGCCGGGGAGGTGCGCCGCACGGTCGCCATCCGGGACGGCCGTACGTCCACGGAGGTGCTGCGGCGCAGCGAGATCGACGCTGCCACCGGCCGGGAGACGGTCGTGGCCCGCGAGTACGCCATGCTGGACCGGGCCGGACGGCTCCAGCTCCCCGCCGACTACACCAGCGCCCTCGGCATGCGCGACCGGGTGGCCCTGGAACTGGAACGGGACCATATCGCCGTATGGCCGGACGACAGCGACCGGGACGACCGGTGAGGGCTGTGCGGGAGAACGGCGGCCGGGGGCCGGTCAGCGCACGCTGAGGCCCAGGGGGCCCGTGCCCGGCTGGCGGACCGCGATCGAGCCGTACGCCGTGCGCAGCCGGAGCCAGGCGCCCGAGGAGAACAGTGCCAGGTCGCCCGGGGCGCCGGGGCGCAGGAAGCCCAGCGACTGGGCCGCGTGCACCGCCCGTACCGGCAGGGCGGTGTCTCCGACCGTGCGGGACCAGATCTCCCGCCCGATCCGGTCGAGTTCGGCCCGGACCCGGTGCTCGGGGGTCAGTTCCTGGGTGCGGGCCTTGAACTCGGTGACCGCCGCCCGTACCAGCGCCCGCAGCGCCTCCGGTCCCGGCAGCCCCGGTTCGGGCCGCCAGCCGCCGCGCGGGGGCAGCACCCCGGCCCATGGCGGGCCGGTCACCGCGCGTGGCAGGGCCGCGGTCGCCGCGGCCTCGTCCACGGACTCCAGCAGTTCTCCCGCGGACACCGTCACATCCAGGGAGACATCCAGCCCGTTCTCGTACGGTTTCGCCAGCCGGACCGCGCGGATCGCCAGCACCTCGAAGGAGGGCGGGCGGCCGAAGACGGCAAGGGCGGTGCCGGTCGCCTGGAGGCGCACCACGGCGGAACGGTCGTAGTGGAGCAACCGGGAGAGGAAGGCCGCGAGATCCGCCGCCTCCCCTTCGTCGGCGAGGTGGAGCGCCGTCATGCGGCGACGGCCTTCTCCTGGTCGTCCCGGAAGCCGTCGAGGAACTCGCGTTCCTCGTCGGTGATCCGGCGCGGGCGCTGCGCCTGGAAGTCGAACGGCACTATGACGGTCGAGGCGCGGACATAGACCGTGTCCCCGTCCTTCACCTCGTAGGTGAGGGTGAAGGACGCGGCCCTGATCTGGGTGACCCACAGCTCGATGTCCACGGGGGTGTGCCGGTGGACGAGCTGGCGTTTGTAGTCGATCTCGTGGCGGGCCACCACCGACCCCTGCTGGAAGTCCTTCTCCGGACGGAACAGGAAGTCGATACGGGCCTCCTCCAGATAGCGGAGGAAGACCACGTTGTTGACGTGGCCGTACGCGTCCATGTCCGCCCAGCGCAGTGGGCAGCGGTAGATGTGCCGCAAGGTCAGCCCCGGGTCAGCTTCTTGTAGGTGGCGCGGTGCGGACGCGCGGCGTCCGCACCGAGCCGCTCGATCTTGTTCTTCTCGTACGACTCGAAGTTGCCCTCGAACCAGAACCACTTGGACTCGCCCTCGTAGGCGAGGATGTGGGTGGCGACCCGGTCCAGGAACCAGCGGTCGTGGGAGACGACCACGGCGCAGCCGGGGAATTCGAGGAGCGCGTTCTCCAGGCTGGAGAGGGTCTCGACGTCGAGGTCGTTGGTCGGTTCGTCGAGGAGCAGCAGATTGCCGCCCTGCTTGAGGGTGAGGGCGAGGTTGAGGCGGTTGCGCTCACCGCCGGAGAGCACCCCGGCCGGCTTCTGCTGGTCCGGGCCCTTGAAGCCGAACGCCGAGACATAGGCGCGGGACGGCATCTCGACCTGGCCGACGTTGATGTAGTCCAGCTCGTCGGAGACCACGGCCCACAGGGTCTTCTTGGGGTCGATGTTCTCGCGGCTCTGGTCGACGTAGGAGATCTTGACGGTGTCGCCGACCTTGATGCTGCCGGAGTCGGGCTGCTCGAAGCCCTGGATCATCTTGAACAGGGTGGTCTTTCCGGCGCCGTTGGGGCCGATCACCCCCACGATGCCGTTGCGGGGGAGCGTGAAGGAGAGGTCGTCGATGAGGACCTTGTCGCCGAACCCCTTGGTGAGGTTGGTGACCTCCACGACGATGGAGCCCAGGCGGGGGCCCGGCGGGATCTGGATCTCCTCGAAGTCCAGCTTCCGCATCTTGTCCGCCTCGGCGGCCATCTCCTCGTAGCGGGCGAGCCGCGCCTTGGACTTGGCCTGCCGCCCCTTGGCGTTGGAGCGGACCCACTCCAGCTCGTCCTTGAGCCGCTTCTGCCGCTTGATGTCCTTCGCGCCCTCGACCTTGAGGCGGGTCGCCTTGGTCTCCAGGTACTTGGAGTAGTTGCCCTCGTAGCCGTGCAGCCGGCCGCGGTCGACCTCGCAGATCCAGCCCGCCACGTTGTCCAGGAAGTACCGGTCGTGGGTGACGGCCACGACGGTGCCCTCGTACTTGGCCAGGTGCTGCTCCAGCCAGTTCACCGACTCGGCGTCCAGGTGGTTGGTGGGCTCGTCCAGCAGCAGCAGGTCGGGCGCCTCCAGCAGCAGCTTGCACAGCGCGACCCGGCGGCGCTCACCACCGGAGAGGGTGGTGACGGGCGAGTCGCCGGGCGGGCAGCCCAGCGCGTCCATGGCCTGCTCCAGCTGCGCGTCCAGGTCCCACGCGCCCGCGTGGTCCAGCTCCTCCTGGAGCTTGCCCATCTCGTCGAGGAGCGCGTCCGAATAGTCGGTCGCCATCAGCTCGGCGATCTCGTTGAACCGGTCGAGCTTGCCCTTGACCTCGGCGACGCCCTCCTGCACGTTCTCCAGGACGGTCTTGTCCTCGCTCAGCGGGGGCTCCTGGAGCAGGATGCCGACCGTGTATCCGGGCGACAGGAACGCGTCGCCGTTCGAGGGCTGCTCCAGTCCCGCCATGATCTTCAGAACCGTCGACTTACCGGCTCCGTTCGGGCCGACGACGCCGATCTTGGCACCCGGATAGAAGCTCAGGGTGACGTCGTCGAGGATCACCTTGTCGCCGTGCGCCTTGCGCGCCTTGCGCATGGTGTAAATGAACTCAGCCAAGAGAAACCGTCCGGCAGCTTGAAATCTGGCAGTGGGCAGATACAGCCCATCTTGCCCGACCGTCACCCCCTGGAGGAAACCAGTCTCAGTGGCTGGCGCTGACCTGGGGTTTCTGGGGCGGGTGGGGGCCTTGTGGGGGTGGTGAGGGCCGTACGGGGCCCGACGGCGCGTCGTCGGGCCGTCGCGCACTGTGGAGGTGTCAAGGAGCGGGGACGGTCAGTCCTGGTGCGGGGCGGTTCTCTCGCGTTCGCGCAGGAGGATCACTACCGCGCCGCCGATCACGACCAGGCCGATGGCGACGCCGCCGATCAGCGGGGTGGCGCCGGAGGAGCCGGACTCGGCGAGGTTGAGTTCCTCGGAGGTGCCGCCGCCGACGGTGGCCGGGCTGGGCTCGCTGAAGATCTGGGTGGTCTCGCCGTCGTTCGAGCCGGTGCTCTGGGTGAGGCAGTCCAGGACGCCGCTGAAGCGCTGCTCCAGGCCGCCGGGTCCGGTGATCGTGAAGTCGTACGCCTGGTCTTCGAGGAGCGGGACCGTCACCGTGCGGGTGGTGTCGGCCGGGATGGTGTGCTCGATGCCGAGGAGTTCGAAGGTGAAGGGCTTGGTGCCCGCGTTGACGGCGGTGATGTCGACCCCGCCCTCGGCGCAGTTCTCCCGCGCGGACAGGGCGGGTATCGGGCCGCTGTCCGCCCATACCGCGCTCGCGGTCGCGGTGACCGTGGACGCGCTGGACCCGGCGAGGATCTGGGTCTGGCTGCGGCCCTCGGAGGCGAAGGCGCGGCCCACCGGGACGGTGGTCGAGGCGTGCACGGTCAGCTCCGCCGTGCCGTCGGCCGCGTCGGCGGGCACGTCGAAGTACAGCCGGCTGCCGTCCTGCGCGGTGGTGACGGGCTCGCCCTGCTCGTCGACGATCCGCACGCCCGAGGTGGCGGCGTCGGCGGGCGGCGTCACCGTCACACTGTCCGCGCCGGTGCGCACGGTGACCGGGCCGAGCAGGGTGCCCGGGGAGCCGGAGACCGCGGGCGGCTCCAGGGTCAGCGAGGCGCTGGGCTCCGCCGTGGACCCGGCCTTGTCCTCCAGATAGTCGGCGAGCCGCTCCGCCTGCGGGTCGACGGCCTCCACTTCCGCGCCGTCCGAGTACCGCCAGATCGCCACCTGGGTGCCGGCCGCCGCGTCCTGCTCGGTGAAACCGGAGCCGATGCCCGCCTCGCGCGCCAGCTCCGTCAGGTCGTTGACCTTCGGGTAGGAGTTCTGGAGGATCCAGCGGATCTTTCCCGCATTCTCGTTGGCGCCCAGCGAGGTGCCGCTCCACGGGGTCTCGTAGTACTTGGCGTCCTTCTGTGTGGGGGTGAGCAGGTCGACGCAGTACGTCTGGAGGGTGCCGCCGCCCTCGACGGACATCTCGAACAGTCCGGCCGAGATCTGGCGGTCGCCGGTCTCTTCGTGGAGGACCGCGTCCCCGTACGTCTTCAGCCCGCCCACCGTGGCGATCGCCCCGCCCTGGCCCGTCGCCGTCCCGTCCGCGGCGGCGGGACCGGCGGTGACGAGCACGCCGGCGGCCGCGAGCCCGCACACCACCAGCGCGGCGACGGCCGGACGGACCGGCCGACGCCCGCGCCCGGTGGAGACGAGCGGCACACAGAACGAAGAAAACACGGAACTCCCCTTCGAGCAGGACCTATCGATGTGGGGGGTGTGGTCCCACCAGCAGCATCAGCAGCCCCTGGAGCTATGCCCGGCATCCTAAGGACGCGGGCCGACCGTGCTTCCCCGTGATCTCTACGGGCAACCGATCCGACTCGGAATCGTTATCGCCAGGCTGTCTTGAGCTGGGCTTATCGACAAATCCCCACGGTTGTTCGAGGTCCATTCCGGGGTGCAGTCGCCGATAAGCCGCTTCAGGCTTCAGACTGGTGTGAACAGTGACATCACGTCACTGTCGCCAGCTCCGGCCGCTGTTGGGCGGTCTCCGTCCCGGACCCCGCCTCGCTTCCTTCCGTCCCGCCCGGCGGTGTCTCCCAGTCGGGCTCCGGGCGCGGTGACTGTGCGGTCGCCGCCGGCTCCGGGCGGCCTGCGCGGCGGAAGGCCGAGGTGCCGCGGGCCAGGTCGTGTCCGATCGCCGTCGCGTCGATGTCCGCCGAGGTCCAGCTCTGTCCCTCGCGCACATCGGTGCGGACCTTCAGCCTGCCCTGCACGATCACCGGGTCGCCCACCCCCAGCGACGCCGCCACGTTCGTGGCGAGCTGGCGGTTGGCCCAGACCGTGAAGAAGTTGGTGTGCCCGTCGGCCCACACCTGCTTCTCCCGGTCGAAGTAGCGCGAGGTCACCGCCAGCCGGAAGCGGGCCGACGGGCCCGACGCCAGCTCGCGGTAGACCGGCTGCGTCGCCACGTTCCCCACCGCGCACACGCTCGTCTCGTTCATGGTCCACAACCCTCCCTCGCCCGGCCGTCACGCCGGGCGGATACGCCGACGGGCCCGTCCCGTACGGCGGTGTCCGCCGCGGTGGGCGCGATCGCCTCGGGTCACCCGGTCACCCCAGGTCGCCTCGGATCGTGTCCGCCGCGGACTCGCGCCGACCGCCGTCGTGGCGATCGCCGCGGGTCCAGACTGCCGCCGCCGGGCCGGGCCCGCTGAGCCCTGTGGACGCGGTCCCCGCCTGTGGATAACTCGGCCACTCGAAGGTGGGGTTCCGCAACGGTGGGGGCCTTGGGGGTGCGAGGGAGCGAGGTTCGGGCGCTGGCGAGCTGGGGGCTGAAGGCTCACGGGGAGGGCTGAAGGGCCTGCGCTGAAGCGCCGGGACCGGCGACCGGGGCCTATCCGGCGCCCACCCCCACCACCCTCGCGTACTGCTCCCTGACCTCCCGGTACCGGAGCAGTTCCGCCGCCACCGGGTCCAGTACGCGGGCCCGTCCGCACCCCGCCGCGGCGTCCCGCAGCCGGCGTTCGGCGTCCAGCCCGTACCGTCTGGCCGGGCCGCGGGCCGCCAGCCGGCAGCTCCACTCGACGAGCGGGCCGCCGACGATCCCGGTGATCATCAGCAGCACCGGTACGCCCAGGTTCGGGGCCATGAAGCCGGCGATCTGGCCCACCAGCCACAGCCCGCCGACGATCTGAAGGATCGTCATGGCGGCCTGGGCGAGTACGGCGACCGGCCACCAGCCCGGACGCGGGGGACGTCCCGGTGGCAGCCCCGCGCGCGTGGCCAGGTCGTCCAGGGCCTCCGGCAGGCCCTGCGCGCCGCGTACCGCCGCCTCGCGCACCGCCTGCGCCCAGGGCGTGGCCAGCCCGGCCGACGCGCGGTCGGCGACCGTCCGTACGGCCTGCTCGACCCGCTGGCGCGCGGTGGTCTCCTCGTCCGCCTGCGGGCGCAGCGGGTGGCGGCCGGTGGAGGAATCGCCGCGGTCTTGGTACCAGCGCCACAGCCGCAGCCATGGCGTGCCGCACGCACGGTTGGCGTTGCGCAGCCAGGCGCGCTCGGCGGCCTCCCCGGCGGCGGTGGCGCCCACCGCGTCGGCGAGCCGCGCGGAGAACTCGTCGCGCGCCTCCTCGCTGAGCCCGGCACGCCGGCCGGTGGCGTAGACGGGCCGCAGCCGGTGCGCGGCGGCGTCCATGTCGGCGGAGATCCGGCGGGCGGCGGCGCCCCGCTCGGCCACGAACTGGCCCAGCGCCTCACGCAGCTCGCCCAGGCCGTCCCCGGTGAGCGCGGACAGGGCGAGGACGTTGGCGCCGGGTTCGCCGTACTCGCCGAGGGCGATGCCGTCCTCGTCCAGGAGCCGCCGCAGATCGTCCAGGACCTGCTCGGTGGCCTCGCCGGGCAGCCGGTCGATCTGGTTGAGGACGACGAACATGACCTCGGCGTGACCGGCCATCGGCCGCAGATAGCGTTCGTGCAGGACGGCGTCGGCGTATTTCTCCGGGTCGACGACCCAGACCACGGCGTCGACCAGGGCGAGCACCCGGTCCGCCTGCTCGCGGTGCTCCACGGCGGCGGAGTCCACGTCGGGCAGGTCGATCAGGACCAGCCCGCGCAGCTGCGCCTCGGCCTCCGGGCTGTGCATGGGGCGGCGGCGCAGCCTTCCCGGGATGCCGAGCCGGTCGATGAGGGTCGCGGCGCCGTCGCTCCAGCTGCACGCGATGGGCGAGGAGGTGGTGGGCCGCCGTACGCCGGTCTCGGAGATGGGGACCCCGGCGAGCGCGTTGAACAGCTGTGACTTCCCGCTGCCGGTGGCGCCCGCGAGGGCCACGACCGTGTGCTGCCCGGAGAGCCTGCGGCGGGTGGCGGCCTCGTCCAGCACCCGGCCCGCCTCGGCGAGTGTGCGGCTGTCCAGCCGGGTCCGGGAGAGCCCGACCAGTTCGCGCAGCGCGTCCAGGCGTGAGCGCAGCGGGCCGTCGAACGCCAGCGGCGTCACCGGCAGCGCGCTGCCGACGCGGGTCTCGGCGGCCACCGGGACGGGGGGCTGGTCCTCGTCCTCGTTCACCCGGCGGGCGATGAGTCCGTCGTCCCATGCGGGGCCCTCGGGCTCCGGGTGCGCTCTGCCGCCGGGACGGCGCGACTCGCCCGGGGACGCCTTGGCCGCCGTACGGGGGCCGCGCTCCTGGGGAGGGGGTTCGGCGCGCGGAGGGTCGGTGACGTGGGTGTCCTCGGTGTCCTCGGTCCGGAAACCTTCCGCCAGGGAGGGCTCTTTCCTGAAGCCCTCCGCCAGGGAAGCGTCCGTTCGGAAGCCCTCCGCCAAAGAGACCTCCACCCGGAAACCCTCCGCCAAGGAAGCCTCTGTCCGGAAGCCCTCCGCGCGGGCGCTCCCCGTACGACGGGGCGGGTCGGCCGGTACGCGCGCGGGGCGGGGGTTTGCGGCCTGGTCGTGCCGGGTCCCGGAGGGGGGTTCCGGTGGGGTGGTGCCGGGGTCGGGGTCCGGGTGCTGGTCGTTCGCGGCGTCCATAGGGGGCGGATTCTGGTGAACGGCGTCCTTAGGGGGCGGGTTTTTGTGAACGACAGGGGGCGGGTTCTTGTGAGCGACCTCCTTAGGAGGCCCTCCGTCCAGGGACGCGGTTACGTCCGTGGCCTCACGGGAAGCACTCTCGCCGGGCTCTTGGGCCTGGTCGGCCCGGTCGGCGTGTCGCCGTCGCCCGGCGTGCTCCGGGTGCTCCGGGTGCTCTGGGTGCTCCGCCTGGTCCCGGTCGGCCTGGCCCATGTAGTCCATCTGGTCCATCTGGTCCGCGTGTTTCCCTTGTCCGGCGTGGTCCGTCTGTTCGTGGTCAGTGACGGCGGTCACCGGTCACCTCTCCTTCTGAAGTACGGACAGCGCGGCGATCAGTTCGGCCTGGGGTTCGGGGTGGACGTTGAGCGCGTCGAGGGGGGCGAGACGGCGCTCGCGTTCGATGTGCAGCACCCGGTCGGCGTATTCGCCCAGGAGCCGTCCGCCGCGGTCGCGCAGGCGCAGCGCGCCGTGGGCGCCGAGGCGCTCGGCGAGGCCCTCCCCGGCGGTGCGGCCCCGGCGTCCGCCGAGCAGGGCGGTGGCGACCAGGGCGGCGATCAGCTCGGGGTCGGGGGCGACGCCGCGGTCGAGGGCGCGTACCTCGTCCTCGGCGTATTCCTCCAGCTCACGGCGCCAGCGGCGGGCGGAGACGCCGATGCGGTGCTCGGCGGTCTCGGGCGGGAGGTCGCGCTCGGTGAGCCCGGGGGCGCCTGCGGCCGGCTCGCGGCGCCACGCCTCGTCAATGCGCTCGTCGGCGGCGGTGATGGCGCACGTCAGCAGCTCGCCGAGGCTCTCCACGAGCGCGTCGAGCAGTTCGGCCGGGGTGCAGTCCAGGGGGAAGGCCCGCCAGCGTTTGAGGGCGTCGCCCGCGAGGACCGCGCCGGACTGGAGCCGGCCGCGTACGCGCGCGTGCTCGCTGTCGTAGGCGTTGTCGACGGCGGAGGTGAGGCGCAGGGCCGCCGCGTACTGGGCGGCGGCGGCGCCGGCCAGCTCGGGCATCCGGGATTTGAGGGAGTCCAGGACGCCGTGGGCGGTGCGGGTCACGGTGTGGCGGCGGGCGCCGGGGTCCTGGGCCTGCTGGACGAGCCAGGTGCGCAGGGAGGCGACGGCGCTTGCGGGCAGCAGGCCGCCGCCCCAGGCCGACTCGGGCAGCTCGGGCACGGTGAAGCGGGGTACCTCGCCGAGGCCGGCCTTGGTGAGCAGGGCGCCGTACTGCCGGGAGACCTCGGAGACCACCTGGTGGGGGACCCGGTCCAGGACCGTGACCAGGCTGGCGCGGTACTCCTTGGCGGTGCGCAGCAGATGCCAGGGGACGGCGTCGGCGTAGCGGGCGGCGGTCGTGACCATCACCCAGATGTCGGCGGCGCAGATCAGCTCGGCGGCCAGGACGCGGTTGTCGGCGACGAGGGAGTCGACGTCGGGGGCGTCCAGCAGGGCGAGGCCGGGCGGGAGGGTTTCGGCGGTCTCGATGCGCAGCACGCGCGCGGGGTTCTCGCCGGGGAACAGGAGATCGTCGCCGGGTTCCTGGTGGGGCACCCAGACCCGGGTGAGCTGGGGCAGTACCCGCATCCCGCTGAACCAGTGATGATCCTCCGGATGGCAGACGAGAACCGGCGTCCGGGTGGTCGGCCGCAGCACCCCCGCCTCGCTGACCCGCCGCCCGACGAGCGAGTTCACGAGGGTCGATTTCCCGGCGCCGGTGGACCCCCCGATGACGGCCAGGAGCGGTGCCTCGGGCTCTCTGAGCCGGGGCACCAGATAGTCGTCGAGCTGGGCGAGCAGTTCATCGCGGTTGGCACGCGCGCGTGGGGCCCCCGCCAGCGGCAGCGGAAAGCGTGCGGCGGCGACACGGTCGCGCAGGGCGGAGAGTGCGTCGAGCAGTTGAGGCCGTACGTCCAAGGTCACCACATGCGAAGAATGCCCAATTTTAGGGGAATTCTGAAGCATATGCGCATGTCTGCGCGCCGACCGGACACAAGGGACGGAAGGGACGACCGGGGAGCAGTCACAGTCGAGGCATAACGAGTGCACAACACCCGGGGCGTAAGACGTCAAAAGCGATGCACGATTCGTACCTGCCTGCGATTATCAGGACCGCTTCACCGAACCTCCACATTGAGCCACGGAGGCGAAGCAGCAGGGGCAGGGAACCCGGAGCTTTATCCTTGTCCCCGGCAACGTCACGGATCAGCCCGCACCCGGGCACCACGACAGAGGCCGCACCTGGCCCCCGTAGCTCAGTGGATAGAGCAGGCGCCTTCTAAGCGCTTGGCCGCAGGTTCGAGTCCTGCCGGGGGCGCACATTTTCGCAGGTCAGAGGTTCTTTCTTAACCCTTCACGAGATCTCCCGCGGAGGGCTTTTTCATGGCCCGCGAGGCCATTTTGCGCCGATATACACCCTGGCTTGAGGTGCTGCGTCCCCATACCTCCCCCAGTCGAGGCGGCAGCTTTCCCCTGAGCGGCTGCGCTGCAAGTTCCTGGGGGTCGTCGCCATCGGGCGGCTGTCCGGCGATTACCAGTACCGGAGCGAGGCGGCCCCCGGCTTCCGGCACCCTCAACGCGGATACGAGCAGGAAGTCGTGCCGGCCAATGCCAACACGGTCGGTTACACGCGTGGCCAGATCCGCGAGGCGTTCAAGATCTACCTCGGGAAGACCGCTCCGTCCACAGTGATCTGATCCAAGCCCACCCGCTTGACTTAATGACACAATTATCATGTCATGGAGACATGCTGTACGCCACTCCCTCCTTGGACACCGACGACCAGCGAGCGCTCGACGAGATCGAGAGCATGCGCCGCGCCCTGCGCCACATGCTCCGGGCCACCCCCCGCTGGACCCGTCAGCTGCGCCGCAACCTCACCGCCCGCGCGATCGCCGGATCGAACACCATCGAGGGATACGCCGCGACGGTCGATGATGTGGAAGCCCTCATGTCCGGCGAGGAGCCGCTGGAGACCGGGGAGAGGACACGCGCCGAGTTGGAGGGCTATCAGCGTGGCATGACCTACATCCAGGCGCTCGCCGACGCCGGAGACGCCTTCCGCTACGACGCCGGCCTGCTCAACGGTCTGCACTTCATGTTGCAGGGCCACCACCTGGACAAGCGTCCGGGCCGCTGGCGCGACGGGCCCGGCTACATCACCAGCCCCGACGACCCGCTGGTCCCCGCCTACACCGCTCCGGACCAGACGGTCGTTCCCGCTCTGATGTCGGAGTTCGTCGACTGGCTCAACGACGGCGATCTCGACGCCCCCGTCCACGTCCGCGCTTCCATGGCCCACCTCAATCTCGTCAAGATCCACCCATGGAAAGACGGCAACGGGCGCATGTCCCGTGCACTGTCCACCTTGGTGTTCTCCCGCGAGGCCCTGATGCCGCCCGAGTTCTCCTCCATCGAGGAGTGGCTCGGACGCGGCCAGAACACGTACGCCTACTACCAGGTCCTGGAGGACGTGGGTGGCCCGCACTGGAGTCCGGAGCGGGACACCCGGTCCTGGATCCGCTTCTGCCTGACCGCCCACCACCGCCAGGCCCAGCAGGCCCAGCGGCGCTTCGACGTCATGTCGCGAGCCTGGACCCGCCTGGTCGAGAGTGTGGAAACAGCGGGCCTGGACGAACGGGTCGTCTACGCCCTGCTCCCCGCCTTCTCGGACGCGAAGGTCCGCCGCACGGTCTACCAGCAGGACGCGGACCTCAGCGACCAGCAAGCCATCCGCGACATCCGGGAGCTGGTAGCCCGCGGCTGGCTCGTCCCCCACGGCAAGGCACGGGCCCGCCACTACGCTCCCGGCCCCCTCATGGACCCGGTCCGGGAAGAGGTCCGACAGTCCATGGAGCCGTACATCGATCCCTACCGGCGTACGCAGTGACCGTACGTACTCCTGGCGCCCCTGAGTCGTATGGCGCCGCCGCGTCTTCCAGCGCCGGAAGGCTCTGCGGCGGCTCGGCGCGGGCCTTCGGTTCCTTGGTCTGGCCGACGGTGCAGCGGGCGTAGGCTGCGGCGGTGCCGCCGGACCGACGAGGCCGCAGCGGCTGACCCGTCCAGCGGTGTGCCCGGTGCCAGGAGTACGTCCGCTGCGGGGTCGTCCCAGATGTTCATGGTGGGGCTGCGACCAAGTCGACGCATGGCGGTGCAGCGTGCGTGGATCGCAAGCATGGCGTTCGTCCCGGGAAGGTGAGCCGAACCGGATTCCGCGGGCTGTCCCGGTCAGTGCGCGGCCCGGTAGAGCCCCGGCGCCAGATACACCGAGAAGCGGGGATCGTCGCCGCCTCGGTAGGAGATGAAGTTCTGGGTTCGGGACTCGGTGAGGGGGCGGTCGGCCAGGTCGTCCAGGAGTTTGGTGTAGGCGTCGGCGGCGGGGGAACCCTCGGCGCGGAGGAAGGCGGACACCCGGGTGCGTGCGGCGGCGTCGTGGTCGTGGACCGGGATCAGGGGGACGTAGACCGTCGCGCTCGGCAGGTCGTGGCGGGTGTCGAGGGTGAAGGTGGTGACCGGGGGTTTGCGGGACCAGGCCGCCGTGCCGTGCGGGCCGTTGATCTGTTCCAGGGCGCGGGTGAACAGGCCGGGTATGTGATCGCGGGCCACCGCCGCCTTCGCATCGATCTCGGCCGCGCTCACCCCGGAGTGCGCCAGATACAGCTGGGCACGGAAGTCCGGGCCGCCGGTCAGGTCCAGGGCGATGGCCACCGGCTCGTGGCCCGGGCCGAACTCGCCGAGATGGTCGGCCAGCGCCTGCCAGGGGGTGCCCAGACCGAGGGTGCGCAGGGCTTTCGCGGTGCGGTCGGCGGCCTGTTCCCGGCCGGCCACCGCCGGGTTGAGGAACACCTTGAACTCCGGTGCGGCGCCGGGCCGCAGGGCCACCGCGTGGGCGAAGCTGAAGTAGCCCTGGGGGTCGTCGTCCCGGAACAGGTCCTCGACGGCCAGCAGCCGGTCCACGCTGACCCCCGGCCGCCCCGCCAGCCGCCGGGTCACGTCCATCGCGTCCCGCATCCTGGACAGCGCGGTGCCCTCGCCGGGCGGTTCGATGGAGAGCCGCACCCCCGCCCGCACCCCCGCCCGGTCACCGGCCCACACGACCGACGGCTCGAAGGGCGAGCCGTCGATCGCCACCCAGCAGGCCCGCTCGGGCGGCACCCCGACCGGCCTGCCGCCCCAGGGCTCGGTCAGCTCCCGGAGGAGGGCGAGTGTCGACGCCTCGCTCTCCCCGGTCAGACCCAGACTGCGCCAGGTCCGCCGGACCCGGTCGGCCGCGACCTCCGCATACGTCTGGGTGGGGCGGTACCGGGGGGTGTCGAAGCGCATCGGGCTGCCGATCATCTCCGCGATGACACCCGTGTCCGGGCGGTATGCGGTGCGGTCGATGCCTGCGGCGTCCATCTGATCTCCTTCGAACTGGACCGAACTGAACTGTCTTGCGCACAGGGGCCGTTACGGCGGGCGATCGTCTCACCGACCGTCCGGCCGTCGCCGTGCTTTGCCGAAGGTTGGAAAGCCGTCCCGGTGCGCCGGCGCGTCTTCCGGCCAATGTCATGCGTTCCGTGCGGGGCGACCGATACAGCCGTGACGTGCTCCGGACAGCCCTGAGGCGCTCCAAGGCGGCGCACAGGGTCCCCTGCGGGCGTCGGAAGGAAACACTCCGGGGCGCACACCAGGGGCATTGCGCAGGGTGGTCATCGTGTGACGCTATGTGCGTGAGAAGAGCCGAAAATATGACCACGCCATTGGTACGCCTGCCATCCTTTGACTCGCTTCGCCGCACGTCCAGGAACAGTCTGCGCCACCGCCCCTCCGGTGTCCGTCCGCATGCCCTCGACCGGGAACCACCACGCCCTGATCCCGGCCGTGTGCACAGGAGTGCTGAGGAGTTCCGTGCACACGTCTGCCCCACGCCCCGAGGCGCACCGTCACGACCATCACGACCGGCACGACCGTCGTCCCCACGGTGACCCCGCGCTCCGCCTCGCCCCCGCCCCCGAACCCGGCGTGAGCCTGCCGCAGGCGTTCGCCCGGCAGGTCCTGCGCACCCCCGACGCGCCCGCCCTGATCAGCGGACCACTGACCCTGACCTACCGTCAGCTCGACGCCCGTTCCGACGCCCTCGCCCAGCGGCTGAGGGGCGAGGGC
The DNA here is from genome assembly GCF_042790455.1 of Streptomyces sp. NPDC056734. NCBI lineage: Bacteria > Bacillati > Actinomycetota > Actinomycetes > Kitasatosporales > Streptomycetaceae > Streptomyces > Streptomyces sp. NPDC056734. Next base: position 91,722 of record NZ_JBHTZD010000002.1, read on the forward strand.
GTCGGCCCGGAGACCGTCGTCGGCGTACTGCTCGACCGCTCCGCCGAACTGGTCGTCGCCCTGCTCGCCATCGCCCGCAGCGGCGGCTGCTCCCTGCCGCTGGACCCCCGCCAGCCCGCCGCGCGGCTCACGTCCCTGCTGGAACGGACCGGCGCCGCGCTGCTGCTGACCGGGGCGGGACAGGCGGGGCCTCCGGCCGGGCCGCGCACCCTCTCCGTTCCCCCGGTCGACCCGGACGTCCTCCCCGCCACCCCGCCCGACATCACCGCGCCGCCCGAGCCCCTCTCCGACGAGCCCCAAGTCGACGTCGATCCACGGCAGCCGGCGTACGTGATGTTCACCTCCGGCTCCACCGGCACCCCCAAGGGCGTCGCCGTCACCCACCAGAACGTGGTGGGGCTGGCCGGCGACCGGGCCTGGTCGCACGGCGGCGCCCACGCCCGCGTCCTGCTCCACTCCCCGCACTCCTTCGACGCCTCGACCTACGAGCTGTGGGTGCCGCTGCTCACCGGAGGCGCGGTCGTCGTGGCACCCCCCGGGGAACTGGACGCCCGTACGGTCGCCGAAGCCGTCGTCCGGCACGGGATCACCGCGCTGTGGGTGACCGCCGGGCTGTTCGCCGTCCTCGCGGAGGAGGACCCCGTCTGCTTCACCGGGCTGCGCGAGGTGTGGACCGGCGGCGACGAGGTCCCGGCCGCCGCCGTACGCCGGGTGCTGACCGCCTGCCCGGACACCGCCGTGGTCAACGGCTACGGCCCCACCGAGACCACCACCTTCGCCACCTGCCACCGGGTCACCGACCCCGACGCGCTCGGCACCGTCGTACCGATCGGCGCCGCCATGGACGGGATGCGCACCGAGGTGCTCGACGCGCTGCTGCGTCCGGTCGCACCGGGCGAGGTGGGCGAGCTGTACGTCGGCGGCTCCGGCCTGGCCCGCGGCTACTGGGGGCGGCCCGCCCACACCGCCGAGCGCTTCGTCGCCGACCCGCACGGCGCCCCCGGCGCCCGGCTCTTCCGCACCGGCGACCTGGTGCGCCGCGCCCCGCACGGGCGGCTGGAGTTCATCGGCCGCGGCGACGACCAGGTGAAGATCCGCGGCTTCCGGGTCGAGCCCGGCGAGGTGACCGCCGTCCTCGGGACCCACCCCGGCGTCGCGCGGGCCGCCGTGCTGGCCCGTCCCGACCGCACCGGCCACCCACGGCTCGTCGCCTACGTCGTCCCCACCGACCGGCAGCCCTCCGCGCCCGGCCCCGCCGGGGACGAGTCCATCGCCCAGTGGCGGCACCTCTACGACACCCTCTACCAGGACACCGCGAACGCCCCCTTCGGCGAGGACTTCTCCGGCTGGAACAGCAGCTACGACGGCCGCCCCATCCCGGCGGAGCAGATGCGCGAGTGGCGGGACGCCACCGTGAACCGGATCCGCGAACTGCGCCCGCGCCGGCTGCTGGAGATCGGCGTCGGCACCGGGCTGCTGCTCTCCCGGCTGGCACCCGGCTGCGAGACGTACTGGGGCACCGATCTGTCCCCGCGGGTCGTGGCCGCGCTGGGCACCCATGTGCGCCGCGACCCCGCGCTCGCCGGGCGGGTCGAACTGCGCGCCCTGCCCGCCGACCGGACCGGCGAACTGCCCCGCGGCCTCTTCGACACCGTCGTCCTCAACTCCGTCACCCAGTACTTCCCCGACGGCGACTACCTCGCCGACGTCCTCACCACCGCCCTTGACCTGCTCACCCCCGGCGGTACGGTCTTCATCGGCGACGTACGGCAACTGCGGCTGCTGCGCGCCTTCCACACCGAGGTCCAACTGCGCCGGCCCGGGCGCCCGGACGACCGCGCGGCCCTGCGGGCGGCCGTGGAACAGAGCCTGGTCCGGGAGAAGGAACTCCTCGTCGACCCCGCCTTCTTCACCGAACTCGCCGCCACCCTGCCCGACATCGCGGGCAGCGAGATACGGGTCAAGCGGGGGCGGTACGTCAATGAACTGACCCGGTACCGCTACGACGTGGTCCTGCGCAAGGCCGCCGACATGGACCTGGACGGGGCCATGGCCATGGACGGGGAGGTGGAGGCGGACAGGGGCGGGGGGCCGCGCGCGGTGGCGGTGTCCGGTGTACGGGACATTGTCTTCGGCCGCGATATCGGCGGGCCGGGCGAACTCGGTGAGCTGGCCGGCCGGTTGATGGCGTCCGGGGTTACGGAGCTGAGGGTGACCGGGGTTCCGGACGCCCGGATGGTGTCGGTGCATCGGGGGGTGCGGGCGCTGGGTGCGGCGGAGGCGCGGGAGGCGCCGGAAACGCCGGAAGCGCGGGAAGCGCCGGAAGCGCGGGAGGCGCGAGGGGATGACGGGAGCGGCCTCTTGGAGGTCCCGGGGGTACGGGAGGTCCCGGAGACCGCGGAGGTCCCGAGGGTCCCGGGCGTCCTGGGGGTCCCGGAGGGCTCGGAGGGCTCGGAGGTCCCGGAGGGCTCGGAGGTCCCGGAGACCTTGGGGGCCCTGGAGATCCCGGGGGCCCAGGTGGGTTCGGGGGCCCAGGTGGGTTCGGGGAACCCGGTGAACCCCGGGAACCCCGACAACACCACGAGCCCGGACGTCCCGGACGTCGATCCGAACACAGACCTGGAGGAGTTCCACCGCGTCGCCGAGCGCCTCGGGCTGCGCGCCTCCGCCCGCTGGTCGCCCACCGCCCCCCACACCCTCGACCTCACCCTCACCGCCCGGCCCCCCGGCGCCCCCGCGCCCGGCACTCCCCGGCCGTCCGGTGTGCCGCTGGCGTCGCTGGTCAACGCCCCGGCTCGGGCCCGTGACACGGGCGCCCTGCTGGCCTCGGTCCGTGCCTTCCTGGGCGACCGGCTGCCGGAGTACCTCTTACCGGCCGCCACGGTCGTCCTGGACAGCCTCCCGCTGACCGCCAACGGAAAGGTCGACCGGCGGCGGCTGCCCGAACCCGGCGTGGGCGCCGCCCCGGACGGACGGGCCCCGCGCGATCCACTGGAGCGGCTGCTGTGCGAGTTGTTCGGGACGATCCTCGGCGTCGGCGACGTCACCATCGACGACAGTTTCTTCGCGCTGGGCGGGCACTCGCTGTCCGCCACCCGGCTCAGTACCCGGCTGCGCGCCACCCTCGGCGTGGAACTGCCGGTGCGCAGCGTCTTCGAGACACCGACGGTCGCTCAGCTCGCCGACGCGGTACGGCTCGCCTCGGCCGGGCGACGCCCCGCGCTCACCCCTCACCCACGGCCCGAGCGCGTACCCCTCTCCCCCGCTCAGCGCCGGCTGTGGTTCCTGGCCCAGCTGGACGACACGGGGGCCGCGTACCACGTACCACTGGTCCTCGACCTCGACGGCCCGCTGGACCGCGTCGCCCTGGAGCGGGCCCTGGCCGATGTCATGGCCCGGCACGAGAGCCTGCGCACGGTGTTTCCGCAGGTCGACGGGGTGCCGTATCAGTGGGTGCGGGAGGTTTCGGCGGCGCGGCTGGACCTCGACGGACCCCAGCCGCATGAGGCCGCGCCCGTCGACGACGGGCCCGTCGACGACGCGCCCATCGGGGCCGCGCTCGCCCACGACACACCCGCCCAAGTCAGGCTCACCCAGGACCCGCTCACCCCGCACACAGTCGCCCAGGACCCGCTCACCCCAGCCCCGCCCACCCGGCACACACCTGCCCAGAACGCGCCCACCCAAGACCCACTCACCCAGGACCCGCCCGCCCAAGACTCGTTCACCCGAGCCCCGCTCACCCCGGCCCTGGCCATCCCGGACGCGCCCGCCCCGGCCCCGCCCGCCCAGGACAACACCCTCACCCAGGACACCCTCACCCAAGCCATCGCCGCCATCGTCCGCCCGCCCTTCGACCTCGCCCGGGATCTCCCCGTACGCGCCCGGCTGCTCCGTACCGGGCCGGAGCGGCATGTGCTGGTGCTGGTGGTCCATCACATCGCCTGTGACGGGTGGTCCCTGGCGCCCCTGTGGCGTGACCTCGCCGCCGCCTACGCCGCCCGCCGTGCGGGCCGCGCGGCGGACACCGCGCCGCTGCCGGTCCAGTACGCCGACTACACGCTCTGGCAGCGGCGGCTGCTCGGCGACGAGCACGACCCGGACAGCGCGGCCGGTCGCCAACTCGCCTACTGGAAGGCCGCGTTGAGCGGGCTGCCCGCGCGGATGCCGCTGCCCGCCGGTCGCCCTCCGGCACCCACGGACGCCACCCCGGCCCAAGCCCCCGCCCGAGCCCAAGCCCAAGCCCCCGCCCGAGCCCAAGCCCCCGCCCCCGCCTCCGCCCCCGGCGCCACCCTGCACTTCACCCTCGACGCGCCCCTCCACCGCCGGGTCACCCGGCTCGCCGAGGAGCTGGGTGCCAGTGTCTTCATGGTGCTGCACACCGCGCTGGCCGCGCTGCTGAGCAAGCTGGGCGCGGGGCAGGACATCGTGATCGGCACCCCGGTCGCCGGGCGCACCGACACCGCGCTGGACGACCTCGTGGGGTTCTTCGTCAACACCCTGGTGCTGCGCACCGACACCTCCGGCAACCCGTCCTTCCGCGAGCTGCTGGCCCGGGTCCGTGAGGGCGACCTCGCCGCCTACGCGCATCAGGACCTGCCCTTCGAGCGGCTGGTCGACGCCGTGGCGCCCACCCGGCAGGCGGGCCACCACCCGCTGTTCCAGGTGCTCCTCGCGCTCCAGAACGCGCCGGGCGAACCCCCGCGGCTGCCCGGGCTGACCGTGGCCCGGCGGGCCGCCGACACCGGGGCGTCCCGGCTCGACCTCGGCCTCAGTCTGGAGGAGCACCACGGCCCCGGTCTGCGGCCGGAGGGGATGGCGGGCGTCGCCGAATACCGTACGGACCTGTTCGACCGGGCCGGCGTCGAGCGGCTGGTGAGCCGCTTCACCCGGCTGCTCGACCAGGCCACCGCCGACCCCGGCCGCCGCCTCGGCTCCCTGGACGTGGTGCTGCCCGCCGAACGCGCCCGGCTGCTCGCCCGCAGCGGACGCCCCGGCGAGGACGTACCCCGCCGCACCCTGCCCGATCTCTTCCACGCCCAGGTCCGCCGGACCCCGCGCGCCGTCGCCCTGCGTCACGACGACGGCGCCGGACGGGTCCGTACGGTCGACTACCGGACCCTGGACCGGCGTTCCACCCGGCTGGCCCGTGAGCTGATCGCGCGCGGCGTCGGGCCCGAGCGCCTGGTGGGCATCGCCCTGCCCCGTACCGTGCAGTCGGTCGTGGCCGCCCTCGCCGTCCTCAAGGCCGGGGGCGCGTACGTCCCGCTGGACCCCGGCCATCCCCCCGCCCGGCTCGCGCTGCTGGCCGAGGACGCCGAGCCCGTCCTGCTGCTCACCGACACCGCCACCGCGCCCGTCCTGCCCGAGGGGCCGCGGGTGCCCAGGCTCGTCCTGGACGCCCCGGCGACCCGGCGGGCCCTCGCCGCGCGCTCCTCCCACCCGGTCACCGACACCGACCGGACCGCCCCGCTGACCTTGGGGCACCCGGCGTATCTCGTCTACACCTCCGGCTCCACCGGCCGCCCCAAGGGTGTGGTGGTCACCCACTCCGGTATCGCCGGGGTGGCCGAGGCGCAGCGGCGCCGGTTCGGGGTGACGGCGGACAGCCGCGTCCTCCAGTTCGCCCCGCACGGGTTCGACGGGGCGGTGTGGGAGGTGTGGGGCGCGCTGCTGACCGGCGCGACGCTGGTCATGGCGCCCGCCGAGGCCACCGCCCCCGGCCCCGCGCTCACCGCGCTGGTGGCCCGGCACCGGGTCAGTCACGCCACCCTGCCCCCGGCCGCGCTCGGCGTGCTGGAACCCGCCCGGCTGCCGTCGCTCACCTCGATGATCGTCTCCGGTGAGGCGTCCTCCGCCGAGACCGTCCGCCGCTGGTCCGCCGGGCGCCGCCTGTTCAACGGCTACGGCCCCACCGAGACCACCGTCTGCGCCACCCTCAGCGACGCGCTGTCCGAGCCCGTCGCCCCGCCGCTGGGCCGGGCCACCGTCAACGCCCGCGTCTATGTCCTCGACCCCGATCTGTGCCTGGTCCCGCCGGGTGTGGTGGGCGAACTCCATGTCGCCGGGGCCGGGGTGGCCCGCGGGTATCTGCGCCGCCACGCGCTGACCGCGGACCGGTTCGTCGCCGACCCGTTCGGCGCCCCCGGCAGCCGCATGTACCGCACCGGCGATCTGGCGCGCTGGACCCCCGACGGCGATCTGGAGTTCATGGGCCGCCGCGACGACCAGCTCAAGATCCGGGGGTTCCGGGTCGAACCCGGCGAGACCGAGGCGGCCCTGCTGGCCCTGCCCGGGGTGGCACAGGCCGCCGTCGTACCGCGCCCCGACCGGCACGGCGCCACCCTGCTCGCCGGATACGCCGTCCCCGCACCGGAAACACCCAGTGCACCTGGTGCACCCGACGCACCCCGCCCCGACGGGCACGCCCTGCGCGCCCAGCTGGCCGCCCTCCTGCCCGACCACCTGGTCCCGGCGGTGGTCGTGGTGCTGGACGCGCTGCCGGTCACCTCGACCGGCAAGATCGACCGGGCCGCGCTGCCCGCCCCCGAGTTCACCCCGCTGGCCACCGGCCGCGCACCGCGCACCGCGGACGAGCGGCTGCTGTGCGCGCTGTTCGCCGAGATCCTCGACGTCCCGCACGTCACCCTCGACGACAGCTTCTTCGCCCTCGGCGGGCACTCGCTCCTCGTCCCCCGGCTGATCAGCGCGCTGGGGCAGCGCATGGGCCGTACGGTCGCCGTCCGCACCCTCTTCGAGCACCAGTCACCGGCGGCCCTGCTCACCGCGCTCGACGCCCCGGCCGCTGCCCCCGGCGGCTCCGGCGACCCGGACCCGGACCTGCTGGCGGCGGACGCCCGCCTGGACCCGACGGTCACCGTCACCGAGCGTCCCCGGCGTCCGGCCGCGGTCACCGTCACCGAGCGTCCCCGGCGTTCGGCCGCGACCGGCGAACACCTGCTGCTGACCGGCGCGACCGGCTTCCTCGGCACCCAGTTGCTGCGCGAACTCCTCGACCGCACCGACGCCGACATCCACTGCCTGGTCCGGGCCACCGACGAGGCGGACGCGCTCACCCGCGTCCTCGGCGCCCTCGCCGCCCGGGGCACACCGCCCGACGCCGCCGCGCGGCGCCGGATCGTCCCCGTCCCGGGCGAGCTGACCCGGCCGCTGCTCGGGCTGACACCGGAACGGTTCGACGCGCTCGCCGGGTGTGTCACCGCCGTCTACCACAACGGGGCCCGGGTGAGCGCCGTCGAACCGTACGCGCTGCTGCGCCCGGCCAACGTGGGCGGGACCACGGAGGTGCTGCGGCTGGCGGCGCGGGCCGGTGGGGTGCCCGTGCACCACATCTCCACGGCCGCCGTCGCCGTCGCCCGTGACGAGTACGCGGACGAGACCGGCGGCGGGCCGACGCGGGCCGTCCCCGAGGCGCGTCGGCTGACGGCGGATCAGGTGATGCCGGGCGGCTACCCGGCCAGCAAGTGGGTCGCCGAGGAACTGGTGTGGGCGGCCGGTGAGCGGGGGGTCCCGGTCACCGTGTACCGCTGCGGCCGGATCGGCGGCGACAGCCGTACCGGGATCGGCTCCGACCGGGATGTGTTCTGGCATCTGGTACGGGCCATGCTGCTGATCGGCGCGGCCCCGCGCCCGGAGCCTGGTCCGGCGGGCGGACCGGTCGTCGATCTGGTGCCCGTGGACCGGGTCGCCGCGGCCGTCGTGACCCTCTCCCGGCGCCCCGGCACCACCGGCCTGGCCCACCAGCTGAGCTGCCCCGACCCCGTCCCGATCGCCACCGTGCTCGACGGGCTCCGCGCGCTGGGCCACCCGCTGCCCGAGCTGGACCCCGGCACCTGGGCGCACACCGTGCACGAGCACGGCCGCGCGGGCACCGCCGACCTGGCCGCGGCGACGCTGCTCACCGGCACTCTGCCCGCGCTCGCCCGGCTCGGACGGCTCCGCTTCGACCGCGCCAACACCGTGAGGGGGCTCGCGGGTTCGGGGGTCGACCTGCCCGGGCCGGACGCGGCACTGCTACGGGCGTACCTCGACCGCTTCACGGAGTCGGGCTTCTTCCCGCCACCGCCACCGCCACCGCCGTCCCGGCCCACCACCTCGCTCTGACCCCAACCCCGACCCCAATCCCGGCTCCGCCCCTGCCGCCGAACCAGCCCCGCTCCCCGCCCCGCTCCCCGCGCCGAACCCCGCCCATCTCCCCACGGAAGGACGACCTGTGAGTGTGAGCAACCCCTGGGAAGACGCCGACGCCGTCTTCCTGGTCCTGGTCAACGACGAGGACCAGCACAGTCTGTGGCCCGCCTTCACCCCCGTACCGGCGGGATGGCGGACCGCCCACGGACCGGCCGCCCGCACCGAGTGCCTGGCCTATGTGGACGAGCACTGGACCGATCTGCGGCCCAGGAGCCTCGCCGTCCGCCCCGACCGACTCCCGGAGGCACGCACCGCATGAACGAGCAGGCCGTCCCCCAGCATCCGGCCGCCGCGGCCGCCCCGCCCGCCTACCCCTTCACCGAGGCCGTCGCCCTCGATGTCGACCCCCGCTTCGAGCGGCTCCGGGCCGAGGAACCCGTCGCCCGGGTCTCCTGCCCGTACGGCGAGGACGCCTGGCTGGTCACCAAGCACGCGGACATGAAGACCATCCTCGGCGACCCCCGCTTCAGCAGGGCGCTGGCCGCCGAGCACGACGAGTCACGGCTGACCCCGCTGCCCATCAACACCAGCATCCTGGGCATGGACGGGAGCGACCACGCCCGGCTGCGGCGGCTGCTGGCCAAGGTGTTCACCACCCGACGGGTGGAGGAGCTGCGTCCGCGCGTCGAGCGGGAGGCCGCCGCGCTGCTGGACGCGCTGGCGGCGGCGGGCGCCCCCGGCGATCTGATGGAGGGCTTCGCCGTCCCGTTCGCGGGCACCGTCATCTGCGATCTGCTCGGGGTGCCCTACGAGGACCGGGAGCGGTTCCGGGGCTGGCTCGACGCGTTCTCCGCGACGACCGTGATGTCCGAGGAGGAGATCGAGGAGGACACCCGGCGGCTGTACGACTACATCGGCAAGCTGATGGTCCGCCGCCGGGAGGCACCGCGGGACGACCTGATCAGCGCCATGGTCAAGGCCAGCGACGAGGAGGACCGGCTCTCCGAGCAGGAACTGATCGAGCTGGCCAGTGTGCTGCTGATCGCCGGGCACGAGACGGTCTCCTCCCAGCTCATCGACTCGATCCATGTGCTGCTGACCCACCCCGGCGAACTGGCCCGGCTGCGGGAACAGCCCGGGTCGCTGCTGCCGGGCGCGGTCGAGGAACTCCTGCGGTACGTCCCGCTCATCTCCCATGTCACCTTCGCCCGCTACGCCCGGGAGGACGTGGAACTGAGCGGCACCCTGGTGCGCGCCGGGGAGTCCGTGCTCCCCGCGATCCCCTCCGCCAACCGGGACGAGTCCGTCTTCGAGCACCCCGACCGCTTCGACCCGGCCCGGGACCCCAACCCCCATCTGGGCTTCGGCTATGGCATCCACCGCTGCCTGGGCGCCCCGCTGGCCCGGCTGGAGATGCGGGTGGCCATCGAGACGCTGCTGACCCGCTTCCCGGACCTCGCGCACGCGGTGCCGGTGGAGAGCCTGGAGTGGAAGGACGGCATGCAGGTACGCAGTCTGCTGCGGCTGCCGGTGACCTGGTGACCTAGCCCCGCCACCACGGGGCACCCCGCAAGGGTGACAAGCCCTCGGCCCCGCCTCCCCCTCCGGGCGGGGCCGAGACCCGTCTCAGGCCAGGCGCCAGCCGGGGTCGGTGGGGCTGCTCGCCTCGGTGGCCGCCGGATCGAAGGCGGCGACCGGCCCGAGCACACCGTCGACCGCGGCCACCACCTCGTCGTCCAGTTCCGTCCCGGCCGCCTCGGCGTTGGCGGTGATCTGCTCCGGCCGGGACGCGCCGAGCACGGCGGCGGACACGTTCGGATGCCGCAGCACCCAGGCCAGGGCGAGCTGGGCCACGGTCAGGGCGAGGTCAGCCGCGATCGGCCGCAGCCGCTGCACCCGGCCCAGCACCTCCTCGGTGAGCCAGCCGGCCAGCACCTCGGAGCCGTCGTTCACGGCAGCGGCCCGGTACCCCTCGGGCGGGCGGTGCCCCGGCGCGTACTTGCCGGTGAGCACCCCCTGGGCCAGCGGTGACCAGACGATCTGCCCGATGCCCAGCTCCGCGCAGACCGGCATCACCTCGGCCTCGGGGACCCGCCACAGCGCCGAGTACTGCGGCTGGTTGGAGATCAGCGGGATCCGCAGCTCACGGGCGAGGGCGTGGCCGCGCCGCAGTTGCCCGGCGGTCCACTCGGAGACCCCGATGTAGTGCGCCTTGCCCGCGTGGACCACATCGGCGAACGCCTCCATGGTCTCCTCCAGCGGCGTGGAGACATCGAACCGGTGGGCCTGGTAGATGTCGACGTACTCCATGCCGAGCCGCCGCAGCGAGCCGTCCAGGGACTCGCGGACATGCTTGCGGGACAGTCCGCTGTCGTTGCGCCCCGGGCCGGTGGGCGCGAACACCTTGGTGAGGATCTCCAGCCCTTCCCTGCGCTCGCCCTTGAGCGCCCGCCCCAGCGACTCCTCCGCCGCGCCACCGGCGTAGACATCGGCGGTGTCGAACGTCGTGATCCCGGCGTCGAGCGCCGCCCTCACACAGGCCGCGCCCGTGTCCGCGCTGTTCGTATCGGTCGGTGTCAACCAGTTGCCATAGGCGAGTCGACTCACGACCAGCCCACTGTTCCCCACATGACGGAACCTCATATCTCCAAGCTAGCAAGGCAGTTGCTCATGCCGGTCGGACTTCGGCCATCCGCGCACCGCCGGCCGCGGTGGGCGCGTGCCTGGGCCATGACGGGACGGTACGAGGTCCCATGGACTCCGCCGGGTGTGCGCCCGGCGTGATGGGTAGGTCAGGTCAGGGGTGATGTCGCTTGGAGGAAACAGCGTTCGCGGCGGAGCTGTTATCGGCCATGGTGGACAACGGGCCGCTGCACAGTTCGCCGGCCGGACAGGCCCTGCTTTCCTTTCTGGGGGCGCGGGCGGATCCCCGGGGGGCACTTCTCTCGCACTGGCGAGAGGCCGCCCGGGCCGACAATCCCCTTTCCTCACTCATCGCACTGTCGGATTCGCTGGCCCGGTACGCGGCCGCCGACCCCACCTGGCGAGCGGGCCTGGAGACCTGGCTCCAGCAGCACCGGCCAGAGCCACAGGCACAGCCGCAGACACATACACAGCCGCAGACACATACACAGCCACAGGCACAGGCACAGACCCAGCCACAGCGGCGGCCGGGGGCGACGCACAACAGTGTCGGCGGATCCGCCCAGCTGCACGGCCCGACCGTCCAGGCCGGTGCCATCCACGGCGGCGTGCACTTCCACCACACCGATCAGGCCGCTTCCCACCCCCCACAGGTGGTGCCCAGCCAACTGCGGCCCGTCCCCGCACACTTCACCGACCGCCATGAGGAACTGACCGCCCTGCACGGCATCACCGGCTCCCGCCAGGAGAGCGGCGCACCGGCACTGGCGGTGATCTCCGGTCCGGGCGGAGTGGGAAAGACCACGCTGGCGCTGCGCTGGCTGCACGACGTGGCGGACCAGTACCCCGACGGCCAGTTGTACGCCGACCTCGCCCCCAGCGCCTCCGCCGGGGAACCGGTGCCGGCCGGCGAGGTGCTGAGGAGATTCCTGCGGGCGCTGGGCGTCCCCGGGGACCGGCTGCCCGCCGAGGCCGACGAGGCCGCCGGGCTGTTCCGCTCCACCACCGCCGGCCGGCGTCTCGCGATCCTGATGGACAACGCGGTCTCCGCCGCCCAGGTGCGAGCCCTGCTGCCGTCCTCGCCGCTGAGCACGGTGGTGGTGACCAGCCGATGGCGGCTGGGGGGCCTGGCCATGGACGGCGCGAGGTTCGTCCCGCTGACCCCCATGCACGGCAGGGCGGGCAGCGAACTGCTGAGACGGACCATCGGGGAGCACCGGGTCGCGGCGGAGACGGACGCCGCGGCGCGGCTGGTCCGCCTGTGCGCGGGACTGCCCATCGCGCTGTCCATCGCGGGAGCGCGCCTGGCGGTACGTCCCAGCTGGCCCATCGCCCGCGTCGTACGGGAACTGTCGGACGAGCAGCGCAGACTGAGGGCGCTGTCGGTTCAGGAGGCAACGGTTGTGAGCGTGTTCGACTACTCCTACGAGGGGCTGCCGCCGGACACGGCCCGCGCCTACCGGCTGCTGGGCCTGCACCCGGGCCCGGACATCTCCCTCGAAGCGGCCGCCGCGGCGGTGCGGCTGCCCGCCGACGACACGGCCACGCTGCTGGAACGTCTCGTCGACGCCAGTGTCCTGGAGACCGGCGACGACGACCGGTACCGCTTCCACGACCTGATCCGTCTGCACGCCCGGCAGCGCGCGGAAGCCGAGGACAGCGACCGTGACCGCGACGACGTCGTACGGCGCCTCCTGGAGTTCTATCTCGCCTTCACCGCGGCGGCCGACCGGACCGTGACGCCGCTGGACTGGCACCTGGGTCCGGCTGGTCCCGCGCCGGACCGGCCGCCCGCCCACGCCACGCGCCAGGAGGCGCTCGACGCGCTGGAGAGGGAACTCCCGAATCTGATGGCGGTGATGCGGGCCGGCCATGAGCGGGGGTACGACACCCTGGTGTGGCAGTTGGCGGAGGCCATGTGGTCACTGTTCCTGCTGCGCAAGCACTTCACGGACTGGGAGGCCGCGTACCGGCTCGGCATCGATGCCACGACCCGGTGTGCCGATCCCGCCGCCCGGTCCCGTATGCACCATCACCTGGGTTTCGCCTTCCACAGTCTGAGCAGGGCCGAGGAGGCTCTCCAGCAGGGCGTGGCCGCACTGGCCGCGGCGCGCGAGGCAGGGCACGAACAGGCGCGGGCGGAGGCGCTCGGGCTGGTGGGGATGGCGCACCGTTCGCTGGGCCGCCTCGGTGAGGCCGTCGCGGCACATCGAGAGGCGGTGGCACTGCACCACGGGTCGGGCCGGGTGCGGCCGGAGGCCCTCGCGCGGCGCAGGCTCGGCCAGGCCTTGTCCGCGGCGGGAAGGTTCGAGGAGGCGATCGGTGAACTCACCCAGGGCCGCGACCTGGCCGCGTCGCTGCCCGACAACCTTGGCAAGGCGATGACCACGGTCTGGCTGGCGGACGCGCTCACCCGGGACGGCCGTCCCGGTGAGGCCGTGGCGATGGCTCAGGATGCCTGGTCGGTCCTCACCGAATCGGGCTCCAGCCGGTACCGGGCCCAGGCGCTGATGGTGTGGGGTGAAGCCGAGGAGGAACTCGGGGACCTGGAGAGCGCCCGCGACCGTCTGGGACGATCGCGGGCCTACTACGTGGAAGCCGGTGCACCGGATCTGGGCCGGGTCGACCGCGCGCTCGGCAGGGTGGAGGCGCGGCTCGACGACGGCCCCGGCCACCTACCCCGGTGACCCGGCCCGCGCCGAGCGGCGGAGCGGTCCGTCGAGGTGGGTGAGCAGGTGCCCGGCGACCAGCCAGGGGTACACGCACACCCCGCACACCGGCGCCCGCCCGGCCTCGTGGCGGACGAGAACCCGTTCGGCGCGGGTGTGGAGGAGCGTCCCGGACCCGCACACCGGCACCGTGGCCAGCGACAGCCCGGGAAGGCGGTCCACCTGGGCCGCGGCCGCCTCGCGCGCGCAACCGGCCGTCGCCCGGGGGAGACAGGTCACCACATCGGCGCTCTGCCGCCACCGTGCCTCGGCCCCTTCGGCGACCACGAGGAACCGGTCGGCCACCGCGCACGGACAGGCGTGCCGTGCGTCCCCACCCCCGGTGCCGAGCGGGGACGGGTCCACCGTCCCGTCAGGGCAGGGGCCCGCGCCCCAGGCCCACACGGAGACACCCGCGTCATCCCGGCTGTGCGTCCGGCAGCGGCCGACCGTCGGGCCCCCGGCGGCCGGAACGCCCATCAGGCCGGTGATGAGCGCGTGGCGGCACCGGGGAGACGTCGTGCCGTGTCCCCGGCTCCGGAGGGAGGTCATGCCCCCTCCGCGAGGTCGAAGCGCTCGGCGCCGCCGAGGGGGACGGGCAGCGGTACCGGCTCGACGGTGAGCGCCCGGTGCGGCTCGGGAAGACCCAGCAGGCCGTACATCGTGCGCCGCAGGATCCGTGCCGCCTGCCCCGGCCTGGAGGTGATCATCCCGGCGATCCGGCGCTGATGGATCCACGAGCGGCGGCCCATGGCCGTACGCACCTGCCCGGCCAGCGGTGTGTCCCACCGCAGCCGCACGGCCCCGCGGCCGACCTGCTCCGCCAGACTCCCCAGGCGCAGGAAGGAGCGCTGCGCCGGCGGGGCCAGCATCACCGGGGCGCCGATCGCCGCGCCGTAACTGGTGACCGACCCGTGGTCGCCGATGACCAGGTCGGCGGCGACCAGCGCGGCCCGCCATCCCTCCTGCGGCGGCAGCAACAGCAGCCCCGCACGCAGGCAGTCCGCGAACCATGCCCGCACCTGCCAGTCGCCGTGCACGCCCCAGATGTTGGGGTGCAGGATCGCCACCACCCGGTACTTCCGCGGCGGCAGCTCACCCAGCAGCCGCTCCAGCAGCTCCGGATGACTGCCGAGGACGGACTCCGGCTGCCAGGTCGAGGTCACCGCCACCAGCTTCTGCCCCGCGCCCACGCCCAGCGCCCGCCGGTAGCTCTCCCGCAGCGGGACGCTCGCCACCAGCCGGTCGAAGCACACATCGCCCGTCACGACCGCGACCGGCACGGCCTCGGGGCACGAGTCGCGCAGCACCGCCAGCTCGTCGTCGTGCGTGAGCGGCAGCGCGGCCGGCAGCAGCCGGCCACGGTGCACCAGCCGCCCCCGGTCCAGACCGTGTGTCGGAGCCGCGTGGGAACCGGCGCTGCGCGCCCGCAGCCGGGACGGCAGCACCCCCGCCCCGTGCGGCAGCAGCAGTACTTTCCCGTGCAGTTGCTCCACCGCCACCTCACTCGCGGCCAGGACGAGGTCGAACTCGCACTGGACCGCCTGGTGCCACGGCAGCAGAAAGCCGCCCTGCGCCCGGACGAATTCCTCGGAGCCGTGGCACACCGCGCCGTTCGTCGCCGGCGCGACGGTGAACATCACCGAAACACGGTGATCCGCCTTCAGCAGAGCGAGCACATCCATCAGCCGGATACCGGCCACCATGAACGGCACCACGACCAGTACGGTGTGGCACCCCGTACGGAGCACACGACTGTGCGCCCCCAGACCAACAGGCCCGTTCAGCCACAAAGCCCCCGTTGCAGTCACTGCGTCCCCCCGAGTGTGTCGACCATTTCCCTCGCACGAGGTCTGCCGCACCTACTCGACGGATTGCTTGCAAGGACCTTGCGGAATCCTTGCGGCGACGCGCGCATCCCCCCTCGCCGCCCGCAAAAAGTGCCGGAAGTGATCCTTCCGGCACGCGGGATTTCCTTGTCGGGCGGCGGCCTGCGCGACATACCGCAGGTAACGCGCTTGCCGGGCGCCAGAAGATCATAGTCGTATAAGACGTGGCAAATTGGCATAATGTCACTGTCATATGACAGACCACCCTCTCCGGCCGGCTGGCGGGAAATGGTGTGCTGGACTGGCGCCCGGGCGGGCGGCCGCTACTGTCCGGGGCGTGGAGGAAAGAGGAATCGAACCGCTCCGGTTCGCTCTGCTCGGTCCGCTGCGCGGTCGGCGTGGCACCTCGGAACTGGCGCTCGGTTCCCCCCAGCAACGTGCGGTTCTCGCGATGCTGCTGCTGCGCCGGGGCCACGCGGTCGGCGTGGCCGAACTCGTCGAAGGCGTCTGGGGCGCCGAGCCGCCACCGGGCGCGGTCGCCGTGCTGCGCACCTACGTCTCGCGGCTGCGCAAGCTGCTGGAACCCGTGCGCGGGCGCGGACAGGCGCCCGGGGTCCTGATGTCCCTCGGGGACGGATACGCCCTGCGGACGGACAAGGTCGCCACCGACCTCGCCGACTGCGAGGCGGCCGTCACACAGGCCAAGCAGCACCGGGCGGGCGGCCGGCCCGACCGGGCCCTCGGCCCGCTGCGCGCCGCCCTCGCCGGGTGGGACAGCCACGCGCTGGCCGGGGTTCCCGGCCCGTACGCCGGATCCGCGCGGGTGGATCTGGCCGAGCGGCGGCTGAGCGTCCTGGAACTGCGGCTGCGCGTCGAGCTGGAGCTGGGCCGTCACGAGACGGTCGTCGCGGAACTGCTCGCCCTGCGCGACGCCCATCCCATGCGCGAGGCCGTGAGCGAACTGCTGCTCCTCGCCCTGTACCGGTGCGGCCGGCAGGCCGAGGCGCTCGCCGCCTACACCCGCACCCGCCGTACCCTCGTCGACGAACTGGGCATCGAACCCGGGCCGTCCCTGCGCGCCCTGCACACCCGGCTGCTGACCGGCGACCCCGCCCTCACCCCGGCACCGGCACTGCCGACGCCGCCGCCCGCGCCCACCGGTATCCGGCCCTCCCAACTCCCCACCGACCTGCCCGTGTTCACCGCCCGCCGCACCGCGCTCGGCCAGCTCACCGCGCTGCTCCTCGGTGACGGCGGGCCGGGGACGAGCGGCGCCACCATCGCCGTCGTCAACGGCATGGCCGGTGTCGGCAAGACCGCCCTCGCCCTGCACTGGGCCCACCGGATCGCCCACCGCTTCCCGGACGGCAGCCTCCACGTCGACCTGCGCGGCCACGGACCCGGTGGCACCGGCATGCATCCCGGCGAGGCCCTCGAAACGTTCCTCGTCGCGCTCGGCGTCGCCCCGCCCGCCGTACCCGAGGGGCTCGACGCGCGGGCGGCGCTGTACCGCAGTGTCCTCGCCGCCCGGCGGGTGCTGATCGTGCTGGACAACGCCCGGGACACCGCCCAGGTGGAACCGCTGCTGCCCGGCGCGTCCGGCTGCCTCGTCGTCGTCACCGGACGCGGCCGGCTCAGCGGCCTGGTCGCCCGGCACGGTGCCCATCCGCTCACGCCGGCCCCGCTGAGCGCCGGGGAGTCGCGGGAACTGCTGGCCCGGCGGCTGGGCGGCGCCCGGATCGCCGCCGAGCCGGAGGCGGCCCGCGCCATCGTCGACCTGTGCGCCGGACTGCCGCTGGCCCTGGCCGACGTGGCCGCGCGCGCCGCCCATCACCCCGGCTTCCGGCTCGCCCACCTCGCCGCCGAACTGCGCGACGGCCACGGCACCCTCGACGCGTTCACCGGCCACGACACCGGCACCGACCCCCGTACCGCCTTCTCCTGGTCGTACCGGGCCCTGTCGCCCGGCGCCGCCGTGCTGCTGCGCCGTCTCGCCCTGCACCCCGGACCCGACATCGGCGTACGGGCCGCCGCCGCGCTGGCCGGCGGGGACGGGAGCCGCGTCCGCGCGCTGCTGACCGAGCTGACCGGGGCGAGCCTGCTCATCGAGCACCTCCCGGGCCGGTTCGTCCTGCACGACCTGCTGCGCGCCTACGCCCGCGAACGCGCCGCCGAGCAGGACACCCCGTACGAACGCGACACGGCGACCCGGCGGTTGCTGGACCACCATCTGGACACCGCCCAGCACGCCGGAGCCGTCCTCGACCCGTTCCGTACGGCCCTCCCCCTGCCCGCGCGCACGGCTGACAGCGCGCCCCTGCGGTTCGCCGACGGCGAGCAGGCGACCGGCTGGCTGCGCGCCGAACGCCAGGTGCTGCGCACGCTCGTCGAGCACGCCGCCGCCCATGGCCACCACGAGCACGCCTGGCGGCTCGCCCACGCACTGGACCCGCACCTCGACCGCCTCGGCCATCCGCACGACCTGCTGGAGATCCACCGCGCCGCGCTGCGGGCCGCCCGCGCCCAGGGCCACGCCGTCGGACAGGCGCACGCCCTGCGCGGGCTCGGACTCATCCACACCCGCCTCGGACGTCCCGGCGAGGCGATCAAGTTCCTCGGCCAGGCCCTGGAACTCCTCAGCCGCCCGGACGGCCGGTCCGGCGGCGAGGGCACGGTCCTGGACGAGATCGGCCGTGCGTACCTGCTGCTCGGGGACGCCGAACGCGGCCTCGACCACTGCGAACGGGCCGTCCGCGCGCACCGGGAGGCCGGTGACCGGGGCGGCGAGGCCGCCGCGCTGGACGGCGCCGGGCGCGCGTACCACCGGCTGCGCCGCTACGAGCGGGCCGTCGAGCGGTTCGGGTGGGCCGTACGGCGGTACCGGGAGATCGGCGACCGGCGGCAGGAGGCCGGCGCGCTGCGGCGGCTCGGCGACTCCCACCATGCGGCGGGCGACCACGCGTCGGCCCGTACGGCCTGGTCGGTGGCCATCGCGCTGCTGGAGGTGGACGACGGGGAGCGGAGCCGTGCGGGGGCGGCGGTCGGGCCCGGCCATGGGGTCCGGCCGGTCTGGTACGAGTCGGCCGCGGGGTGAGATGTGGGGGTGAGGTGTGGGAGTGAGGGGCCGGGGTGAGCTGCGGGGGTGTGAGAGGCCCCGGCGCCGGACTCAGCGCACCCCGCGTTCCTCCAGCGCCGACTTCAGGACCCGCAGGGCGTAGTACACCCGGGACTTCACGGTGCCCTGCGGGATGTTCAGGGCCTCGGCCGCCTGCCGGGTGGTGTGGTCGGCGAAGAAGGTCGCCCGGAGCACATCGCGGTGCGCGGGCGTCAGCGCGTCCAGGGCCTGCTGCACGACCACGGACGACAGCATCCGCTCGATGTCGTCCACCTCGGCGCTCCACTCGTCCAGCCAGGTGTCGCCGTTGATCTCCAACGGGCGTGCCATCCGTGTCCGGTGCGCGTCGATGACGAGGTTGCGGGCCACCCGGAACATCCACGGGCGTACGGCCATCCCCTCGTCGTCCACCAGATTGCGGGTGTTCCAGCAGCGCAGCAGCGTCTCCTGGACGACGTCCTCCGCGCGGTGGGTGTCGCCGCCCAGCATGCGCAGCACATAGGTGTAGAGGGCCGGACCGTGCGCCATGTAGAGGTCGCGCAGGGCCCGTTCCTCGGGCGAGGCCGCGTTCGCCGATCCGATGACCGTCACGTTCATGGTGTGCTCCTGCTCCTGGGGACGACCGGCGCCGGTCCGGATGACCGGGGGCCGGGTCGTCCCGGGGAACGGAGTGTTCCGAGGGGCGATCCATGAGCGATTGACGTCCGCTGTACGAGGCCGGATCAGACGTTTGCCGCCAGGGAGTCCACGTGTCCGCGCACCCGTTCGGCGACGTTGCGGTGGCCGGGCGTGAGCAGTCCCCGGCGGTTGAGGACGTCCCACAGGTGCAGCAGTTCGCGCCCGTGCGCGAGGGCCGCCCGGTCGTCGTCCAGCTGCTGCCAGGAGGCCGCCGCCCGTGCCACGTCGCCGGGCGCCCGCAGGTCCCCGGACGCGCACCGGATCCGGGCCACGCCCAGGGCCAGGACGACGGCCTCGCGGTGCTCGCCGCACAGATGGGCGACGTACGCCTCCAGGGCGCGCGCCTCCAGCGCGTGCGGATCCTCGGCGCCCGCCGCACGCGTCAGGCTCACCCGCAGCGCGGTCGCGGCGGCCAGCGCCTCCGCCGGGCGGCCCGCGGACACCAGCGCGTTGATCCGGTCGATGCGGCCGGTGAACTCCGCGGGGAGGGCCGCGGTTTCGGGGGTCTGCCGGGTTTCGGGGGTCTGCCGGGTTTCCGGGGACGCGGCGCGGGCGGCGGCTCGGGCGCGGCCCACCACCGCGGCCAGGGGTGAGGGGGTGGTGGTGGCTGAGGGGGTGGCTGAGGGGGTGGTGGGGGGTACGGCGGTGTCCTGGGCCGCGGGCCCATCGTGCGCGTCGGGCACCTCCGGCTCTTCGGGCACCTCCGGCTCTTCGGGCACCTCCGGCTCTTCGGGCACCTCGGGTTCTTCGGGCTCCTCAGGCTCTGCGGGCCCTTCGGGTTCCTCCGGCAGGAGGAGGCGGCTGGAGCCGTCCGGGGAGACCTGGAGGGCGAAGTCGTCCAGGCCGGAACCCTGGTTCACGGTCGCCTCCACGGCACCGCCGCGCTCCTGCGCGTACCGCTGCAACCGGTCCAGTACGGCCTCGTGCACCGACCTGCCGGGGGCGGCGACGACGGGCTCCCCGTTGATCTCGGCGACCTCTTCGTCGGAGAGGTACACCTCGAAACGGTCCATTGCTGTGCTCCTCATGCGGCGGGGGGTGCGGACGACGTGGTGGGGCTCGGTGTGACGCCGGGGGTGGCGCCGGGGGGCGGCGCGGCCAGGCCGCCGTACTTGGCGAACTGGGCGCGGATGGCGGCGACATAGCCCTGTGCCTCGTTCGTGGCGGGCACCCCCTTCGCGGCGCGCACCGAGTCCATGCCCACGTGGTAGGCCGCCAGGGTGAGGTCCAGGACGCTGTCGTCGGTCTCGTTCGCGTCGATCATCTCCTGGGCCTGGTCCGCGAGATCGCACATATGCCGGCCCTGCGCCGCGATCGAGTCGGCGGCGTCGAAGGCGGAGGTCCTGTCGTTGTCGTCCTCGTCCTCGCCGTACCGCTCGAAGACATCCGGCGGCAGTTGCGAGATGCCCTCCTCGCCCTGCGCGCCGACCATCGCCGCGTTGAAGCCGGACTCCCGCTCCAGTTGGGAGGCGATGACGATCGGGCCGATCGCGAGGCACATCGCGCCCGCCTCCTCGATGGGGTCCACCAGGTCGGCGGGGACCGTACTGGTCTCCAGGGGGCCCTTGCCGTCGCCCTCGAAGACGGCGATCACCTCGTCCGCGTCGTCCGGACCGGCAGCGCCGCCACCGCCGCCGAAGAGCAGGATCAGCGCGATGAGGGGGGCCAGCAGGACCCCGAGCCCGCCGAAGACGATCACGACGACGACCCCGCCGGCCAGGACGAGCGGCATCATCAGACAGCCGCAGGAGCCGCCCGCGATCAGGCTGTTCCGGACGGCCTTCGACCCATCGCCGCCCTCGCTGTCCGCCATCCGCGCGCGCCTTCTTCCCCTTCACTCCGGAGCCCTTTCGGAGCCACTTCGGAGCCACTTCGACATCACCTTGAACCGCCGTGGGCGGACCGCCCGTTGTGCTGTCCGCCGGGCTCGAAAGATCCCAACGGGCCCCGCGGCGAATAAGTTCAAACCGGTGGAAAACAAGATGAGTCACAGCGGCGGAAACACGAGCGACGAAGGGGGCGGCACGGAGATGGACACGGAGATGGGCATGGATATGGGCACGGATGTGGGCACTCGTTCGGCGAAGGCTCCGGGTTCGGCTCCAAATCCACGTCCAGGTCCGGGTCCGAGTTCACGTCCGGGTCCGGGTCCGGGTCCCGGCTCACGTGCGTGGGAACGGGGGCCGAGCACCCCGCCGCCCGCGCCACCGGCCCCACGGCCCGCTTCCGGCGGAGACGGCAGCGGAGACGGCACGGGCAGGCGTACGAGCAGCAGGGCGCCGCGGATCGTCTCGGCGGCGCCCGCTCCCGAGGCGCCCGTACGCACGCCCCGCGCCCCCAGACCCGTACGCCGCACCGCACCCGCACCCGCGCCCGGACCGAAGCCCGCCCGTGTCTCCTCCCCTGTCCCCTCCCCTGACCCCACCCCCGTCCCCGAAGGCACCTGGGGTCATCAGCCCCGGCGGCCCCAGGTCGCGCGGGGGAAGTCGCGGGGTGACGTCGGGTGGGTCAAGGCGCATGGCGGGGCCGGGGTGTCCTCGCTGGTGGAGGTGCTCGGCGGAGTGGAGGTCGGAGCCCGGTGGCCGGAGCCGCGACGGGGTGAGCCCCGGCGGATGGTGCTGGTCGGACGGACCAGCGCGCACGGGATGCGGGCCGTCTCGCAAGCGTTGCGGGCGCTGGAGGAAGGGCATGCCCCGCAGGGGCTGGACCTGCTGTGCGTGGTCCTCGTCGCCGACGCGCCCGGCCTGCTTCCGCTCAGCCTGCTGCGCCGCGTCCGGGTCATCCGGTCCGTCGCCCGGGTGCACCGGGTGCCGTGGATCCCCGCCTGGCGGGAGGGCGGCGAGCCTCGCCGGCTGCCCGCGCAACTCGTGCGGCTCGGCGACCTGGTGGGCGCCGGGTCCGGACGCGAGCGGGGCCGGTCATGATGGCCGCGCCGGTCGCCGCCGCGGCCCCGAACGAGGAGTTCTTCAACCCGGGCCCCGCGGCCGACACGATCCTCAACACCCTCGCCTGGTGCGCCTCGGCCGCGGGCGTCCTCGGACTGCTGGTCGTCGGCATCAACATGTCGCTCCAGCTGCGCCGGGGCGAACCGGGCGAGGGCGGCGAGCACTTCCGCGGTGTCTTCTTCGTCGGCCTCGCCTCGCTCATCGCCACGACGGCCGGCCCGCTCGTCGCGTTCCTCGGTGACCTGGGCCTGAACTGAACCGACCCACCCGACCCACCCGACCCACCCGACCCACCGACCGATTCCCCGCCCCCGTGAACCGCCCCACCGCGACCCTCGGCCCACCGCTCACAATCCACCGCCCACCGCCCACCCCTCACCGCTCACCGCCCACCCCTCACCGGTGGCACCGATTCCTCCCGGAGATCCTCATGTCCTCCCTGCTCCAGAAGACCTCCCAGCTGCTCGCCGCCGTGCCCGCGCCGGAGAGCGACGCCCCGCCCGAGCTGACCGAGAAGGTCGACACGGTCCTCGGTCTGGTCGCCTGGGCGGGTACCGCGGCCGGGGTGGCCGGGGTGCTGGTGACCGGCGCGATGATGGCCATATCGGTGAAGCGGGGTGAGAGTTCCGAGCACATGAGCCGCCTCGGGATGGTGCTCGGCGGCTGCGTCCTGGTGGCCACGGCGGGCCCGATCGTCACCTTCGTGTTCGGCTGAGCCGGAGGGACGAGCGGAGCGACGGGCACGCGAGATGTTCCTACGCAGGCAGCCGCGGGCCGAGGAGTCCGGGCCGTACTGGAGGCAGGGGAGCTGGCAGCTGTCGGCGGGGTTCCTCGCCGTCGTGGTCGTGATCGGCGGGCTGCTCGCGCTGACGTCGGCCATGACGGGCGACACCGGTGGGCAGCCGGCCGAGGCGACCGCGAGCGAGGGCCCGCTGACCGGCGCGGCCCCGCTGACCGACGGCCGCCCCGGGGGCTGCGTGACCGACGACAGCGCCGGTGACGTACTGCCGAAGGCCGCGCCCGCGGACATCGACTGGCGTCCGCTCGGCGTCGCGCGGGTGCCCGTCTCGGCCTCGGCCGGGCCCACCCTGTTCCAGGGCGCCCTGTGGTGGTGCTTCGCGCACACGCCCGCGGGCGCCGCCCTGGCCGCCACGGTGATCCCCACGCAAATGAGCGAGTCCGGCTGGCGGACCGTCACCGAGCAGCAGGTGGTGGCGGGGCCCGGCCGGGACATGTTCGAGTTCCAGCGCTCCCTGAGCGCCGACACGGCCCGCCGCACCGACGGCTCGCCCGTCTCGTCGTACGTCGGTTTCTCCCTGATCGCCTACACGCCCGACGCGGCGACCGTCTCGCTGCTCATCAAGGGCGGCCAGGGCTTCACCGCGACCGCCGTCGAGGTGCGCTGGAGCGACGGCGACTGGAAGGTGCGGCCCGGGGTCGACGGCTCGCTGTACTCGCAGATGACGACGGTCCAGGACACGAACGGCTATCTCCTGTGGGGAGCCGGCACATGACCTGCAAGACCGGCAACCCGCTCCTCGACGCCATCCTCGGTTTCTTCAGCTTCCTGGGCGATCCCATCGGGACGATCCTGGGCACGATCGCGGACTTCGTCCTCTTCGCGGCGATCCAGGTGTACGGGGCGATCATCACCGGCATCCCGACGCTCGAATCCATGACGACGTCCCAGCGGGTGAACGGCCAGACCCAGTGGATCGTGATCTATCTGGCGGTCGGCTCCCTGCTGTTCGCCGCCGCCCGTATGGCGATCGAACGCAAGGGCACCGCGGGCGTCACCGCGCTCAAGGGCATCCTGCGGGTCGTCCTCGTCTCGGGCGCGGCCACCACCGTCGTGGGCGCGGCCGTCATCGTCTCGGACAACTACGCGACCCATCTGTTCAACGAGGGCGCGCGGGCGCAGCTCGAACAGATCGGCGGCTGCTCGGACATCGGCGGGGTCGGCGCCTTCGTCAAGCTGATCCTCGCCTTCCTGCTGCTGATCGCCGGGATCCTCCAGACGATCCTGCTCTACATCCGGATGGGCGTCCTGATCGTGCTCCTGGGCACGCTCCCGGTGGCCGCCGCGGCCTCCATGACGGACTGGGGGGCCGGCTGGTGGCGCAAGCACATCGGCTGGATGATCGCCTGGCTGCTGTACAAACCCGCGGCCGGGCTGATCCTGTACGCGGGGTCGGTGATGACCGGTGCGGGCAAGAACGTGCCCGGCGCGGTCGAGGGCACGATCCACACCCGGATCGCCGGTATCGCGGTGATGCTGCTGTCGGCGGTCGCGCTGCCCGCCCTGCTGAAGCTCATCGTGCCCGCCACGGCCGCGCTCGGTACGGGCAATCCCGGCGGGCAGGCGCCGAGCGTGGCCGGTGGTCTGGCCTCCGGCGCCATCCAGCTCGCCAGCCGCGGGGCCGGTGGCGGTGGTTCCGCCGCGGGTGGTGGCGGGCCGCTGGGGGCGCGCGGGCCGTCGGGGGCGTCAGGCGCGGGCGGGTCCACGGGGGCCGGTGGTTCCTCCGGCGGTGCCGGTTCCGCCGGTGCGGGTGGCTCCAAGAGCCTGGGCGGCTCGGGCGGTTCGGAGGGTTCCTCCTCCGGCGGCGGCGGATCGAGCGGCCGGGGCGGCCCCTCGGGCTCGGGAAGCGCGGGGGGTGGCGGTGCGGGTGGTGGCGGTGCCGCCGCGGGTGCCGGGCGGGCGGCCTCGCTCGCCGGACCGGCCGCGGCGGTGGTCACCGCGGCGACCACCGTGACCCAGGCCGTCGCCCGCGGCGCCACGGAGGCCGTCGACGGCGCCGACGGCAAGCTGGGGCACAACGAGTGACGCCCGAGCGCCCCGCCCACCCGACTCCCCGGCCCCACCCCCCTCTCCCCTGAACGACCGCCGGGCTCCCCTGCCCCCGGAAGCCCGGCGGTCCCCCTCCTCCCCGTACCCCCACCCCTCCAGAAGGGACCCCGATCCACATGTCCACGGAAGCCGCCACCCATCCGACGTACGGGAACTGGCGCAGGCCACGGCGGCCGGGGCTCGGGCCGCTCGGGCTGGTCGGCACCTTCGGGGTCTTCGGCGGGCTCGTCATCACCCTGCTGGCGTCGCTGATCTCCATCGAGGCCGCGCTGACCGTGTGCGTCCCGATGGTCGTGGTGCTGGCCCCGCTCGCCCTGCGCACCCAGGACGGCCGCAACGTCTACCAGCTGGTCACCCTGCGGGTCGGCTGGTGGCGCCGGAAGGCGAAGGGCGCGCACCTGTATGTCTCCGGCCCGCTGTCGGCCCGGCCGGGCGGGCGGTTCCGGCCGCCGGGGCTGCTGAACAAGGTGACGGCGACGGAGGGACGGGACGCGTACGACCGCCCGTTCGGGGTGCTGCACCACCCGGCGCGCAATCTGTACACGATCGTCCTGGGCTGTGAGCCGGACGGCGGTGCGCTGATCGACCCGGACCAGGTCGACGTATGGGTGGCGCTGTGGGGCGAGTGGCTGGCCCGGCTCGCGCACGAACCGGGGCTGCGGGGGGCCTCCGTGATCGTGGAGACCGCCCCCGACCCGGGCACCCGGCTCGCGCACGAGGTGCTGCCGCGGATCCATCCGGACGCGCCGCCCGCCGCCCGCGCGGTGATGGAGGAGGTCGTCGAGCGGTATCCGATGGCGTCCTCCGAGATGCACACGTACGTCTCCCTCACCTACGGCGTCCCGGGTGGCGCGCGGCGCCGGAAGGACGAGGTCATCGCGGATCTGGCGATCCGTATCCCGGGGCTGCTGAGCGGGCTGGTCGCGGCCGGGGGCGGTGCCGCGTACCCGCTGTCGGCGGAGCGGATCGCCGAGGTCGTCCGGGTCGCGTACGACCCGGCGGTGGCCGCCGATGTGCTCAGCGCACGCGCCCAGCACGGCGGTACGGGGCTGGAGTGGGAGGACGCCGGACCCGCCGCCGCCGTCGAGACGGTGAACGCCTACCAGCACGACTCGGGGGTGTCGCGGACCTGGCTGATGACGCTGGCGCCGCGCGGCACGGTCCGTTCCTCGGTGCTGCGGGGCATGCTGGAGGCCGCTCCGGTCACCCGCCGCAAGCGGGTCGCGCTGGTCTACCGGCCCATCGACCCGGCGACGTCGGCGCGGATCGTGGAGGCGGACCGGCGCAGCGCCCAGTTCATGGCCACGTCCGGCAAGGGCATGGTGCAGGCCCGTGCGGCCACCGAGGTGCGGGCGGCGGAGCAGACGGCGGCCGAGGAGGCGTCGGGCGCGGGGCTGGTGGAGTTCTCGCTGATGCTGACGGTCACCGTCGACACGATGGAGGAGCTGGCCGACGCGAGTGTGGCCGTCCGGAATCTGACCGCCGCGGCCCGCGTGCTGATGCGTCCGGCCGACCGGATGCAGGCGGCGGCGTTCAGCTGCACGCTGCCCGCCGGGATCCTCCCGTGGGAACAGACCCTGGTCCCGCACGAGTTGCAGGAGGCGCTGTGAGCGATCGGCGTGAGCAGAGGCAGGCCGAGCTGGCCGACCGGCTGGCCGAGGAGCGGCAGGCGGGACGGGCGGCCGAGCCTCCCGCGCCCCGCAGGGGCAGGCCCGCGCCGCGCCCCCGGCAGCTGTACGTGCCCCCGCGCGGCTGGCTCGGCGCGGGCGGGGGCCGGGTCGGCTACCTGGATCCGCCGACCATGTGGCGGGCCACCACCGTGCAGGCGTGCGGCATGTGGCCGTTCGCCGCCGGTTCGGGTTCGCCGATGACCGGCGTGCCGCTGGGGCAGCATCTGTTCACCGGCGCCACGGTCTGCGGCGACCCGCTGAACTGGTTCACCCGGGCCCGCTACATCTCCAACCCCTCCCTGTTCATGCTGGGCATGCCGGGTCTGGGCAAGTCGACGCTGGTCAACCGGATGCTGATCGGGCTGGCCGCGACCGGTGTGGTCCCGCTGGTCCTCGGCGACCTCAAACCGGACTACGCCGACACCGTACGGGCGCTGGGCGGCCAGGTGATCTCCATCGGGCGCGGCCGGGGCGGCATCAACGTCCTGGACCCGGGGGCGATGGGCACCGCCGCCGACCGGATCGGCGGCAAGGCGGGCGCGGTGCTGCACGCGGAGGCGCACGGCCGGGTGCTGAACATGGTCGCCGCGCTGATCACCATCGTGCGGGGCCGTCCCATGGACGACCACGAGCAGTCCGTGCTGTCCGCCGTCCTGCACCACTTGCGCGAACACCCCCCGGTGGGCCGTCCGGTGCTGCTGCCGGATGTGCTGCGGGTGCTGACCGAGGGCCCCGACCGGGTGCGCGCGGTCACCCTCGACCGGGGTGACGACACCCGCTACCGGGACGCCGTGGACCCGCTGCACCGCTCCCTGCTGGGCATCCTGGACGGCCCGCTCGGTGACACCTTCGCCTCCGAGACCTCCACCCACATCGACCCCGACGCGCCCGCCGTGTGCATCGACATCTCCGGCATCGGCGAGGCCGACACGCAGCTGACCGCCGCCGCGATGCTCGCCGCCTGGTCCGACGGGCTCGGCACGGTCGCCGCCTCGCACGCGCTCGCGGACGCCGGACTCGCCCCGCGGCGCTGGTTCTTCACGGTGCTGGACGAGCTGTGGCGCCCGCTGCGCGCCGCGTCCGGCATCGTGGACCGCATCGACGCGCTGACCCGCCTCAACCGCTCCCTCGGACTCGGCGACGCCAAGATCACCCACACCCTGAAGGACGCCGAGGCGCTCGGCACCGACGCCGACCGAGCCAAGGCCCGCGGGTTCGTGGAGCGGGCCGGGATGGTGGTGTGCGCCGGGCTGCCGAAGGCGGAGATGGAGGATCTGGGCAAGGTGGTGGGGCTGTCCCGGCGCGAGATCGACCTGGTGTCGTCGTGGTCGTCGCCGCCCGGCTGGGGTGTCAGCGGGGAGCACACCGAGAACGGCGAGCCGCCCGGCCGGGGGCGCTTCCTCATCAAGGTCGGCGGCCGTCCCGGCATCCCGATCAAGGTCGCCATCACGGACGCGGAACGCCGGTTGCACAACACCAACACCCGCTGGACACCGAACGAGGAGACCGAAGCGGCGGCGGACCCGAAGCGGCGGCCGTCCGGCCGTCCCGGCGGGAAGCGGATCCGATGAGCCGGCAGCCCTCCGGCGGCGGTCAGCTGCACGACCAGGTGCAGTGGGCCGTCGCCGCGATCATCGGGACCGTCCTGCTGATGTTCACCGTGGCCTGGGCGGGCGGCACCCTGGGCGCGGGGCTCACCGGGCACGGCTGGGACACCCCGCCGTTCACCCTGTCCAGCGCGGGCGCGCTGGCCTCCGACGGCACGGCCGCGCTGTGGCCGGGGACCCCGCCCGCAGCCGTCGTCGGGGGCGTCCTGCTGGTGCTGGCGCTGGTCGCGGTGCCCGTCGCCGTCGCCGTCCGCTTCCTCACGGACCGCTTCGCCCGCCCCGGCGGTCTGGCGCGCGCCCGCGATCTGGCCGCCCTGTGCCCCGAGGGCGTCACGGCCCGCGCCCGCGAGCTGCGCCCCTCCCTCCAGGGCCGTACCGAGCTGCATCCGGACGAGACCGGCAATCTCCTCGGCGACCTCGACCCCAAGGGCCCGGAGCTGCGCAGCAGTCACGAGGACGTGGAACTGGACCTGATGGCCCCGCGTGCCGGGAAGTCCACCGGCATCGCGATCCCCCGGGTGCTGCGCGCCCAGGGCGCGGTCCTGCTCACCTCCAACAAGTCCGACGTGTACGCGGTGACCCGGGCCGCGCGCGCGGAGACGGGCACGGTGTGGACGTTCGACCCGCAGGGCATCGCGCACACACCGCGCGCCATGTGGTGGAACATGCTCGACGAGTGCCACTCCATCGAGGGCGCCCGCCGCCTGGCCGGGCATTTCGTGGCGTCCGTCAACGACGACACGGCGAAGAAAGACTTCTGGATCGCCGCCGCCCAGAACACCCTCACCGCCCTGTTCCTGGCCGCCGCGCGCGGGAAGGCCCCGGTCGCCGATCTGCTGGGCTGGCTCGCGGACCCCGCCGACCGCACCCCGATCGATCTGCTGCGCGATGTCGGGCTGCGGGCGATGGCCGAGCAGTTGCAGGGCACGATCCGGGGCGCGGTGGAGACGCGGGACGGCATCTACGAGACGGCCCGGCAGACGGTGGCCTGTCTGCTGGACCCCGACATCCTCGCCTGGGTGACCCCGGACCCGGAGCTGCCCGAGTTCCGCCCGGACGCGCATGTCCTGGGCACCGACACTCTGTATCTGCTGTCCAAGGACGGCGGCGGCTCGGCGGCCGGGGTCATCGCGGGCCTGGCGGACGCGACGATGCGGGCGGGGGTGGTCGCCGCCGAACGCATGGGCGGCCGGCTCGACCCGCCCCTGACGGCGGTCCTGGACGAGGCCGCCAACGTCTGCCGCATCTCCGACCTGCCCGACCTGTACTCGCACCTCGGCTCGCGCGGCATCAATGTCGTCACCCTGCTCCAGAGTTACCGGCAGGGCTCGCGGGTGTGGGGCGAGATGGGCATGGACGCGCTGTGGAGCGCGGCGACCGTCAAGCTGCTCGGCGCGGGTCTGGACGACGCCGATTTCGTGCAGAAGATCTCCACCCTGGTCGGCCAGCACGATGTGCGGACACCGAGCGTCTCGCACGGCAAGGAGGGCACCTCACGCTCGTACTCCTACCGGCAGGAGGCCGTGCTCCCGCCCGACCGGATCCGGGCGCTGCCCAAGGGCACGGCGCTGCTGCTGGCGACAGGTGTGCGGCCCGCGCTGATCCGGCTGCGGCCCTGGTACAAGGAGCCCGGCGCCGCCGCCATCTCGGCCGCGGCGAAGGCGGAGACGGCCGCGATCACCCGGCGGGCCGCTCAGCGGCTCATGCCGGGCGTCCCGCTGGAGAAGGGCCCGCGTCCGGCCGGGCCCCGGGACGCCGCGCGAGCGTGACGGTCCGCAGCAGCAGTTCGGCGGGCCCGTACCGGAAGCGCCCGCTCAGCCAGGCGCCGAGGGCGAGCTGACCGCCGTACAGCAGTATCGAGCCCGCGAGGACGGCGGCGGCGCCCGCCCGGTCGTAGAGCCCGAGGCCGTACCCGGTGAAGACGAGGGCGAGGACCAGCGACTGGGTGAGGTAGTGGGTGAGGGCCAGGCGCCCGGAGGAGGCCAGCGCGGCGGAGAGCACCCGCGCCGGGCGCCGGGCGCTGCCGAGCAGCAGGAGCAGTCCGCAGACGTACGACGCCGTCAGCGCGGGTCCGGTCAGGACGGCCACCGCGTGTCCGACGTCGAACCAGCGGTTGTCCAGGGGCCAGTTCGCGCAGAGCGCGGAGACGATGCCGCCGAGCAGGCCGAGGGGCAGCCGGCGCAGGGCCGTTCGGCGCAGCCAGGCCCGGTCCCGGCCGCGCCGCTCCAGGAGCCGCACCCTGCCCGCCGCGAACCCGGCGAGGAACGCGGCGAACAGGTCGGGGCTGTACAGCAGGTTCGCGGCGATGGACCCCGGGAGGTCGGTGAGGTGGGCGCCGATCACCGAGAGCGCGTCGCCCCGGTAGGCGGCGATGGTGTCGGCGGCCGTGGGCGCGTACCCGGCGGCGGTCAGCGGCTCGGTGACGGCGACCGACGCCAGGCCCTCCAGGAGCAGCAGGACGGTGAGGAACACGACGAGCCCGGCGGCGAGTCGCACTGCGGTGCGCGGGGGGAGGCCGCGCGCCCCGTACAGGGCGAGCGCGAGGACGGCGTACGCCATGAGGATGTCGCCGGGGTAGAGCAGCACCGCGTGCGCGAGCCCGAGGGCGAACAGGCCCACCGTGCGCCGCAGATGGCGGGGCCCGAACGGGACGCCCGCGCGGGCGGCGGAGCGCTCCTGGAGGACGAAGCTGTAGCCGAAGAGGAAGGAGAACAGCAGATAGAACTTGGAGGCGACCAGTGCGGTGATCAGCCAGGCGACCCCCCGGTCGAAGGCCGAGGCGTCCGGCCCGCCGCCGAAGGCGTAGTACGGCCCCGCCATCATCTGGGCGTTGACCACCACTATGCCCAGCAGCGCGAAGCCGCGCAGGACGTCGAGCTGCACGACGCGCCGGACGACTCCGCCGGGTATGTCCTCGCCGGTGTCCTCGCCGGAGTCCTTGCCAGCGTCCTTGCCGGTGTCCTTGCCTGTGCTGTTGCTCATGCCCTCGCTCGATGTCCGTGCTCGCGCCCTTGCCCGCGCCCTGCCCCTGCCCGCGCCCGTGCCCATGTCCTCGTTCATGTCGTCGTTCATGTCGTCGTTCACGCCGAC
Source organism: Streptomyces sp. NPDC056734 (assembly GCF_042790455.1). Classification (NCBI taxonomy): domain Bacteria; kingdom Bacillati; phylum Actinomycetota; class Actinomycetes; order Kitasatosporales; family Streptomycetaceae; genus Streptomyces; species Streptomyces sp. NPDC056734. The sequence goes on from NZ_JBHTZD010000002.1 coordinate 123,006, forward strand.
CCCACGACCGCCGTGCCGAACGCCACCGTCGCCGACAGGAACCAGCCGAAGGACGGGGCCAGCAGATGGGCCACCGTCCACAGCCGGGCCGCCTGGGGCCGCTCGCGCGGATAGACCACCGGCACCCGGCCACCGACCTCGGGCAGCCCGCAGAGCGGCGCGTACCCCCCGGGGTCCACGACCAGCACCCGACCGAGGTGGTCCGGGAACGCCACCAGGCCGCCGCGCCGGGGGTCGGCCGCCGCCCGTGCCGTGACCGTCCCCATCGCCCGCAGTCCGCGCGCCCACAGCCGCAGCGCCGTCACCCCCGCCCGCACGGCGAGCAGCAGAAACCCGAGCCCGCACCCCGTGCACAGCGCGAGCAGCGCCAACGCGGCATCCATACGGCCCCTCTCACCGGCATCCGACCTGTACGACCGTCCTCGCACCCACAACGGGCCCCGGGCTCCGGTCGGTTCCCGCGCCCTTGAACCGCCGTACCGCACGCCCCCGTTGTGAGGGCGAAGCACGCCTACGAAGGGAGCGGCTGACCCGATGAGACGGATGCCGCGCGCGCGGCTGCGCCGGACGGTGGCGGTCGCCGTACTGGCCCTGGCGCTGACGGCGACGGGCGGGACGGCCGCACACGCGGAGCCCCTCACCACGCTCGCCGAGGTGCGCGCCGAACTCCAGCGCCTCTACCACGACGCCGCCGTGGCCACGGACAGGTTCAACGCGGCCGACGAGCAGGTGGACGCCCAGGAGAAGCGGGTGGACACCCTCCAGGGGCAGGTCCGCACGGCCGAGCAGAAGCTGGCCCGGCTGACCGCGCAGGCCGGGGCGGCGGCCCGCGCCCAGTACCGGTCGGGTACGGGTGCCGCGCTCCCCGCCGAGTTGCAGTTCGTGCTGGCCGACGACCCCGAGCGCGCCCTGGACCACGCGTCCCTGGCCCGCCAGGTCCAGCAGGGCACGATCGACACGGTCACGGCGCTCACGGCGACCGGCGAGGAGCTGCGGGCCCGCAGCGACGAGGCGTCCGAGGTGCTGGGGCGGCTGAGGACGGACCGCGAGGCCCGGGACGCCGAACGCAGGACCGTCGAGGAGCGCATCGCCGCCGCCGAATCGCTGGAGTCGCAGCTCGCCGCCGCCCAGCTCCAGGAACTGGACGACCTGGACACCCGGGAGGCGAGCGCCGCCCAGGACGCGTGGGTGGACACCGGTGTCCTGGACACCGTGGGCACCACCACGACGGCCGCCGGGAAGAAGGCCGTCGAGTACGCCGCCCGGCAGCTCGGCAAGCCGTACGTGTGGGGCGCCGAGGGCCCCGGCGGCTACGACTGCTCCGGCCTGACCTCGCAGGCGTGGCTGTCCGCCGGGATCGTCATCCCCCGCACCTCGCAGGCACAGTGGCAGGGCCTGACCCGTATCCCGGTCGGCTCGATGCGCCCCGGCGATCTGATCGTCTACTACTCCGACGCCAGCCATGTCGCGATCTACATCGGCGGCGGCGAGATGATCAACGCGCCCCGGCCGGGCCGGACGGTGTCCATCGCACCGGCCGGTTCGATGCCGATCCTCGGGGTGGTGCGGCCCGATGCGTGAACCGGTGGTTGAGCCGGTGGGTCAGCCGGTGGGTCAGCCGGTGGGTGAACCCGCCACCGCGCCGGCGACGGAACCCGACGGGTCGGGGGCGGAGGAGCCGCCCGCCCTGTCGCCCTTCATCCTCTACATGGAGGGCCCCGCCTACGCCGAGGCTCTGCGCGGGCTGACCCTGTGGACCCACCATGTGCTGCTGCCGGTCTACGGCCGGGAGGTCACCTCCTCGTCGCCCTGGTGCTCCCGCTGGTGGGAGCACCCCGAGGCGATCGCGCAGCTCCACGGCCTGTGGCTGGCCTGGGAGGAACTGACCGGGCCGCACGCGAGCATGACCGGCCCGGCCTCCTGGCACCGCGACTACCTTCCGGCGGTCATGGACGCCCTGCGCGACCCGCAGGGCCCGTTCGCGGGGTGCAAGCCCGGGGGGCACCGGCCGAAGGAGCCGCCCGTCGTCGACGTACTGGATCCCTTCGCGCCGCGGCCCGGACGGCGGTGAACCGGCGCCCCGGCGCCTCCCGTTGTGCCTGCCGTCCAATCCTCTGAAAGGAAAGGAAGGGTCACATGGCAGGGTCAGGTTCACGCGATCACGAGTCCTCGCGGAAGCGGGACTCGAAGAAGAAGGACTCGTCACGGCGGTCGTCGCCGCAGGAGGGCTCGTCGCGGCGGCGGTCGTCCCAGGAGGAGGCCGCCCAGCCGGACTCACCGCACAGCAGCGCCTACTCCAACGCCAGCGACTACGCCTCCGTCTACATCGTCCAGGACCCCCAGACCGGTGAGATGGGCACCATGGCGGCGGGGGTGGAGGTTCCGGAGGACGCGCCCGCGCTGCCCGAGGGAGCCGTGCTCGGCGCCTTCGTGCCGAACACCGCCGACACCGGCCGCAACGCGGAGCCGGGAACGTACTTCGCGGTGTACCAGAACGCGGCCGACGCCAGTACGTCGGTCGCGCGGTATGTCGCGGCGACGGCCAAGAAGGCGGCCAAGTGGTCCTGGGACAACCGGGAGTTCCTCGGCAATCTCCTGATCGACCTCGGCCCCCAGGCCGTCCAGGGGCTCGCTCCCATGATTCCCTCGGCCCAGGACACCCTCACCCAGGTGGGGGCCATCGCGGGAGCCGCGCCGGTCCTGCGTGACGTGTATCGCGGGGTCCAGGAGTACCCGGAGCACGGCCTCTTCACGCTGAACAACGCCGCCCTCGCCAGTCGCACCGTGGGCCTCGTGGCGAACAGTGTCTCGGCCTTCCAGGAGGAAGGGCTGCTCCAGGACCGGCTCGGCGCGGGCGGCACCTGGGCGAACGGGCTCGGCACCGGGCTCGACCTGGCCAACGAGCGTCACAGGCAGGGCCATGCGGCGCAGGAGCCCGAGAACGTCGGGAACGAACGCGGCGGCGGGGGTACGGACCTGCGGACCCTGCCCGACCGCACCCGCACCCGGGAGCGGGAGCAGGGGGCCACCTCCGCCGTCGCCCCGACCGCCGCCCATCACCGGCCGACGCGGGTGTCGACGGCCCCCGCGTCCAGCAGGGGCGGGGAGTCGTCGGGACAGGGGTCGAGCAAGAAGAAGTCCAGGGAGGGCCACCACTCGTCCAAGGAATCGCGGTACGAGCCGAAGGGCGGGTCGTCGTCCGGCAGGGGCAAGGGCCGCAGCTGACAGCCCCCGGCGGTCGAGCGGACCGCGCGCGCCCCTCCGTCCGGCAGGCGGACGGTGGGGTGGGAGGTGGGGTGGGCCCTCTCGGCGTCCGGACATTGAACCGATCGCCCGGACCGAGCCGTTGTCGCTCGCGTCGGCACCTCCGGGACGAGAGAGGGACACCGTGGCGGACGACAACGGCAACGGCAACGGCCCCCGGCGGCAGGGCAGACGGCCCGGCGGCCCCGAGGGCACCTGGACGCAGGTGGTGGACCAGGTCTTCCGCCTGCTGACCGCACTGCGGGACATGCTGCGGGCGCTGCGGCGGGGCGACCGCCCCGAGGGCGCCGGACAGCCGGCCGCCGCCAGCGCCGAGCCCCTCCGGGACGCACCCGAGCGGCAGCGGGGGGACCAGGGGCTACGGGACGAACGGGGGCTGCGGGACGCCGTGGAGGCACTGGACCGGGCCAAGGAGATCATCATGGCCGCTGACGCACAGCAGTTTCAGACGGCTCGGGCCCGCTGGGAGCGCCCGGCCCCGGACCGGCGGCAGGCGCCACCCCAGCAGGGGGCACCCTCGGCCGTGCCGGACGCCGGGCACCCGCGTCCCACCGCGACCTTCATGCCCGGCGGGGGATCGGAGGTGGACGCCGCCACCTTCACGCCCGGCGCGGGATCGGAGGTGGACGCCGTCGGCTTCCTGGCGGCGGCTCGGGCGGGGCGGGAACGTGGGGAGGCGGTGCGCGAACGTGGGGAGGCGGCTCGGGAACGCAGGGAGGCGGCTCGGGAGAGGGACGCGGAGAGGCCCGTACCGGCGCCCGTGCCTCCGCCCGTGCCGCCCAAGGTGCCCATTCCCTTGGCCTCCGCCGAGTCGCCCGAGTCCGCCGTCTCGCCCGATTCGCCGGGGCCGCCGCCCGTACCTCCGAAGGTCCCCCTCGCCCCCGACTCCGCTGTCTCCCCCGAGCCGCCCAAGTCCCCTGACCTCGCGGTCGCCCCCGTATCGCCCGTATCACCCGCTTCCCTCAACTCCCCCATCTCCCCTGTGTCCCCCATCTCCCCCGTCTCTCCAGACCCCCCGCGCCTCACGACAACCCCCCTCCCCCACACCTCGGACATAGGGGCGGAGGTCACCTCCGCGCTCTCCCCCGAGGCGCGGCAGTTCCTCAAGGGAGCGTCGCTCGGTTCGCTGAGCGACCAGCGGGCCGACTCGGCCGACCCCGCCGCCCCCTCCACAGCCCCCCGCTCCCGTACCCGCCCCGCGACGCCCGCCCAGGCTGTCCCCGGGGCGCGGAACACGGCGGGCACCCCACGTCGGCCCGGACGCCGTTGACACACACCGCCGTTCACGGCGGATCCCGCGTCCCCTGCCGAGCCCACCCCCCACCATCCCGCCATACGGAAAGGCACGCTCGATGCGCCGACTGCGCAGACGTACCCAACTACTGCTCGCATTCCTCCTGGTGATCGTCGGTGTGACAGGGACCGCCGCCGCGATCCAGTGGCAGAAGTCGGACGGGACGGCCATCAACGCCGAGAACGCCTCCGGCGGAGCCGATCGCACGGTGACGTTCCAGAACCGTACGGACGACCCGCTCTGGGTCGGTGCCACGGTCAACGCCGACGGCTCGGCCGTGCTGACCGGGCTGCCGAAGCTCGACCCGGGGCAGTCCGCGACGATCACGATCCCCGAGAACTCGGGGGCCGGGCACTGGCGCGGAAAGTTCTTCGCCCGCCAGGGCTGCGCCGGGGAGGACGGCTCGACCTTCCACTGCGCGGTGGGTGACTGCGGGCCGTACGCCGACCGCTGCTCGACCGGTGAACAGCCCACCAGTCTGGCCGAGTTCAACTTCGACCCGAAGGACGCGCTGGCGCCCTGGTACAACGTGAGTTACGTCAACGCCGTGTCCGTGCCGATCACCATCACCCCGGACGGGGTGCAGGTGCCGGAGTCGGGCGCGTGCCAGACGATGGGCTGCGCGAAGGACCTGATCTCCGCCTGCCCGGCCGAGAATCTGACCAAGGACCCGGCCACGGGCGAGGCGCTGGTGTGCGTCAACCCCAACCGGGACGCCAAGACGCCCTACAGCGACGCGATCAGCGGGCAGTGCCCGACCGCGTACGCCTGGTCGAAGCAGGACACCGAGCCCGGCAACCAGACGGTCCGCCAGTGCACCGAGTGCACGGGCATGACGGTGGCCTTCGGGACCGGCGCCGCCGCTGCCGCCCCGGTCGAGACCGAGCCGCGCGAGGCCGTGGAGGGGGCGGCGCCCGCTCCCGAGCAGCCCAAGGCCCCGGACCGCGAGGGCACGGGCGCCAAGGGCGTGAGCATCAACCCGGAGCCCGGGATCACCGAGGCGATCGTCGACTCCGGCGCCGCCTGGTACTACAACTGGGCGTCGTCGACGGGTCCGGTCGCGAAACCGGAGGGTGTCGAGTACGTCCCGATGATCTGGGGTCCCGGCTCGGTCACCGACGCCGAACTGAACGCCGCCAAGCAGGAGGGCACCAGCCTGCTGGGCTTCAACGAGCCCGACCACGGCGGCCAGGCCGACATGACCCCCGAACAGGCCCTGGACCTGTGGCCCCGGCTCCAGTCGACGGGCCTGCGGATGGGCGCCCCGGCCGTCGCCGCGAACGCCGATGTGGCGGGCGGCTGGCTGGACCGGTTCATGACCGGCGCCCAGCAGCGCGGACTGAAGGTCGACTTCATCCCGGTGCACTGGTACGGCTCCGACTTCGGCCCGGACGCGGTGAACCACCTGCGTGACTATCTCCAGCGCGTGTACGACCGCTACCAGAAGCCGATCTGGCTGACCGAGTACGGCCTGATCGACTGGTCGTCGGGGTCCGCGCGGCTGCCGGGCGAGCAGGAGCAGGCGGCGTTCGTGACATCGTCGACGCACCTGCTGGAGGGGCTGGACTTCGTCGAGCGGTACGCGTGGTTCACGCTCTCCACGGACACCTTCGGGACCGGCCTCTACACCGGGGCCACCCCGAACGCCTCCGGTCAGGCGTACCGCGCGCTGGGCTGAGCCCGAACGGGCGGAAACGGGGCTGTGGATGCCCGTTTCCGTTGAACCGCCCTCACCCGTACACCCGTTGTACGGGTGAGGACGCGCGCCGGGCGATGCAGCGGCTGGAGGTGAGAGGCATGTCAGAGACGCTTGAGCCGCTCACGGATCCCCTCGGCGTCCTGGTGCCCGACCCCGGCGAGGATCTCCAGCGCGCGTTCCCAGGAGGCCCGGGCCGCGGCCCGGTCACCGGAGGCCAGTTCCACCTCGCCGAGGTGGGTCAGGGTGTCCGCCTCGCCCCACCGGTTGCCGACGTCGTGGTGGGTCTTGAGCGCCTCGTGGTAGTACTCGATGGCGGTGGCGGGCCGGTCGAGCCCCGCGTGCACGGTACCCAGGATGTCCAGGACGACCCCTTCGACCCAGCGGTTGTCCTCGGCGCGCAGCACCTCCAGCGCTTCCCCGAGGCACTCGACGGCCTCGGTGGCTCTGCCCTGCCGCTGGTAGGCGTCACCGAGGTTGGCGAGCGCGATGCCCACGGCCCACATGTTGCCCAGCTTCCGGCTGAGGGCCAGCCCGCGGCGAATGTACTCGACGGCCTTGCCGAGCCGTCCGGCCCGCAGATGGGCGTCGCCGAGATTGCCGACGGTGGACACCCGCCCCTGTACGTCCCCGACCTCGCGGAAGGCACGCATCGCCAGCAGCAGATGCTGGACGGCCTCGTCGTAGCGGCCACCGGCGCGCAGCGCGGCGGCCAGGTCCATCAGGGCGCGGGCCTCACCGGCCCGGTCGTGCACGGCGCGGACGGCGGCGAGACCGGTACGGGTGGTGTCGAGCCAGTCGGTGTGGTGGCTGCGCAGATAGAAGAACCCCCACAGCACGGCGGGCAGCCGCCAGGCGATGCCGGACCGGCCGGTCGCGGCGGCCTGGTGCACCGCGCCGACGAGGTTGGCCCGTTCGTCCTCGCACCACCGCAACGCCTGTTCATGGCTGTCGAACTCAAGGGGACGGCACCCCTCGGGCACGGGGTCGAGCCGGACGCGGGGCCGCTTGGGGGTGAGGTGGGGGTAGGTGGCGTCGGCGGTGTGCAGATACCAGGCCAGCAGCCGCTCACCGGCCCGCTCGCGCTCCTCGCCGGTCTCCTCGGCGGCGACCCGCTCGGCGGCGTAGACCCGCAGCAGGTCGTGCGGGGCGTAGCGGCCGGGGACGTGCTCGGTGAGCAGATGCGCCCGGGTCAGCTCGGCGAGCAGCCGCCGGTTCTCCTTCACGGGGAGCCCGGTGAGGGCCGCGGCGGCGGGCGCGGACAGATCGGGTCCGCGGTGCAGCCCCAGCAGCCGGAACAGCCGCGCGGCCGGGGCGGACAGCGCTTGGTACGACCACGAGAACACCGCCCGTACATCGGTGCTCAGATCCTCACCGGCCGCGAAGGCGTCGAGGCTGCCGTGACTGCCGCGCAGTTCCCCGGCGATGGCGCTCAGCGGGAAGCCCGGGTGGGCGGCGGCGTGGGCGGCGACGATGGCCAGTGCCAGCGGCAGCCGGGCGCACCGCGCGACGATCTCCTCGGCCGCGTCCGGCTCCGCCGCCAGCCGCGCGCCGCCGAGCCGTCGTGCCAGCAGGTCGTGCGCCTCGGCCGCGGTGAGCTGGTGCAGCGTCAGCGGATGCGCCCCCTCGCCCACCACCAGGCCGGTGAGCTGGTTACGGCTGGTGACGATGACCAGACAGCCGCGCGCGCCCGGCAGCAGCGGGCGGACCTGCTCGGTGTCCCGGGCGTTGTCCAGCAGGATCAGCATCCGGCGCCGGTCCAGCAGGCTGCGGTAGAGCGCGGCCTGAGCGCCGAGACCGGCGGGGATCTGCTCCGGGGGGACGCCGAGCGCGTCCAGGAAGACCCGGATGGCGGCGCTGGGCGCCACCGCCGCGCCCGTCGGGTCGAAGCCGCGCAGATTGATACAGAGCTGCCCGTCCGGGAACCGGTCGGCGATCTCGTGCGCCCAGTGCACGGCCAGCGCGGTCTTGCCGATGCCCGCCATGCCCCCGATCGCGCTGATCACCACGGTCGCGGGAACGCCGCCACGCTTGGGCAGCAGCGCCCGTACGCGGTCGAGTTCCGTATGCCGTCCGACGAAGGTGACGAGGTCGGCGGGGAGTTGGGCGGGGCGGGGGGTGTGGGGGGTGCGTGGGGGCTCGGGCGCGGGTGTGACCGGGGGCGGCGTGGGCGTGGGCGCGGGTTCGGGCTCGGGCTCGGGCTCGGGCTCGGGGAGAGCCTCGGGAGAGTCCCCGCGACTCGCGACTCGGAGGTTGGGCCGGGAACCGGCGACCGGCGACTTGTCCGCCGCCAGCGGCTCGTCCGCCGCGAGGATGCGTTCGTGCAGCTGCTGGAGGGCCGCGCCGGGTTCGATGCCCAGCTCGGTCATCAGGGTGCGCCAGGTCCGGCGGTGGACGGCGAGCGCCTCGGCCCGCCGCCCGGACCGGTACAGCGCGAGCATGAGCAGCCGAACCGGCTCTTCGCGCAGGGGATGGGCAGCGGCCAGCGACATGAGTTCGGGGATCACCTCGCCGTGCCGCCCGAGTTCGACATCGATGTCCCACCGTGTCTCCAGGGTGGCCAGCCGCAGCTCGTCCAGCCGGGAGCGCTCGGACTCGGCGGCGGCGCCGGGAAGCCCGGCCAGTGCCGCGCCCTGCCAGGCGCCGAGCGCGGTGTGCAGCAGTGCGGCGGCGGCGGATGTCTCTCCCGCAGCACGCAGCCGCCGCGCGTGGGCGACCTGCCGCTCGAACACGGCGAGATCGAGGGCGTCAGCCCCGAACCGGGCCAGATAGCCATCCCCGACGGAGACGATCACCGGTACGGCACCGTCCGCGTCCCGCGCGGGATCGAGCACCTTGCGCAGCCGTGACACATAGGTCCGCAGAACCGATACGGCGGCGGCGGGTGGCTCGGCGCCCCAGACGGCGTCGAGGAGTTCATGGAGGGTGACGGGGCGCCCCCGGCGGATCAGCAGAGTCGCCAGCACCACGCGCTGCTGGGGCGAGCCGAGATCCAGTTCCCGTCCACCCCGCCAGGCCCGGACCGGCCCCAGCACGGCGAAACACACCAACTCTTCCGGGGCGTTCACGCGCCGCACTCTACCGACCCGCGCCGCACATTGAACCGTTGGGCGTGCGGGGGCCGTTGCGCTAGCGCGAAGGACGTCGGAAGGGAAAGAAGGGAAGGCGTATGGGCCGGGGTGAAGAGACCGATCAGCCGATCACGGGGGACGACCACTTCGCGGTGGTGATCTCCGGCGACGGTTCAGCCGCGATCGACGGCGAACCCGTAAGGATGGCGCCGGGCCAGGAACCGGACGCCGCGATCCTGGACGCGCTGCACACACTGGCCCGCGCCCGCGCCACCAAGGTGACCGCCACCATCTCCGACCCGTCGGCGGCGTACGTGGCCCACATAGAGGTGGCCCCCGACGGTTCGAGCAGACTCCTGGAACAACGGGAGACACCGGTCGGCGTGGTCGACGTGTCGGTGACGGACGAAAACGAGAACGAGGACGAGGACGAGGACGAGGACGACTTCGAAGACGAGGAACCGGACAAGGAGCCAGACAAGGAACCAGACGAGGAACCGGACGACGAACCGGACGAGGAACCGGACGAGGAACCGGACGAGGACGACGCCGCCCCCGAACCCCCACCACCCCCACCCCCGATTCGCACCCCTCCTCCCCCACCCCCACCCCTGGTCAGAAGGCTGGACCGCAGGAACGGGTCGTCCCGTCAGTCGGACGACGAGTACGCGCCCGCCGGGCTGCTCCAGCGCCCGCTGGTGGTGGCCCCGGCGGCGCTGGCGGTGGCGGGGATCGTGGTCGTGTCGCTGGTGGTCCTGGGCAGCGGTGATTCGGGCGGAGACTCGGAGCAGGCGTCGGCCCGTTCGAGCACACAGCTGAGCGAGAGCCCCACGACGACGGAACCGGCGCCGACCTTCTCGGTATCGGTCACTTCGCCGCCCCCGTCCGCGTCGCCCTCGGCATCGGCGTCATCCAGCCCGAAGGCGAAAAGCGCCGAGGCCAATACGAGTCCGGAGCCGCCGCCCGACGTCACCACGGTGACGGCGACGCCGCCGCGCAGTGTGGAGACGGTGACGCAGAAGCCGGCGGCCGACACGGCGGGCACCGCGGTGCGCCGGCTGGCGGAGAGCGACCCGGGCGGGCGGCACATCTGCTACCGCGCGTATGTGACGGGACAGGGCTGGCAGAAACCGGTGTGTGACGGGACGCTGGCCGGTACGACGGGCCAGGACAAGGCGATCAGGGCGCTCAACATCGCGGTGTACGGCACCAATGGCTCGGCGGCCAGCGCCTTCCAGCACAACCCCGAGTCGACCAACGGCGAGGGCAAGTGGGCACCGAGCTGGACGGCCGTGACGGGTGACGGCAAGGACTTCTACATAGGGAAGACATCCGGCCCGTACATGACCGGCTTCGCGGTCAATGTCGGCAGCGGCCAGATCTGCCCGTCCGCCAAGGTCCGCGGCTACGACTGGGGCAGCCAGGGCTGCGCCGACCCACGCCCCGACTTCGTCTTCGGCGGCACCCTGGAGAACACCCGCTTCCTGGAAGCGGTCAAGTTCACGGTGTGACCGATGACGTGATTGCCCGCCCGCCTCCACCGGGTACCCCCTACCGTGGACGGGCACGGGCAACAGGCCGGCCGACACCGGGAGAACCCCGAGGGAGCCCCGTGGAAGCGGAACTGATGGCACTGGTCGGGACCGGTGCGAGCACGGTGGTCGCGCTGATGGTCACGGACGCATGGGAGCGCGGAAGACAGCAGGTCGTACGGCTCTTCGCCCGCGGCGACGACAGGGACCCGGACACGGTGGCCGGAGAACTGGAGGAGAGCCGAGCCGCGCTGGTCCCGACGGCGGACACCCCGGACGACGAGGAGGCCACCGCCGAACTGACGACGACGGTACGACGACGCCTGCGCGACCTGCTGGAGCGCGACCCCGAAGCGGCGGAGGAACTCCGCCGCCTGGTGACGGAGTTCGCCCCCGCGACCGCCGCCGACGCCGTGCACAACAACGTCGGCGGCGGCACGCAGCACGGCCCCGTGGTCCAGGGTCACACCTTCACCGGCCTGACGTTCCACGTCTCCACGAACACCACGCCGCCACCTCGGACCGACTGAACGCCCGAGCGACTCGGCCTCCGAGACAGCTTCGATCCGCAATTGGTGGTAATTCCTGATCAGCGGCAATACCGATGACAGCGGGCTGATCGTCCCGCACCGCAAGCGCCTTCGACGGCCAAACACAGCCTTCCGAAACACCCTTTAGGCTGTCAGGTGCTCGGCGAGCAGCGCAGCGACTTCCGCCACGTCCCGGTAGTCCTGCAACCGGCCGAGGATGACGCGAACCCGCTCCGCCACCCTTTCCGACAATATGCCGGATCCGAGGGAGATTACGCGCTCGGTTACGACTGCCGCCTCTTCGGGTTCGTTGGCGTCAGCCAGCGCTACGGCCAGCCAAGAGAGGTACAGCGCCATTTCCCGTGTATGCGTGGCGTCATATTCGCTGAGCACCTCCCGGAGCAAGGGCACGGCACGTAAAGGCCGGTGAAGCTCCGTGTAGACCCGGGATTCCATGACTCGGAGTTCGCCGACGTCGACCCAATACAGGTAGGCGGGTGATTCCGTGCCTTCGCTGTCTTCGCTGAGGGCTTGTCCGGCTTCCCCCAGCGAGCGCATGGCCTGTTGTCCGTTCTCCGCTCCTCCGGCTTTCGTGTGAGCCCATGCCACACGGTCCAGATACAGCGCGCGGGCTTTCGGGGGTGCTTCGGCCCGGGCGTCCCGGAACGCTGCCTGAGCCAGGATGAGCCCTTCGGATTCCCGCCCCGTGTTGCTCATTTGGTAAGCGAGAGATCCCGCAAGATTCCCGGCAAGGGTATGGTCTTCCGCTTGCCGTGCGGCGCTGATCCCCAGCCGATAAATGCGCTCTGCCTCCTCGTGGCGTCCGGCGTCACTGGCAATCCATCCGGAAATCTGCGCCAACTCCCCGATCTGTCGCAGGAGTTGCCGCCCCACTTCGCCGGTGTGCGTGCTCTCTCGGTACAGCTTCACAGCGCGCCGAAGGTCCCGAAGTGCCGGGCGGATCAGGTCCCCACCCGCCAGCACGTCATCAGCCAGCCTGAGCCCATGCACCCGTTGCTGTAGTTCATCCACCGTGCCCATTCCGACACGTCGCCCTTTGTTTCCTTCCCGTGGGCTTAGCGGGTCCTCCTCGGGCAGGAAGTCGGCCAGGGTCGGCAAAGGGGGCTCAGCGGGCTTGTGAGGGGCGGTGAGGGTATCCACTGTCACGCCCAGCGCGGCGCCGAGAGACGGCAGCCATTCACGGGGCATGCGCTTGCCCGTCTCCCACCGGCTGACCTCTTGCCGCCCGACCGGCTCGCCGGCTACTCGCGCTACCCGGCAGACTTCCCGTGCGAGGCGCGCCTGACTCCACCCGCGCTCTTCGCGGAGTCGCCGGATGTTGGCCCCGATGCTGCTGCCCATGCCCCAATTCTGGCCGACAGGTGGCCTACAGGGGGCCGCTAGTCGGTGATCAATTCCGGGGAGACGCTGTACCGCGTGACCGAGCGGACTGGCGCGGCATCCCGAGGGGCACGGTTGATCAGCGTCGCGCTTACCCCATGAATCCGAACTCCACACCCGCAAGGAGTCTGCAATGAATGCTGCCCAAAGCTCCCTCAAGTTCGCATGGTTAGAGGTGACAGGGTTGTGCAATGAGTTCTGCGATCACTGCTATGCGGACTCCTCACCCAAGGGAACGCACGGCACCATGACCGTGGAAGACTGGATGCGTGTCATCGATCAACTTACCGAGATCGGTGCTGCTGACGTTCAATTCATCGGTGGCGAACCGACCCTGCACCCGAACCTTCCGGAGCTGATCCGGCACGCGCACAGCTCCGGCTTGTCCGTCGAAGTCTTCTCCAACATGACCCACATCCGGGACGACCTGTGGGAGGCGTTCACGGACTGCGGGGTCAAAATCGCCACGTCGTACTACTCCGACACAGCAGAGGAACACGATACAGTGACTCGGCTCCGGGGTTCCCACAACCGGACCCGCGCGAACGTGCAAAAGGCGCTGAGTCTCGATATCCCGCTTCGCGGCGGGGTCGTGGCGGTCCGGGAAGGTCAGCGCGTCCAAGAGGCGGCACAAGACCTTACGGCGCTCGGGGTCGGCATGGTTGGCGGTGACAAGACCCGGGCATTCGGTCGGGCGAGTAAGGGCGCTGCCCCGACCATCAGTTCCCTGTGCGGGCACTGCGCCCATGAGAAATGTGCCATCGGTCCGACCGGCGACGTGTGGCCGTGCGTTCTCGGCCGATTCCTGAGCATCGGAAATGTGCTGAGTTCACCCCTCTCCGAGATTTGGGGCGGGGCCCAGATGGCGGAGATAGTTGCCCGTATCACGACCGAGCACGGAGGAGGCGCACAGTCCTGTACTCCGCCGCAGTTCCTGCCCATGTGTGGCCCATGTGGTCCGTGTGTTCCCTCGATCGGACACTGTGACCCCAGGTAGGCAGACAGCGCCGCTACGATCGGCTCACCGGCCTGACTTGCTGCGATCATGGGGAGCGCACAAATGAACGATCATGGGGACGACTTCGGGGTTTGGGGATGGGAGAGCGAAAGCAGCACCGCACAACGAACCGAAGAGGAATGGGCCACGATTGCCCGCTACATTCGGCATGCGGCAAACAAGGTCGGCCCCGATCTCCCACTGTGTCTCCCTGGCGAGCCCCAGGAATGCGGGCGGACCGCTCAGCAACACGTGTTGGCGTGGGCCTCCCATCTCAAGGCCGTGGCCCACCACCTGATCGAGCAATCCACCCCCAGCGAGGCAAGGGGGGCGTTCGCAGCCGGGCCCCTGTACCAACGGCGGCTGGCGGAGCTTCGCTCCCAGAGCGCCCACGTGCATGCCTCACACTGACCGGCCGAGCCACTGACGGCCCGGACCCCGCCGCCCAGAGGATGGGAATCGGCGGGGCCCGGGGTCGAGCGGTGCGGTTCTACAGGTCGGCGGACCGGGCGAGCCCGACCAGCCCGGCGAACGCGGGGACGGAGACGGCCAGGACGGGGCCGTCGGTGCGCTTGCTGTCCCGGATCGGGACTATGCCGGTGGTAGTCGCGTGTGCGGGGGCCCACTCGAAGCAAGCCCCGCCGTTGTCCACGCTGTAAGAGGACTTGACCCAGTGGATAGGTTCGGTCGTGGTTGGCACGGATACCCCTTCGTACCTCATCGATCACGGCCACCGATGCCGCTTGCAAGACGGCTTCGGCCTGTAGCCGATGGTAGGCACGCACTCACCAACGGCAGGACCGAGCGGAACGCATACAGCCAAAGTCACCCGCCACTGAACGCCCGAGCCCCGCCGTCCCGGAAGAGGGGAAACGGCGGGGCTCGGTGTTGTGCGGTTACAGGTCGGCGGACCGGGCGAGCACGACCAGCCCGGCGAACGCGGGAACGGAGACGGTCAGCACGGGGCCGTCAGTGCGCTTGCTGTCCCGGATCGGGACTATGCCGGTGGTGGTCGCGTGCGCGGGGGCCCACTCGACGCAGGAGCCGCCGCTACCGCTGTAGGAGGACTTGATCCAGTTGGGTGGTTCGGTCGTCACGGGATGCCCTTTCGTACCTGACGGATCATGGCGACAGACTCCGCTTGTGACAGTGCTTCTGTCTGTAGTTGATGGTAGGCCCTCACCAACGGACGAACAGAAGTGATCTCGCGGTCCAAGTAGCCCTGCGTCTGCGACTCAAGATAGGCAACCACGGACCGGTCAGTCAGTGTCAGTAGGTTCACCAACCGGTTGAAGGGGCGTTGTTCCCCCATGGTGTAGGGAGCGACCTGCAACGACGTGTTCGGCTGTTCGGCGAACTCCAGTAGCCGCGCCAACTGTGCGTTCATGACCTCGGGTCCGCCGATCGTGCGTCGGATACAGCTCTCGTCCAGCACCACGAACACGAGGGGCAGCGGATCCCGAGCGAACCCAGCTTGCCTCTCTATCAGGAAGCCGACTCGCTCCGCAGCTTGCTCGGCTGTGATGGAACCTCGCCGGACATGACCCGCCTCGATGGCTGCTGCGTACTCGCGTGTCTGAATCGGCCCCGGAATCAACCCGACTTCGAAGAGCCGAACCTCTTCAGCCCTCCCCTCGTACCCGACGTACTCCGGGAACCCTTCAAGTAACGCCCTCTGCCGCACGGCCAGACTCCGGCGTACGAACTCGTCCCCGGTGCCGAAGGTCTGATCAGCACTTGCCGCAAATCGTTGAGTTGGCGGGCGACGACCAGTTTCCACGGCAGAGATATGCGACCCGGTGCACCCCATGCGCTCCGCCAGCTCGTCTTGAGTCCAGCCACGAGCATCCCGCAACCTGCGTAGATGCTCCCCGAACGCTGCCGAAGGCGACGATTCCGGGTCCAGTTGCTTCCGGTTCACCATCCGATTCCCAACCAATCAATCAAGTCGCGCAAGTTGAACGGCCCTCCGACTCTAGGTCACTCTGACTCCACCCGGTAGTGGAATCACTACAGAGAGGAGTGGGCCATGCCCGACCGGACCGTACCGGAGCAGCACCAGGCACCCCAACTCAGCATCGGCGACCTCGCGTTCGACACCCGGACCAGAACCCTCGGCATCGTCATGGACACCGGCAGCCGCTACTGGCTCCGTCCGCCCCGGGGCGGCATCGAGTGGGAGGCGTCGCCCGCCGACGTACGGCCGGCGACCGTCGCCGACCAGCTCCGCCCCGCCCTCACCGAAGCGAACGCCCGCAGCCGAGGGGACGTGACCTGGTGAACCCCACCGGCGGCTACTGGGCCGAGATCACCGCCGAAGGCCACGTCTACGGACGGGACGAGACCGCCCGGGTAGTCCTCGCCGAGTTCGAGAGCCCCCTCCTGCACACCTCCGCCCACTGGCTGGCCACCCAGGCCCTCCGTATCGCCGACCGGCTGGACCCCCACCCCGGACAGTCGCCCTGGTGCCCCGCCGAAGCCCTACGCCCGGTCACCGAGACCATCACCGAGACGGAAGGCGACGTACCGACCCTCCTACGACAGTGGGCGAACTCCCCCGACGAACAACAGTCAGTCGTCGCACAGTTGGAATCCGGTGACCCCTTCGCCTACATCGCCAGTGACCACACGGGGCTCTACGTCCTCGCCCTCTGGCCCGTGTCCACCCCACGGAACCCACCCACCCCGCGCCCCCGCCACGCACGCCACCGCAAACCACGGCTACGGCCCACCCTGCGCAACTGGCGCACCCGCACCCTGGCGCTGATCCGGGACTTCTGCGAAGGCGTCCGCCCCGGCTCCACGGAGACCACATGCTGACCCTCGACCAGCTCATCGCGGTACAGCCGGGTCCACCTGACCCCGAGGAGTGCGACTGGTGCCGGGTGCTGCGGGACAGCCTGCACAGCCGAGCCGAGCGCGGAGACATCAACGGCGTGTGCACCGCCCGCGACCTCCGCTCGCTGCACGAGAACCGGGCCCATGAGGGCCGCCGGGTATCCCGGCCTTCTCGTGACGGATGCTGAGTGGGCGTTGATCGGCGGTCGCGGGATGTACCGGAGCGTTACGGGCCCTGGTCCACGGTGTACTCCCGGTTCAGCGCCGGGGCGAAGGGCGGGGTGTTCCAGGATCTGGTGGATGCCCTGATCGCCGAGGCGGCGGCGCGTGGCCAGGTCGGACCGGAACGGGGCCGAACCCCCTCGCGGCTTCCTCCGAAACAGCCAGCACGCATCACCCACACCGACGCCGGCTTCGGCAAGACCGTCACCGTGACCAGCTGCCCGTGCGCCCACTCGAACCCGACGAGGACACCCGTACCGAGTCGCGATTCCCGCCGACAGATGTCACGCTGAGATCAGACGTCTTTGCCGGTTCACGGCCGCGTTCCGGCCGGGATCGTTCGAAGAGGGACAGCGAAACATGTCACGACGGTCCCACCGCTCAGTGCGCGTTCATGGAGTCGCGCGGGGATCCGTCTCCCGTTCGGCGATCAGCTGAGACATGTACCGGCCGCTTCCCTGAACGTGGCACCCGTGAGCGTGGTTCGGTGTGACGAGCCGGCTCCAGGACCTCGATGCGGGAAGGGCCTGCGCGACACCTGGAGTTCACATGGCTCGATATGACGACCTCTACGTGCTGGAAACCACGGCCGAACCACAGCCGGCCGAGCAACCGTCACCCGCGCGACAGCCGAACGGGGAGAAGGCGCCCGGGCGGTCGATCCACCGGTACGGACGGCTCAGCATCGTCTCCGATGTGGACCACGAATCGCCCACGGCCGTACCGAGTGCGTCGGAGTTCGAGGACGCCAGGAACGGTCTCAAGGACATCGAGCGTCTCGGGCTCCAAGCACTCCGCCTGCGCCAGTCCGAGAGCTTCATCGCCGCCAAGGTCGACCGGCCGCGGGCCGGGGAGCGCTGGGACATGCCCAGCTGCACCACCGTGGTCCCCACCCCCACCTCGGCCACGCATCCCGGGGCGGCGGCGTTCGCCCCGCCGACGAGCGCCTATCTGGAAGGCAGTGTCGCGGTCGGGATCGTCATCGTCCAGGGCCCCACCGCCGCACTGCAATTCACCGACGACGAGCGGACGAAGGTCGTCGCGGAGGTCCAGAACGGGCTCGGGTGGCTGGCGAGCGCCAACCCGACCGCCGGAGTCAGCTTCAGCTACGACATCCAGACCGTCACGCTGTCGACCCCGGCCGACCCCTCGGCGCCCGACCTGGAGGCGCTCTGGCGGGACCCCGCCATGGGCGCGCTCGGCTACAGCGCCGACTGGAACGGCGTCCTGTCCTACGTCGAGGCCATCCGGAGCGGGCTGGGCACCCGGTGGACGTACTGCGGCTTCTTCACCAAGTACCCCGTCGCTCACTTCGCGTACGCCAGCATCGGCGGGCCCCGGGTGGTGATGGACTACAACAACGACGGGTGGGGCCCGGACAACATCGACCGCGTCTTCGCGCACGAGTCAGGGCACATCTTCGGCTGCCCGGACGAGTACGCCAGCAGCGGGTGCGACTGCGGCGGACGGTGGGGGCGTTTCGGCGTCAACAACGGGAACTGTGCCAACTGCGCCCCGGGCGGCGGATCGGCCTGTCTGATGAAGGAGAACGACTTCAGCTTCTGCGACTACACGGCGAGCCACCTCGGCTGGTCGGTGGTGACCCCGCTCTTCGCCCGGCACAGCGGCAAAGTGCTGGACGTCTCGGGCATCTCGCCGGACAACGGCGCGCAGATCATCCAGTGGGACCACTGGGGCGGCAACAATCAGCGCTGGCGGCTGGAGGCGGTTGGCGACGGGTACGTCCGGGCGGTCGCTCAGCACAGCGGCAAGGTGCTGGACGTCTCGGGGGTCTCTCCTGACAACGGCGCACCCCTGATCCAATGGGACTGGTGGGGCGGTGACAATCAGCGCTGGCGCTTCGACACGATCGCCGACGGGGTCCATGTGCTGGTGGCGAAGCACAGCGGCAAGGTGCTCGACGTCGAGGGCCTGTCCAAGGACAACGGTGCCCGGCTCATCCAGTGGGACTACTGGGGCGGCGACAACCAGCGCTGGCAGTTCCAGTACCAGCCGCTCTTCGCCAAGCACAGCGGCAGGGCGCTGGATGTGTCCGACATCTCCACGGCGAACGGCGCACCCGTCATCCAGTGGGACTACTGGGGCGGTGATAACCAGAGCTGGCGGCTGGAACCGGTCGGTGACGGCTATGTGCGCATCATCGCGAAGCACAGCGGCAAGGTGCTCGACGTCGAGGGCGTCTCGATGGACAACGGTGCCCGGCTCATCCAGTGGGACTGGTGGGGCGGCGACAACCAGCGGTTCCGGGTGGAGCCCGTCGAAACCGGCTACTTCAAGCTGACGGCGAAGCACAGCGGCAAGGTGGTCGATGTCTCGGGCATCTCGATGGACAACGGCGCGCAGATCATTCAGTGGGACTACTGGGGCGGCGACAATCAGCGGTGGCGCTTCTGACCGCGTTCGGTCCCGCCGCACGTGACAACCGTCCGCAGGCCCGGCCCCCGGGGCGAGTCCTGCGGACAGCCCCACCACAACGACCGGTGCGGGCGCGGCCACGGAGTCCCCGACGAACCGGATGGAGCAGGACGGTATGAACGAGAAGCGCGAGGCACTCGTGCTGGTCGAGGACGCTGACTGGGAGACCGTGATCGTCGCGCTGCGCGCGCTCGGTCCGGTCACCCAGTTGCTGCCGCCGAGACTGGCCCTGTTCGCCCTGCCCGCGGACCCGCGCACACAAGTTCCCGAGCTGCCCGGCACCGCGTGGTACGTGGAAGACCTGCCCCCCGAGGTGTACGACCGCCTCTCCGAACAGGAACAGTTGTTCGTGGGCGCCTGGAGAGCCCGCCGCACCCCGAAACAACGCCCCGGCAACCACCTGCCCTGGGACGCCCCCGGCCACCTCCCTCCCGACCGGCCGCGCTCCGACCCGTCCTGAGGAACGGGGGCCATGGCCCGCGGATCCGCACAGGCGCCGGACGTGGTGGCGAGGTCGAGGTGCGTCCGGTTCTTCGTCGCCGTCCTGGCCTCCGGGACGGGAACGACGTCGATGCC
The DNA here is from genome assembly GCF_042790455.1 of Streptomyces sp. NPDC056734. Classification (NCBI taxonomy): domain Bacteria; kingdom Bacillati; phylum Actinomycetota; class Actinomycetes; order Kitasatosporales; family Streptomycetaceae; genus Streptomyces; species Streptomyces sp. NPDC056734. Next base: position 142,863 of record NZ_JBHTZD010000002.1, read on the forward strand.
GACGACGACCGGGTCCGGCCAGACGAAGCCGCCGACGGGGCCGCCGGCCGGGCCTCCGACCGAGCCAGCATAGGTGCCCGCCCCGGCGCCCACTGCCGGGCCGGCGCTCGCGAGTCGGCTCGCTGTCTCTACCGAAGTGTGGCGCGGAAATCGTGCACCGCGCCGACCAGTTCGCGTACCCGGTCGAGGTGGGCCCTGTTCTCGAACTGGCCGCCTTCCTTGAAGAACGTGCCCACCACCGCGCCGTCGGCGACGGAGAGTTGCTCACCGACGTTGTGTGCCTTCACGCCGGTGTTGACGAACACAGGGGTGTTGCCGGAGGCGTCCTTGACGATGCGCAACGCCTGGGTGTCGGTCGGCGCTCCGGCGGTGAGTCCGGAGACGCAGATGGCGTCCGGTGCGGTGGCGAAGACGGTGCTCTCGGCGATGCCCTTGAGGTCTCGGTCGGCGAGGTACTTGGCTGACTCCGGCACGATGTTGAAGAACAGCTTGACGTCACCCGCTCCGATGCGGTGGCGGTAGCGGGCGACCTCGCCGACGTTGGTGTTCCACAGACCGAAGTCGGAGGCGTAGACGCCGGTGAAGATCTCGCGTACCCACTGGGCGCCGGTGGCGACCGCCAGGTCTATGGACGCGCGCCCGTCCCACAGGACATTGACCCCGTAGGGGATCGTGAGGTCGGGGAGCAGTTCGCCGATGATGCGTGCCATGGTGATGGCGGTGATGGGCTCGGTCTCGGTGAGGTAGGGAAGACTGAACTCGTTGGAGATCATGACGCCGTCGACGCCGCCGGTTTGCAGGGCGTCGAGTTCCTCCCGAGCACGGTTCACGATGGCGGCGATGCCGGCCTCGGAGTCGTAGCCGGGGTCGCCGGGCAGGGCGGAGAGGTGGAGCATGGCGATGATCGGTTTCGGGGCGTCGAAGACGTCGTTGAGCCAGGTGGTCATGGTCTTGGTCTCATGCTTTCTTCGTTGAGGCGGCGGGGGCGCCGGTAGGCGGCCGGTGCGGGGCGGCGTCCGGTCTAGGCGGTGAGGTTGTCGATGCCGTCGCGCCAGTAGGTGACGCTTTCGATGAGATCCCGCAGCACGGCGTCGTCGTCGGCTTCATGGGCGGGAATGATTTCGAGGTACAGCTCGATCTCGGGAGCGGTCCAGTCGAGAAGTGCGGGGAGTACCTCGTCGCGGTGGACGAGTCCGTCGAGGTTGTTGCCCGCGGTGAAGGCACCGTGGTGGTCACTGCCTCGCGGCGACTGCTGGAGTTGGACGACGGGGGTGTGCCGCCACTGCTCGTGGAGCCAGGCCACCGGCTGGTCGCTGGTCGAGCCGGTCCGCAGTGCTGCGGGGTGCCCGAGGTCGAGGCAGAGCCGCCACGGGGTGAGGGTGCCGGAGAGGTCGGTTTCGAGTTGGTGGGCCTCGGGGATGGAGTGGCCCGGCTCCCGGTTGACGGCGAGGTTCTCGAACAGGAGGTAGTCCAGGCCGGCGCCATGGGCGTGAGTGCTGAGCCGCCGCAGCCGGCGGACGAGGTCGGCCCATAGCTCCGTATGGCGAACGGGGTCACGGAAGCTCGGCACGGTGAACGCGCCGAGATGGCCGCCCGTGCCGTGCGCGCCCATGGCGGCGGTGACCGCGATGACCTGTTCGTACCAGCGTTCGGCGCTGTCGCGCTCGGTGGGGGAGTCCGAGAGGAGAAGGTTCGAGCCGTAGGCCCCCAGACCGGTGAACACGCTGTTGACGCGGATGCCGTGGCTGCCGGCGATGTCGCGGACTTCGGCGGCGTGGTCCAGGGCGGCCGTGGTGCCGAACGAGGGGGGCAGCAGGTCGAGACTGAACTGTGCTGCGCCGAGGCCGAGTTCGTCGGTGATGATGCGTGCCCATTGTTCGGGGCGGGTCCACCGCTTGACGGCGAAGCAGGTGTTGATTCCCAGGGTGATCTTCGGTTCGCTCATGCGGGGAAGCTCGACTCTGCGCTGTATCCGAAGTCCGCGATGAGCGGGTGCGCGTTGATGGTGGCTGTCACGGGGGAGATGAGGAGCGTGAGGTAGCGGGCGATGTCCTCGGGCTGGTGGACCGGGTAGTCCACCGCCTTGTACCCGTCTTCCTCGATGCCGAGGTCGTTGCGCGACTGGGGGGTGTCCACGACGCTGGGGCAGACGCAGTTGACGCGGATGCCGTCGTCGCGGAGGTCGACGGCAAGGGCTTTGGTGAGCATCAGGACCGCGCCTTTGGACGCGACGTACGGAGTGTGCCGGGGCGAGGCGAACAGCGCCGAGTCCGAGGCGACGATCGAGATCGCCGGCCGGCGGGTGCTGCGGCGCAGGGCCGGCAGAGCGTGCTTGACGGGCAACCACTGGCCGCGGACGTTGACACCGAAGAGGCGGTCCCACTCGGCCGCGGTGATCTCGTCGATGTTCTTGCCGTAGACGTTGGAGATGCCTGCGCAGAGCACCATGTAGTCGATGACGCCGAACCGTTCGACGACGCGGGCGATCGCGGCCTCGGTGGAGGATTCGTCGCTGATGTCGGCCTCGGCGGCCAGGGCCTCATGACCGCTGGAGACGAGTTCCGCGGCAACGGCCTCGGCGGTGGCGAGATCGCGATCGAGGAGCGCGACCCGCACCCCCTCGGTGGCCAGGAGGCGGGCGGTCGCCCGCCCGATGCCGGAACCGGCTCCCGTGATGACGGCGACGCCGTCGCGAAGCTGTAGATCCATTGCGGCTCCTTCGGTGTCACCGGCGGCTGCGGGCCGCGAGTCGGTGAGATACGGGGGTCATGGCGTCGCCGAGTTCCCGCCACAGGGCGTAGGCCTCGTCGTAGATCTCGGTCCGCCGCGGGTCGGGTACGACCGGGTCGCCGAACCGGGCGTAGCCGCCCGCTTCCTCCCACGACCCGATCACCTCAGTGCCCATGCAGGCGAGGATCGCGGCCCCGATGGAGGCGCCCGGGTGGTCGACGACGGGGTACATCTCGGTGCCGAGCACCTCGGAATGGATCTGTTTCCAGAGAGTGGACCTGCTGCCGCCGTTCGTGATGCGGACGGTCGTCAGCGGTACACCGAGTTCGCGGAAGATCTCGACGTGGTGGCGGAACCCGAACGCGATCGCTTCGAGGACCGAGCGGTACAGGTCGGCGCGGGTGTGGCCGAGGTGCAGCCCGGCGAAGTTTCCCCGCAGGCGCGGGTCGTGCAGGGGGGACTTCTCGCCGAGGAAGTAGGGCAGGCACAGGACGTCCGCGGGTGTGCGGGCGGCGGCCTCGTCGTCGAGCTGGAGCAGATCGGTACCGCCGACGATGCTCTGGAACCAGCGGATGAGGCTTCCGCTGGTGGCCATGCAGCCGTTCGGCAGCCAGTGGCCGGGCCGGGGGTGGGCGTCGAGGTAGAGGCGGCTGTCGGTGATCGGCCTGTCGCTCGCGACGAGGATGTCGCCCGCGCCGCCGAGCTTGACGAGCCAGTCACCGGGCCCTTCGACTCCCGCGGCGAAGGCCGACAGGACATGGTCGGCGCCACCGACCACGAGCCGGGTGGAGGTGCTCAGGCCGGTGGCCCGGGCCGCCTCCGCGCTCACCGTCCCCACGACGGTGCCCGGGGCGGCGACCGGCGGGATGACACGGAGGTCGAGTCCCGCGGCGGCCGCGACGCTGTCGAGCGGTGTTCCCTCGAGGGCGAACAATCCGGACTCGATCGCCCAGTTCCGCTCGATGTGGGGGTGCGCGCCGAGCTGGGACAGGACCCAGTCGTACGAGCCCTGGACGTGCTGGACGTCCGCCCAGACCTCGGGCTCGTGCCGGGCCAGCCACAGCAGGGTCGGGGCGACGGACTGCTGAGTGATCGCGGATCCGGTGAGGGACACCATGTCGATGCCGGTGGTGAGTTCACGCAGTTCCTGCACCTCTTGGTCGGCGCGGGCGTCGTTTTGCAGGATCGCCGCACGCACGGGTGTCCCGTCGGCCTTCACGGCGACGATCGCGGGGACCATGCCGGAGGTGGACACCGCGGTCACGTCGGCCGCGGAGACACCGGAGACGGACAGCAGCTCACGGATGGACTCATGGACATTGCGCAGCCACTGGCCGGGATCCGCCTCGGCGAAGCCGGGGCGGCCGGCGAGAAGCTTCGAGGGCCGGCTCGTCTGCGCGACGATTCCGGCTCCGGGCGTGAAGAGCACGCATTTGGTGCCGGTCGTGCCGATGTCGATGCCGATGGCGTAGCCGGTCACTGGGCGGTCTCGCTACTCGTGTCGGTGGGGTGAGGGGAACTGATGACGGACACTCCGGCCGTCACGGCCGAGGCGATCAGGGGCGAGTCGGTGACCTCATCCGTGACCAGGACGTCCGCGGCGCTCAGTGGCGCGATGTTGCAGAAGTGGGCGCGGCCCATCTTGGAGTGGTCGGCGACGACGATGAGCCGGTCGGAAGCATCGATGGCGGCCCGTTTCACCGCGCTCTCGTCCCGGTGGTAGTCGGTGAAGCCACGCTGTTCGTGGACGCCTGCCACACCCATGACGAAGGTGTCGCAGTTGTAGCGGCGATAGGTCTCGGCCGCCTCCGCTCCGATCAGGCTCAGCTCGCCGGGACGAATGAGCCCTCCGGTGACGAGGACGCTCGTGTCCGGTTCCTCCGAAAGCTCGATCGCGACCAGCAGGCTGGGAGTGATGACGGTCAGGCCCAGCGCCCGCCCCCGGATGGCCCGAGCGACCGCGAGTACCGTGCTGCCGCTGTCGAGGATCACGGTCTCGTGTGCGGAGAGCTGCCCGACCACGGCTTCCGCCATGTGCTGCTTGCTTTCGACGTCCAGATTCGAGCGGGCCTCGAAGGTGGGCTCGGCGCTCTTCCCGAGTGCGATCGCGCCTCCGATGATCTTGCGAGCCACGCCTTCCGCCTCAAGTGACTCGATGTCGCGGCGGATGGTCATCTCTGAGACCCGGAACCTCATGGCAAGGGTGCTGAACTCGATCTCGCCCTGATTCAGCAGCTCATCGCGGATGAGTTCCCTCCGGCTCCCCATCGCCTTCGCCATCGGGTGACTCCTTCCCTCGATCGGTGGCGCCGTCAGATGTGAGTATGTCACACGTATCGGGGCTCGGTGAAGGGGCATGTGAACGGGTCCCAGATCCGCCCGACGAGGTGCCCTGCACTCGGCCCACATGCATGATTTGAACAAAAGTGCAGGTCAAAGCCCTGTGGAGGTCGATGCGGATTCGGTGTGATTACGGTTCGTCCCGTCTATTGCAATCGGGCCCGGACTTCGTAAGATGAGATCTGGTAACAGGGTGCTTACCGGCGGCGTGTGAACTGATAACAGTCGCGTCGCAGCGTCGAGAACATGCCGCACACGGCCTCGCCGCATCCCACCAAAGGAGATCCCGTGATGAAGGTCTTCCGCCGTTCCCTCACCGGGGCGGCCACCGCATGTGCAGCACTTGGCCTCGTGGCCACCGCGTGCTCCCCCGGGAGCAGTTCCGACAGCAGTACCAGCGCCGATTGCGCGAAGACCTACACCTTCGGCTTCAGCCACTCGAACGCCGAGTCCGCCTATGTGATCGGCCTGTCCAACGCCATCCAGCGGGCCGCCGACGCGGACGGCTGCACCAAGGTCCTGTTCGACACCACCCAGAACGGCGACCTCGAGCACCAGCGCTCCACCGTCGAGTCGTGGGTGACGCAGAAGGTCGACGCGATCGTCGTGGTGCCGGTCGAGGCGTCCGCACTGGAGGGCCTGCGTTCCCAGGCCCAGTCCCAGGGGACCAAATGGATCTCGTACGCCGTGCCGGTCACGGGCGGCGACGGCTCGGTCGGTTTCGACAATGCCGCGAGCGGCAGGCTGGCCGGCGAGGCGGCCCTGAAGTTCCTTCAGGAGAAGTTCCCCGAGGGCGGCGCCACCGCGGCCATCACCACGTCCCAGTCCACGACGTGGTCACCGCGCAACACCGAAGCCCGCAAGGTACTGGAGGATGCCGGCATCGAGGTGGTGTCCTACCAGGAGTGCAACACCCAGGCGTGCGGTCTCCAGATCGCGGAGGACACCCTTCGTGAGCACCCCGACCTGCGCGTGTTCATCGGCAACAACGACGACGCGGGACTGGGCGCGGTCCGTGCGTTCAGCAACGCCGGAGTACCCGACGACCAGGTCTTCATCGTCGGCCAGGACGGCGGCAGCGAGGCCCTGGAGCAGCTCCTCACCAACGGGACGTTCCGTGCCACGGTGGCGATCCCCCTGGACGACCTGGCGAAGTCGGTACTGACCACGGTCCACAACGCCGTCAACGGCGAGGGGAAGACAGACAATGTGACCCCGGTCACCCTCGTGTACCAGGACGAGAAGGACCGGATCAACGAGTTGCTGGCCCAGTTCGAGAAGTAAGGACGTCCGATCTCGTGGCAACCGCTCTGGAGAATGTCCTGTCCCTGCGGGGGATCCGGAAGTCCTACGGGGGAAACGAGGTCCTGAAGGGAGTGGATCTCGCTTTCAGGGCGGGTGAGGTCCATGCCCTGCTCGGACCGAACGGCGCCGGGAAGTCGACCCTGCTCGGCTGTCTGTCCGGCGCGACACGGCCCGACAGCGGAACCATCACCCTGCGTTCACGCGACTACCCGGGATTCACTCCCACGTCCGCCTTCGAGGCGGGGACGTCGATCATCTACCAGCACTTCCAGTTGATCGGCGAGCTGAGCATCGCGGACAACATCTTTCTGGGAAGTGAGCAGACCACGGGCCGGGGCATCGACAACCGGACCCAGAACGAGCGGACCGCGCGGATCCTGGGATCGGTCGGCGCCGACCTCGACCCGACGCGCCTGGTGGAAACGCTCAGTGTGGGCGAACAGCAGATCGTCGAGATCGCCCGTGCGCTGCGGCACGAGCCCTCGGTGCTCATCCTCGACGAGCCCACCGCCGCCCTCAGCGACCACGAGGTGAAGGCGCTGCTGAACCTCGTCCGGCGGCTGGCGCACGAGAACGGGCTGGCGGTCGTCTTCGTCACGCACATCCTGCGCGAGGTGCTCCAGGTCGCCGACGTCGTCACCATCCTGCGAAACGGCGAACTCCTGTGGACGAAGCAGCGGAGCGAGGTGTCCATGGACACCCTTGTCGACGGCATCTCCCCGCTGGTCGGCGCCGCCGCCGGCCGGGACCGCGGCAACTCGGGAATCCCTCTGGTGACCTTGAACGCCTACTCGTCGATCGGCACCGGGCCCGTGGACCTCACGATCCACGAGGGCGAGGTGGTCGGGATCTTCGGACTCCTCGGGTCCGGGCGCACCGACCTTCTGGAGACCATCGCCGGCGTCCGCGGCGGCTCCTCGGGAACGCTCTCGATCAACGGGAGAACCATCGCGGCCGCCAGTCCCGCGCAGGCCATGCGGGCGGGGATCGCGCTGGTCCCCTCGGACCGCAAGACGCAGGCCCTGTTCGGCGAGATGACCTCGCAGGAGAACCTTCTCGTCCCGCACTACGCCACGCTGTCCCGGCCGTTCCGCTCCACGCGCGCGGAACGTGAGATTTTCACGCGCACGGCGGACGGAGTGAATCTGCTGCCCCGGACACCCGCGACGGAGGGCGGCCAGCTGTCCGGCGGCAACGCGCAGAAAGTCATGGTCGGACGCTGGGTCTCCGGCGTCCGTGACATCTCCTTCCTGCTGCTGGACGAACCGACCCAGGGCGTCGACATCGGGGCCCGCGGGGAGCTGTACGGCCTGCTCCACGAGTTCATCGCGTCCGGCCCGAAAGCCGTCCTGTTCGCCACCAGCGACCCCGACGAGATCGTCGCCCTGGCGGACCGGGTCGTAGTGATCGCCGAAGGAAAGGTGGTGGCCGTCCGTTCCGCCGACATCACCGAGAACGAGCTGCTCCGCCTGGCGCACTCGGGCTCGCGACCAGGATCCGAATAGACCCGACCAAGGAAATCCCGTGGCAATCGTTACCGCTCCACCCGACCCCCAGCTGGCCGCCTCGCAGCACAGGCAGAAGCTACAGCTCACCCTCATCGCCTACATCCTGCCGGCGGCGACCATCGGGCTGATGATCTACTTCAGCTTCACCACGAGCGCCTTCCTCACGTCCGGCAACCTCCTGGCGGTCGCCACACAGAACGCCCCGACCTTCGTCGTCGCGGTCGTCGCGGCGCTGCTCATGATGGCCGGCTACATCGACCTCTCGGTCGGATCGACCATGGCGGTGTCCGGGGTGGCTGCGGGCCTGATGTTCAACTCGGCCGGGATCCTCCCCGGCATTCTGGTCGGCCTGGCCGCCGGCCTGGCCGTCGGGCTCCTCAACGGGTACTTCATCGGCTTCCAGAACTTCTCGCCGATCGTCGTCACCCTCGGTCTGCTCGCCGCGGGCCGTGGCGTCGCGCTGTTCCTCGCGCCCCAGTCCGTCTTCGGATTCCCGCAAGGGGTGATCGCGTTCGGCTCGGACAGGGTCGGGGGCGTCTCGTATCTCGTCATGGTCGCCGTCGTCGTCACGATCGTCACCATGATCGTGTTCAACCGGCTCCCCGTGGGAAAGCACATCGTCGCGATCGGTGTGAACAAGCGCGCCGCCTATCTCAACGGCATCCACGTCAAGCGGATCACGCTCGGGCTGTACGCGGCCACCGGCGTCGCCGCCGCAACCGCCGGCCTTCTCCAGGTGGCCCGGCTGAACAGCGCTCCCTCCGCCACTTTGGGCAGCGGCTTCGAGGTGACCATCCTGACCGCTGTCCTGCTGGCCGGCATTCCCGCCGAGGGAGGCCGCGGAGCGATCTGGCGCGTGCTGGTCGCCGCCTGGCTCATCGCGGTGCTCGGCAACGGCCTCACCCTGATGAACGTCGGCGTCGAGATGAGCGGCATCATCACCGGCGCGGTGCTCGTCGCCGCAGCCGGCCTCGAAGCGGTCCGCCGCAAGATCCGCAGCAGTTCCTGACCAGAACGGAAAGCACCGACATGACGAACCCGGACTGGGACAGCCTCCGGAAACTGCCGCTCGTCGAGTACGAACCGGTATCCCGCCTCAGCAGGCGTGAATCCCGGATCACCAGGAGCGCGGTCCCCGCGATCGACGCCCACAACCACCTCGGTCGCTGGCTCAGCGAGACCGGGGACTGGATGACACCCGATGTGACGGCGCTCATCACCTTGATGAACGCCCACAACGTCGAAGCGATCGTCAACCTGGACGGCATGTGGGGCGACACCCTTGAGGAGAACCTCGACCGCTACGACCGGGCACACCCCGGCCGCTTCCACACCTTCTGCCAGCTCGACTGGGATCTGCTCGCCCGGCCGGGAGGAGACGACGAACTCCTCGACATGCTGCGCGACAACGTCGCCCGAGGCGCCCGCGGCCTGAAGATCTGGAAGACCGTCGGGCTGAAGTACCGCGACGAGAGCGGGAAGCTCGTCCTGCCCAACGACGCCCGCGTCGTCGAAGCGGTCCGGCTCGCCGGCGAACTCGGCATCCCCGTCCTGATCCACACCGCCGACCCCGTGGCGTTCTTCGACCCCCTGGACAGACACAACGAGCGACTCGACGAACTGCTGACCGAGAAGGACTGGTGGTTCGGCGACCGAGACCGCTTCCCTCCCTACGAGGCGCTGCTCGACGCCCTTGAGGAACTCGTCATGGCGGCCCCGTCCACCAGGATCGTCGGCGCTCATGTCGGCAGCTGCGCGGAAGACCTCGACCGCCTCGAACGCCTGCTGCGAGCGGCCCCCCACTACAGCGTCGACATCGGCCAGCGCATCGCCGAACTCGGCCGCCAGCCCCGAAGGACACGTGCCCTGATCGAACGGTTCCCCGACCGCATCCTGTTCGGCACCGACATCTACCCCATCACGGGCCGGCAGTACGAGCAGCACTTCCGATTCCTCGAATCGCTCGACGAAGCATTCGACTACCGCCCGGAACACCCGGTCCCACCCCAGGGACGCTGGACCGTGTCCGGACTCGGCCTCGACGGCGACGTACTGGAGAAGCTGTACCGGGGCAACGCCCTGCGGGTGCTGGGGGTGTCCCCGGCCTGATGGACATGCCCCACTCCTCGCGCATCACCACCCGCGAACTCTGCGCCATCGCCGCCGAGGCCGCCTCACGCGGCACGAGCATCCTGAGGACCGACGCCGCGTCCCGCACGCCCGTACGGAAGGGGGCACCCGGTGACGTCGTCACCGAGGTGGACCGCCAGGTGGAAGCGAGCATCCGGGAATTCCTCCGCGAGGTCCGCCCGGACGACCGGGTCGTGGGTGAGGAACTCCCCGACACCGGCACCGCCACCACAGGCATCGAGTGGTACCTCGACCCGATCGACGGAACCACGAACTTCGTGCACGGCCTCGACCTCTACTGCACTTCGGTCGCCGCCTACGACGCGACCGGCGGCGTCTGGCTCGCCGGCGCCGTCGCCGTCCCCGCCGGCGGCGTCATGTATTCCGCCGCCTCCGGCCACGGTGCCCGCAAGACCCTGCCCGACGGGACCTTTGTCCAGCTCGACGCCAGCGGGCCCAGCGGGGCGCCCCGGCTCCTCGGCGTCGGACTCTCCTACGACGCGGAAGCCCGCGCCGGACAGTTCGACGACATCCGCGCCAGAATGAACGACTACGACGACCTGCGCAGCCTCGGCACGGCCGCGTACGCGCTCTGCCTTGTCGCGGACGGCGTCCTCGCCTCCTTCGTCGAGACGGACCTGTTCGTGTACGACTGGGCCGCAGGCGCCCTCATCGCCGAGGAGGCCGGCGCGACCGTCACCCGGCCCGCAACGGGCCGGGGACCGGTATCCGCGCACGGCAGGCACTAGGGCGGGTCCGGCCGGCGGCGCGGCCCCCGGGACAGTCGACATTCCGTCAGACGTTCTCAGCGTCGCCGCCGCCCGGCCTCCGGTACACCGCCTCCGGCCCGTTCTCCGTGCGCCATCGCTCGTAGCGGGACACCAGGTCGGGGATCTCCGCCCAGAGGAAGGCGTAGAGGTTGTGCATCTCGCGGATGCGGGCGCGGGGGGCGTCCGCGAGGGTGGGGTCGGCGAGGGTTCCCTCAAGGAGGGCCAGGGCCTCGGAGATGTAGCGCTCGCCGTCGCGGTAGACGCCGACCCAGGCGTTGGGGGCGATGGTGAAGAGATCGCGGCGGGTCTCGGGGGAGACCGTACGTTCGACCAGGCCCAGGTCGATCAGCAGGCGGCCCATGGTGGAGACGGTGGCTGCGCTCGCGCCCAGCTGGGCGACCAGGTCCTTGCTGGAGAGCTGGGGCTCCTCGGTGACCAGCAGCAGTCCCAGCATCCGGCCGGCCATCCGCGGCACCTGCCCGGTGAACACCTCGGCGATCCCGTCCGCGAACTCCAGCTGTGACCTCGACTTCTTGTCCTCCTTCGGCATGGACGTGACCTTATCAATCAGGATCCGTGAAGGGTATTCCGTCCCTGATAGATGATCTTCATCATTCCCTGAATGACATTCGCTATTGACTCGATGCTGTTCATCTTCCCATAATCTGCGCACCGTACTCCGACAAGCGGGAGCGACCGTGGGCGAGAAGCAGCATCAGGCGGAACTCGACCGGCTCGCGGAGGAGTACTTCGCCGCGGAGATGGGCTACGACCCGCTCGCCGCGACCCTCCTCGGCGTCGCGGGGCACGCGCACCGGGTGCCCGACCCCTCCCCCGAGGCCGCCGACGCCCATCGGCGGGCGCTGGCCGGGCTGGGGGCGCGGCTGGAGCGGATCCCGCTCGACGGGCTGCGCGGTGAGGAGCGGGTCACCCATCGCGTACTGGACGTGCTCATCGCCAGTTCCGGCAGCGAACTGCGGCACGGGCTCGCCGGCTTCGCCGTCTCCGCCAGCGTCACCGCACCCCAGACCCAGGTGTTCCAGTCCCTCGCCATGACACCCGTCGAGCAGGTGGGCGCCGAGGCGTGTCTGGAGCGGCTCGCCGCCCTGCCGGGGTTCTTCGACGGCTGGCTCGACCGGTACCGGCGAACCGCGGCGGACGGGCGGCTGCCCCTGCGCAGCGGGGTGCTCGCCGCCGTCGCCCAGGTCGACGGCGTCCTCGCGGGCGACCTCGCCACCGATCCGCTGGTCCGGCCGCTCGGCGCGCGGAGAGAGGCCGAGCGGGGCCGTGAGCTGGTACGGGACCGGGTGCGGCCCGCGCTCGTACGGTTCCGGGACGGGCTCGCGGGACTCGCCGAGGGCGCCCGGCCCGACTCCGCGGCCGGGGTCCGCCATGTCCCCGGGGGTACGGAGGCGTACGCCGACGCCCTCGCCCGGCACACCCGGCCGGGGCTGGCCGCCGAGGACATCCACCGCATCGGCCTCGAAGCCGTGGCGGCGCTGCGGGAGGAGTTCGCCCGGCTCGGGGAGCGCGTCCTCGGGATCCGTTCCCACGACGCCGTACTCGCCGCCCTCCGCGAGGACCCCGCCCTCCGGTTCTCCCGCTCGGACGAGATCGTCGCCCTCGTCGAGTCGGCGTAGAGCCCACGACGGCCACGACGGCCACGACAGCACCACGTCCACAGCGTTGCGGAGGAAACATGTCCGGAAGACCATCGACACCCATACCCATACCGACAGCTGCCCCGCCCACCACCCCCGGCAGCCCTCGCCGTGCCGATCGCCCGGTCATCGCTCTCATCGGGCTGCTGACCGTCGTCATCGGCGCCCTGGAGAGCATGACCATCCCGATCCTTCCGCTCATCCAGGGGGATCTGGGGCTCACCCCGGCCCAGGCCGCCCTGATCCCCAGCACCCTGACCATCGCCGGGGCCCTGGCCACGCCCTTCGTCGGGAGTCTCGCCGACCGGTACGGCGGTCGCCGGGTGCTGGCCGCCGTGGCGGTGCTGGTGGTCGGCGGGGCGGGCGTCTCCGCGTTCGCCGGTACGTTCCCGCTGCTGGTGGGCGGACAGGCGCTCCAGGGCGTCGGAGTGGGCTTCGTACCGCTCGGGCTGGTGCTGCTGCGGGAACGGTTCGCCGCGCCGAAGCGGTCCGTGGCCGTCGGGTTCGTCGCCGGGATGTTCACCCTGGGCGGGGGCCTCGGGGTCGTCCTCGCCGGACCGATCGCCGAGGGGCTGTCCTGGCGGTGGATGTTCGGACTTCCGGCCGCGCTGATCGCCGTGTTCGCGGTGATCGCGTACGCGGTGCTGCCGCGCGGGGAGAAGGCCGCGGGGGGTGACCACGGGGCGCTGGACTGGGGCGGCGGCGCGCTGCTCGCCGGGGCGCTGTTCTCGCTCATGCTCGCCCTGACCGAACTGCCCGAACGGGGCTGGACCTCCCCCTTCGTCCTGGGCTTCCTCGCCGCCGCGCTCGCCCTGGGCGCGCTGTGGGTGCTGGTCGAACTGCGGGTGCGTGAGCCGCTGGTGGACGTACGGATGCTCGCCCGGCCCGTGGTGCTCGGCGGCACACTGCTCGCCGTCGTCCTCGGCAGCGGGTACGCGGTCGCCTACCTGGCGATCCCGCAGCTGGTGGTCACGCCGGTGGAGACCGGTTACGGGCTCGGCGGCACGGTCACCGACATCGGGCGGTATCTGCTGCCGGGCGCCGTGATCGCCGCGGTCGCGGGGCCGCTGGCCGGGCTGGCGGGACGGCGGTTCGGGGCGCGGGCCGTGGTGGTCGCGGGGCTGCTGGTCGCCGTGGCCGGTTCGCTCACCGGGGCCTGGCTGCACGATGCGGCCTGGCAGCTGATCCTGGTCTTCGTGCTGCTCGGCGCGGGTGTCGGCGTCGGCCTGACCGCGCTCTACAACGGCATCCTCGACACCGTGGACCCCGCCGAGACCGGTGCCGCGACCGGCATCAACACCGTCGCCCGCTCGATCGGTATCGCCCTGGGCCTGCAGATCTCGGCGGCGGTGATCTCCCGCTCGGCCCATGGCTCGGCGACCGGGCTGCCGACCGAGTCCGGCTACACCAGCAGCTTCCTGGTGGCCGCCGCGATCACCGTCCTGGCCGTGCCGCTGGCCTGGGCGATCCCCCGGTTCCGGCGCGCCGGGTCCGCCCCCTGATCCACCGCCCGCCCGGACCACCCGACCTTCCCAGGAGTCACCCATGACCCGCACGCCCTCCGACACCGCCGCCCGCTCCCTCCTCGGGGCCGTCGCCCGGGACGAACCCGGCGCCCTCGACCGGCTCTCGGCCGCCCTGCGGGAGGCGGGCGGGCCGCTGCTCGCGCCGCTGGAGGGCGGGGGGTGGGCCGTCACCTTCGTCCATCTCGGCCCGGCCGCGCATGTCGAGGTCTCCTCGCAGCTCACCATGGACGCCGAGGGGCGGCCCGCGTCCATGGAACGGATCGCGAGAACGGACATCTGGCAGCTGACCGTTCCGGTCACCGACGACCGGCTCTCGGTGGTCTACAGCTACTCCGTCGACAACCCCTACGCGACCAAGTCCCTGAGCGAGGTGATGGAGCTGATGCAGGCGGGCGCGTACGAGGACGTCATGGACGCGCATCTGCGCGCGGCCCGCCCCGATCCGTTCAACCCCGATCTGATCGTTTCCGCGCACGCGTCCCTGACCCCGGGCGCCGAACGCACCCATGACTCCGTGCTGACCCTGCCCGGCGCGGACTCCGAGATCTGGTTCGGGCCCGGCGCAGGGCCGCGCGCGGAACGGGGCACGATCACCGAGCACCGGGTGCCGTCCGCCGTGTTCGGCGACGAACGCGAGGTGGCCGTCCAGCTGCCCGCCGGATACCGCGAGGGCGGCGGCTATCCGCTGCTGTTCCTGCTCGACGGCGAGTATCACCTCGACCACTACCCCGAGATCGTGGACAACCTGATCGCGGCCGAGGCCGTCCCGCCGACCGTCGTGGCCTACGTCCGGAACAAGGACGCCATGTCCCGGATGGTGGAGATGTGCTGCAACCCCGATCTCGTCCAGCAGTACGCGGACGAGCTGCTGCCCTGGCTGCGCGCCGAGTTCGGGGCGGGCACGGATCCGGCCACCACCGTGGTCTCGGGGGCCAGTTACGGCGGGCTGGCCTCGGCCTGGCTGGCGTATCGGCGGCCGGAACTCTTCGGCGGGGTGCTGTCCCTGTCGGCGTCGTACTGGTGGGGGCTGAAGGACCAGTTCGGCGGGGCACAGGGGCCGTACGCCATGGGGCGCGACGGTGAGCCGGAGTGGCTGACCCGGCGGATCGCCACCGACCCGGACGGGCCCTCGCCGCTCTCCCCCACCCGGTTCTGGATCGCCGCGGGCACGCTGGAGACCCAGCCGCTGCCCGGCGGCATCACCCTGCTCTCCGCCAACCGCCACGCGCGCGATGTGATCACCGCCAAGGGCTACGACGTCCGGTACGACGAATTCCCCGGCGCACATGAACAGGCGGGATGGCGGCGGACGTTCGCTCAGGGGCTGCGGTACCTGCTGGGCGGGTGAGTTCGCTCAACTTCGATCAGAGCGTTCGCTCAGACCCGACACTTGATACGGGTCACCTGTCGTCGCCGGCGTTATGTGCAGGGCCGGGTTCGCGATGGCCGGCCTCGGCGTCCCCGATGCGGTTGGTGGAGCGGCTGGAGGCGTTCGCCGCCCCGGAGGCACCGGCACCGACCCGGACCGCGGTAAGCGGGCTGCGGTTCTCCGCGCCGATGACGAACGGGCCGTTGATGGTCTCGTTGGAGTGGAGGGCCCCGCTGCCCGGCCCACGGGGGTCGGTCATGGGCCTCGGACCCGGGGCGGGGGGCACGATGTCGAGCGCGGCGTCTTCGGGGATGGTCGGTCGGTGCGTGCCGGAATTTCTCAGAGGATCCCCGTCCGCACCGCGTAGGCCACGGCCTGCGTCCGGTTCTTGCACTTCAGCTGCTTCACCGTGTCGTGGATGATCCCTTTGATCGTGCGCTCGGAATAGCTCATCCGCTCGGAGATCTCGACGGTGTTCAGCCCTTCGGAAAGCATACGGAGCACCTCGATCTCACGCGCCGTGAGACCGCCCCGGCGTGCTAACTGGGCCAGTGTCTGCTGTCGTTGCTGGTGTCCCAGTTCGGCAATCAGGTGCCCGACCAGCTCATCGGGCATACGACTGCGTCCGGAACTCGCCTCGATGGTCGCGTCGACCAGTTGCTCAAGGCTGGAGTTGCTTCGGTAGAGAAAGCTCGTCAGTCCGTATTCGATGGCGAGCGTCAGCTGTCTCTCATTGATCCGGTCGGCCATCACGACGACCGGTATCGGAGCGCCGTCCGCCCGTGCCGCGTCCTGCTTCAGCACGCGCAGCCAGTCGTCGCTCACACTGTGCAGCAGCATGACCGAGACATCCGCCTCGGGGATCCCCTGCTGAGGCACGATGTTCACCCTCGAACGCGCCTGGAGATACGCACAGGTCGCATGCTCCAGAATGGCGTCGCTCGCTCTCAGTACCACGGAGATCGGGGTGCCCGATCCACCGCCCATGACACCCGTTTGTCTCTCAGACACTTCGACATTCCCCACATAGAGCCGACATGCATAGCTCGGTCCGTGCCTCCCCGGTCGCCGGAGCCATGACCAGCACCGACGCGAGGGTGTACCGAGGCACATCAGCACAGTAGGGGGAGGGTGGGAGGCTGAGCTTCCGTCAAATGACCGAATACGACTTGGACGGTCACCCACGCTGCCGCGTCTTGGCCGGCCCCCCGGACCCCCCGGATCCGCCGGATCCCCCGGACCCGTCAACACCCGCGGATCCTCCCGACCCCGCAGCCGCCTCGGGCCCCACCCACCCCGGCGCCGTGCTGCTCGCCGCCCGGCCCGCGATGGCGTTGCCCGGCGACAGATCGGGGCGGGTCGGCACCATCGCCGGCAGTCCCGACGGCAACCCGCGAGCGTCGCCGAGGTCGTACCCGAGAACCGCCGCCGCGTCCGCCGACGGCACCAGACACTTCATGCCGGTCTCGGTGACCAGGTACGTGACAGCCGCGGACCGGAGCGAGCGAGGCACACCACTCGCGGTCGGGTCTCCGACTCCGCTGCCACCCCGGGTGTCAGCCACGGGGTCTTCGACGGCCAGGCGTTCGGCCGGCTCATGGAGAAGTGGCTCAACGAGGTCAACCAGATCAAGGCCACCTGACCGCACCCCTCACCCGACCATCCGAAGGGGCCCGTCATGCCGATCGACAACGGCACCAGCGGATCGCGTCGATCATCGAGAACCTCCAGGGCCAGCCGCTCAGCAGCGTTCACCAGACTCGCCGGGTCTTCTGCAGGGCCGGGTTCTGGAGCGCCACGGTGTCCACGCCCGCGCTCGGTGCCGGTGGGCCGGGGTACGCGGTCCGGTCACCGACCGGCCGGCTCATGGAGTCCATCGACCCATACACCCCGCGGCGGCTGCTGTTCCTGCCGGGCACCCGGTTCAAGGTGCTGGATGTACGGAGCGGTCAGCGGCCGTTGGTACTGCTGCGGGAGGTGTTCCCGCAGAAGCCAACTCATATGACCGGCACAGGCGACGCCCATGGTGAGTGACTGGACAGAACGACGCTCGCGGAGCTGAGTACGGCACTGGAACAGCCGTCCACATTGACCCCGACCGAGTACATGGGTCCACGAACCCGCCCGCCTGGGCTTATCGTAGGGACTTAGTGTCTGTAACTGACTGACCCCTAGCACAGCGCCTTCCCCTATGACTCGGGAACGGGGCCCTGATGTCAGTTCGGGCAACGGTTCCGTACTATCGGGTCAAATCAAGCGTGCCAGGAAGGTTGTGAGCACAATGTCCGAACCCACCACCTCAGTCGCCGGGGTGACATCACAGTATGCCGCGAAGGTATCGGAGGATCTGGAGCGCAACCTCAGGGAGCAGCAGCGGGTCAGCAGTGACATCGTCGCACTTCAGGAGCAGTTGACTGCCCTGGAGGGCGACCATGTCGTCCTGAACAGCCTCCAGCAGGCGCTCGGTGTGAGTGAGTCTGCCGCCGAGTCGGCCGAACCCACCGGGCCGGCCGCGTCGGTGGAGCCCGCGGCGGAGTCAGTGACCGCCCCCGCCGAGGCTGCCGCGGCGGAGTCCGCCACCGCCGAGCCCACTACGGCCGAGCCGGCCGCCGTGGTCCCCGCGCCCCGCAAGAAGCCCGCCAAGGCACCGGCGAAGACGGCGGCCAGGTCAACGGCGGCCAAGTCGGCTGCCACCAAGACGGCGGAGAAGACCACCGCCAAGACCACCGCCAAAACCACCGCGAAGACCGCGACCAAGACGGCCGAGAAGCCGGCCGACAAGGTGACTGACCAGCCGGCCGACACCCCGGCCGACACGGCGGCGGCCGAGAAGCCCAAGGCCAAGAAGGCTGCGCCCGCGAAGAAGGCCACCCCGGCCAAGAAGGCCACCTCGGCCAAGAAGGCGGCCCCCGTCGCCAAGTCGACGCCGGCCACGAAGGCGTCGGAGAACGGCTCCGAGTCACCCGCCGCCGAGAAGGGCACGGCGGACACCGCCGCCGCGCAGCCCACCTTGGTCCAGCTCATCCGCGAGCACCTCTCGGGTCAGCAGGAGCCGCGCTCGGCGGCCGAGATCACCGGGGCACTGGGTGAGCAGCACCCCGACCGCACGGTGAAGATCACCGTTGTGCGCACCACGCTGGAGGGTCTCGTCGCCCGGAGTCAGGCGCAGCGCAGCAAGCAGGGTTCGTCGGTCTTCTACACCGGTCCGGCGGAGGCGGAGACCGCCGCTCAGCCGACCGCCTGAGTGCGGCCCACCCCGGGCAGGCCGCCGGGGTGACTCCTTCGAGTGGAACAACTGCCCGGGCCCCGGCCCCGGCAGACTGACAGGTGCGGTGCCCAGGCCGGTCCTCAGGACGGCGGGGGTGGGCACGGCCCTGTGGATCCGATCCGTCGCCCACCTTCGGGCACCTCATATGGGGGTACGGGGTTCAGCGCGTCCGGCGGATGACCGCCCAGACACAGGCGAGGCTCACGAGGTCACCCCGGTCAGATACCAGGTGATCGGGGTGGTCGAGGACCAGTTGGTGTAGAGCCCGGTGGCGATGGTCGGGGCGATGCCGCCACCCAGGATGGAGCCCACCTGGTAGCCGAGCGAGGCGCCGCTGTAGCGGACCTCGGCCTTGCAGAGGCCGGAGAACAGTCCCGCGACGGGCCCGCACACCACCCCCATGAACACGGCGGTGACCAGCAACGCCGTCAGGATCAGGGGCGGTTCGCCGACGGTGGCGTAGGTGGGCAGCGGAGACGATGGCCGCGGCCAGGCCATATGAGCAAAGGCAGCTCCACAACCGGTCTCAAGAAGATGCGCGCGGGGAAGTCGGACAGCCCCGACTCCTGACTCCCGGGACCCATGCTCCGGTACCGCGCCGAGCGCACAGCGGCCATGGTTAGCATGAGGTCATGACTGAGATGTCCCGAGGCGCCGGTTCGCCGGACGGCGACCGTCCGCTGCGGCGGGACGCGGCGCTCAACCGGGAGAAGATCCTGCACGCGGCTCGGGAGATCTTCGGGGAGCGCGGGCTGAAGGTCACGCTGGACGACGTGGCCCGGCACGCGGGCGTGGGCGTGGGCACCGTGTACCGCCGCTTCCCCACCAAGGAAGCCCTGGTGCGGGCGCTGTTCGAGCACGATCTGCGGATGCGTCAGGAGACGGCCGAGAAGGCGCTGGCCCACCCCGATCCCTGGCAGGGCCTGGTCGACTTCCTCGTCCTGATGGCGGGTGACCTCGCGGAGAACCGCGGCCTGCACGAAGTGATCATGACGGGCACCCACAGCTCGGCGTCCATCGAACGGGCACGCGGCGGCATGCGCCCGTTCCTCGCGGAGCTGATCGAACGCGCCCAGGAGAGCGGGGACCTGCGCCCGGAGGTGACGCCCTCCGACTTCCCGGTCATCGTGCAGATGCTGGCCGGATCCAGCCGCTTCACCCAGGGCATGCGCCCCGACATCTGGCGCCGCTACCTGGAGATCCTCCTGAACGGCCTCCGCCAACGCCCCGACAACCCACCCCTGACGACCCCGAGCCTGAGCGACGAGGTGGTGGAACAGGTGATGGGCTTCAGAAGGCCGGAGGGGAAGCCGGAGCGGAAGGCTCAGTAGGACGAGGCAGGGCAGGCGCAGCCTGCCTCTCAGGGGCGCGGGGAACTGCGCGAACAGCCACGACGAGCCGGAAACCCGCCCCCCGAACAGCAACCCGCGCGGAGCGCCTAGCTGTCGAAGTCCACCGTCAGTTTCTCCGACACCGGATACGACTGGCAGGTCAGCACATACCCGGCGTCCACCTCGGCGGGTTCCAGGGCGTAGTTACGGCGCATGTCGGCCTCGCCGTCGGTGATACGGGCGCGGCAGGTGCCGCAGACTCCGCCCTTGCAGGCGAAGGGCACGTCGGAACGGACCCGGGCGGCGGAGTCGAGCAGGCTGCGGTCGCGCGGCAGGGCGTCGGTGGTGGACCGGCCGTCGAGGGTGAGTGTCACCTCACTGACCGGCCCGGTGGCCCTCGGCTCCTCCCGCCTCAGCGGCGCGGGCGCCACGTCGTCCGCGAAGAACAGCTCCTGGTGGACCCGCTCGCGGGGCACGTCGAGCCGGCCGAGGACCTCGCGGGCGTCACGCACCATGCCGTGCGGCCCGCACAGCCACCAGTGGTCGGCGCCGGGTACGTCGATCAGCGCCTCGACCAGCGCGGCGAGCCGTTCCCCGTCGAGCCGCCCGGAGAGCAGGTCCACCTCACGCGGCTCACGCGAGAGGACATGGGCCAGCTGGAAGCGCGTACGGTACTCGTCCTTCAGGTCGGCCAGTTCGTCCGCGAACATGACGGTGTCGGTACGGCGGTTGCCGTAGAACAGCGTGACCTGTGAGCGGTCGTCGGCGGCCAGCACGGACTCGGCGATGGAGAGCATCGGCGTGATGCCGGAGCCCGCCGCGATCAGGACGTGGTGGCCGGGGGCGGAGAGGTCGGGCGTGAAGAGGCCGGTCGGCGCCATCACCTCGACGGTGTCCCCGGGCCGGGCGCCACGCACCAGCCAGGACGAGAAGAACCCACCGGGCACCTCCCGCACCCCGATCCTTGGCACCGCCCCGGCCGGCGAGCAGATCGAGTACGACCGCCGCTCGTCCCGCCCGTCCACCTGGCGCCGCAGCGTGAGCGACTGCCCGGGCCGAAAGGCGAACTCCCGGGCGAGCCCATCAGGAATCTCAAAGGTGACAGCCACCGCATCCTCCAGCAGCCGCTCCACGGAGGAGATCCGCAGGAGGTGGAAGACGGGGCGCTTTCGGCGGGGGGTGGAGGTGGGGGCGTCGGCGGTGACATCGGCGCCGGACGCCGGGGCGTTGGCAGCGGAGGCATCAGCGGCGCGCGCGGGGGCATCAGCACCGGGCGCGACGGCGTCGGCGGCGGAGGCATCAACACCAGGCACAGGCACGTCGGTGCCAGCCGCAGGCACGTCGGCGCCAGGCACAGGCGCCTCGGTCGCAGGCGTCCGGCTCCCGCCCGCTGCCGGACCACCGGTGTCCCGGGCCGGCGGGCCCGCCATCGGCGCGGTGGCACCCGTCGGTGCCGTCACCTCTGCCATCAGATCTCCTTGACGTACTCGAACGGCTCGTGACAGGCCCGGCAGCGCCACAGGGCCTTGCACGAGGTGGCCGAGAAGCGGGAGGTCTCCTCGGTGTCGGCGGAGCCGCAACGCGGGCAGGGGACGGTGTGCCGGGTCGGGGCGAGGACCAGCGGGACCGGGCCCGCCGGGTGGCGTGGGGCGGCGCCGGGCGGGGCGATGCCGTGCTCGGTGAGCTTGCGGCGGCCGGTCTCGGTGATCCAGTCGGTGGTCCAGGGCGGATCCAGCACCGTACGGATCTCCACCCGCTCGAACCCGCCCGCGCGCAGCCGCGCCGCGACATCCGCGCGCATCTCGGCCATCGCCGGGCAGCCCGAGTAGGTCGGGGTGAGACTGGCGACGACCGTGCCGTCGGCGTCGACGCGCACGTCCCGCAGGACGCCCAGGTCGGCCAGGGTGAGCATGGGCAACTCGGGATCCGGCACCCGCTCGGCGATGTGCCGGGCGCGGCGGGCACGGGTCAGGCCGGTCACCGTGTCGACGTCGGTGTCGGTCGCCGGGCCGGACGCCGAATCGGTCGCCCGGCCGGACGCCATGTCCATCATCGAATCGGACGCCAGGCCAGGCACGGGACCGGACGCCAGGCCACCCACAGAACCGTTCGTCATGCCACCCACAGGATCGGTCACCATGTCGCCTCCGGGTGGGCGCGGGCCAGGGACTGCAACTCGGTGAGCAGCGGGGTCAGGTGGGCGGTGTGGTCGCCGTGCCGTCCGTCGCCGGGCAGCGCGGGCGGGCGCGGCAGCGGCAGGGCGGCGGCGTCCAGGACCTGCTTCAGGTCGGCGGAGACCGCCTCGCGGGCGTCGTACGCCCGGAACAGTTCCTCCTGGTAGGGCGCCAGCGCCTGGAGCGCGGCCGTCATCCGGGCCCGGGACTCATCGGTGCCGTCACCGAGCCGTACGGCCCACTCGGCGGCGTACTGCCGGTGGTAGGCCAGCTCCTTGACACCCTTGGCCGCGATCGCCGCGAGCACCGGATCCGCGGTGGTGGACAGTTCGGTGAGGTGCGCGAGGCGCCAGCTGGCGAACAGCAGCAGCCGTACGATCGAGAACGCGAAGTCGCCGTTGGGGAGTTCGGCCAGGCGTACGTTGCGAAAGGCGTCGGGGGCGCGGAAGTACGCGTAGGCGTCCTCGCCGCGCCCGGTGCCGTCGGCCTGTCCCGCGCGGGAGTACAGCAGCCGGGTCTGGCCGAGCAGGTCGAGGCCGATGTTGGCGAGCGCGACCTCCTCCTCCAGCTCGGGCGCGCGGGTGACCCACTCGGCGAGCCGCTGGGCCAGCACCAGGGCGTCATCGCCGAGCGCCACGCAGGTCGTGGCCAGTGCGGCGGCGTCGACGCCGGGCGGGACGGTGGTGTCCACGCCGTGCAGCGGGTCCAGGAAGCCGGTGCCGAAGGCCCAGCGGGCGTCACTGTCGTCATGCCCCTCGGCCAGGCTCAGATAGACGTGGTCGTCGCTCATCGCCGCCCGCCTGTCGTGATGTCGCTCATCCTCGGGCTCCTAGATGTGCGGGACATCCTCGGGGATGTCGTAGAACGTGGGATGGCGGTAGACCTTGTCGGCGCTCGGCGCGAAGAACGGGTCCTTCTCGTCGCGGCTGGTGGCCGCGATGTGCTCGGAGCGCACCACCCAGATGCTCACGCCTTCGTTGCGCCGGGTGTAGAGGTCGCGGGCGTGGGTGAGGGCCATCTCGTCGTCGGCCGCGTGCAGCGAGCCGACATGGACGTGGTTGAGTCCGCGCTTGCCGCGCACGAACACCTCGTACAGCGGCCAGCCACCCTGCTTGTCCTGCTGCTCCGCACCGGTCATGCCACGGCCTCCGCTCGGGCTCGGGCCGCCTGCTTGGCGGCGTGGGCGGTGGCGGCCTCGCGGACCCAGGCGCCGTCCTCGTGCGCGCTGATACGGCGCTGCATGCGCTGCGCGTTGCACGGGCCGTCGCCGCTGATGACCCGCTTCAGCTCGCTGTAGTCGGGGGTGCCGAAGTCGTGGTGGCCGCGCTCCTCGTTCCAGCGCAGCTCGGGGTCGGGCAGGGTGACGCCCAGTTTCCCGGCCTGCGGCACGGTCATGTCCACGAACCGCTGGCGCAGTTCGTCGTTGCTGTGCCGCTTGATCTTCCAGGCCATGGACTGGGCCGAGTTGGGCGAGTCGTCGTCGGGCGGGCCGAACATCATCAGGGACGGCCACCACCAGCGGTCCACCGACTCCTGCACCATCGCGCGCTGGGCGTCGGTGCCGCGCATCATCGTCATCAGCAGTTCATAGCCCTGGCGCTGGTGGAAGGACTCCTCCTTGCAGACCCGGACCATGGCGCGCGCGTACGGGCCGTACGAGCTGCGGCACAGCGGCACCTGGTTGCAGATCGCGGCGCCGTCCACGAACCAGCCGATGACGCCGACGTCGGCGAAGGTGGGGGTGGGGTAGTTGAAGATCGAGGAGTACTTCTGGCGGCCTTCGAGCAGCCGCTGGGTCAGGTCGTCGCGGTCGGCGCCGAGGGTCTCCGCGGCCGAGTACAGATACAGGCCGTGCCCGGCCTCGTCCTGGACCTTGGCGAACAGGATCGCCTTGCGGCGCAGCGAGGGCGCCCGGGTGATCCACTCGCCCTCGGGCTGCATGCCGATGATCTCCGAGTGCGCGTGCTGGGCGATCTGGCGGACCAGCGTCCTGCGGTACGCGTCCGGCATCCAGTCCCGCGGCTCGATCCGCTGGTCACGCGCGATCGTCGCGTCGAAGTAGGACTCCAGGTCCCGCATCTTCCTCCCACCTTCCCAACCGACCATTCGTTCGGTTCATCATACGGTGATTCCCCACGGATCGCGCAAGCCCTGAGCGCGGCGAGCTTGAGTTTCGGGGCGATGAGCCTGGGCTCCGGGGCGATGAGCCTGAGTTTCGGGTGCGGGTGCTCGGGGGTCGCTCGCGCAGTTCCCCGCGAACCCCGGCACGGCGGACGGCCTCCTTGAGCACCAGCGCCGCGAGATCGTCGGGGCGTACGGCGGCCAGGGCACCGCCGTAGCGGCCCTGCGGGGTGCGGGCCCCGTCCACCAGATAGACGTCGGGCATCGGCAGGCTCCTCCACGGCGACGGGCTACGACAGGGCCGGATCCGGCGATGCCCCCCTTGACAGCCTGGGGTCTTGCTGGATTACTTGACCACGCCGCACGCTAACCGAATGTTCGGTCGGTTCACAAGGTGGGTTCCACGAGGTGGGTTCCACGAGGTGGGTTCCACGAGGTGGGTTCCACGAGGTGGTGGAGATGACATCCCAGGTATCGGGGGTATCCGGCACGGCGACGGGACCGCAGTGGCGCGGATGACGGTGACGGCCGCGCAGGTCAACGGGCACCGGATCGCGCACGGCGGCTGTGTCTTCCTCTTCGCGGACACGGCGCTCGCCTGCGCCTGCAACGGCGACGGCCCGGTGACGGTCGCCGCGGGCTGCGACATCGACTTCGTGGCCCCCGCGTACGAGGGTGATGTCGTGGTGGCCACCGCGCGCGAGCGCACCCGCTTCGGGCGCAGCGGCATCCACGACGTGCGGGTCGTACGAGCGGCCCCGCAAAGACACTCCCCGGGGGACCGACGGCGGGACGAGGTGATCGCGGAGTTCCGGGGCCGCAGCCGGACTCTGCGCGGAGCGCAGCACGAGGAGCCGCGATGAGCAGCGAAGCAACCGCGCGGGCGACCACCGGCGGGCCGGGCCGACCCGCCCGCCCCGGCCAGGACACAGCACCACCCCGCCGGGGCGACCCCCTCCCCGAGGCGTTGCTGGACGACGCCGAGCGGCTGTCGCGCGAGGAGGTGCGCGCCCTCCAGCTGACCCGGCTGCGCGCCACCCTGCGGCACGCCTACGACCATGTGGAGCTGTACCGGAAGAAGTTCGACGCGGCCGGGGTGGGCCCCGGGGACTGCCGTGCCCTGGACGACCTCGCCCGCTTCCCGTTCACCACCAAGGCCGATCTGCGCGACACGTACCCCTTCGGCATGTTCGCCGTGCCGATGGAGCGGGTGCGCCGGGTGCACGCGTCCAGCGGCACCACAGGCCGTCCGACGGTCGTCGGTTACACCGAGCACGACCTGTCGGTGTGGGCCGACGTGGTCGCCCGCTCGATCCGCGCCGCCGGGGGCCGCCCCGGCCACAAGGTCCATGTGTCCTACGGCTACGGCCTGTTCACCGGCGGCCTGGGCGCACACTACGGCGCCGAACGGGCGGGCTGTACGGTGATCCCCGCGTCCGGCGGCATGACCGCGCGCCAGGTCCGGATCATCCAGGACTTCCGCCCCGAGATCATCATGGTCACCCCGTCCTACATGCTCACCCTGCTGGACGAGTTCGAGCGCCAGGGCATCGACCCGCGGACCACCTCCCTGAAGGTCGGCATCTTCGGCGCCGAGCCCTGGACGGAGGAGATGCGCCGGGAGATCGAGGAGCGCCTGGACATCCACGCGGTGGACATATACGGGCTGTCGGAGGTGATCGGCCCCGGGGTCGCGCAGGAGTGCGTGGACACCAAGGACGGGCTGCATGTGTGGGAGGACCACTTCTACCCGGAGATCGTGGACCCGTTCTCCGACGCGGTGATGGCCGACGGGGACAGCGGTGAGCTGGTGTTCACCTCGCTCACCAAGGAGGCGCTGCCGGTCATCCGTTACCGCACCCGGGATCTGACCCGGCTGCTGCCCGGCACCGCGCGCCCCGGGTTCCGCCGGATCGAGAAGATCACCGGCCGCTGCGACGACCTGATCATCCTGCGCGGGGTGAATGTCTTCCCCAGCCAGATCGAGGAGATCGTGCTGCGCACACCCGCCGTGGCCCCGCACTTCCAGATCCAATTGAGCCGCCGGGGCCGGCTGGACCACATGACGGTCCGCGTCGAGGCCCGGCCCACCAGCGACACCGCCCGCCGGGAGAGCGCCGGGAAGGACATCGCGCGGGCCATCAAGGACGCGATCGGGGTCAGCGTGGACGTCGCGGTGGTCCCCCCGGAGACCCTGGAACGCTCCTTGGGCAAGCTGAAGCGGGTGCAGGACCTGAGGGGTGAGTAACTCCCGTCCCGCGCGGCGGGAGTAACTCCCCTCCCAGGTAAGTGAGTTAACGCATCGGGGAGCGAACACGGCGGCCCCTGTGCCGTCTTGTGGGCGTCCACTGCCCACCACCCGGAGACCCGACCTGACGCTCAAGTCCATGCCCAGCGCCCTCGCCGTCGCCGGGCCCCTCGTGCTCACCGGATGCAGCGGCGACAGGACCGCCGTCGCCCCGGAACTCCGGCGAGAAGGATCTGCTGACCAGGAGCGGGCGCGCTGGATGGCCGGATCGGCCTGTCCCGGTGGGGCACATCCTGACGGACGTTGTTGACTGACTTCCGCACCGCCCACCCCCGGCCCCCCACAGGCCGGCCCTCACCCACGGGATGAACCGCCTCCTATGCGCACGCCCCATCGCTATCTCGCCCCCGTCGTCCTGCCCGCCGACCCGTCCTGCTCCGTGCTCAGGGACGCGGCGGTGGACGTGGGCGCGGACGGCAGGATCACCTACTGCGGCCCCGCCCGCACCGCCCCCGCCCTCCCCCACCACACCCCCCGCACCCGGCTGACCGGCATCCTCGTCCCCGGGCTGGTCAACGCCCACGCGCACTCCCCGATGACCCTGCTGCGCGGCCTGGGCGGGGATCTGCCGCTGCTGCGCTGGCTCCAGGAGGTCATCTGGCCCGCCGAGGCCCGGATGGCCCCGGCCGACGCCCGCGCGGGCATGCTGCTCGGCTGTGTCGAGATGCTCCGGTACGGGGTGACGACCAGCGCCGAGATGTACGCGCACGCCGAGCAGGTCGCCGACGCGGCCCTTGAGGCGGGCAGCCGCACCCTGATAGCGCCCGCCTACTTCGACCGGCCCGGCGGCGACTGGCGCGGCGACATCGACGCGATCGGCCGGTGGATCGACGCCGACGGACTGCGCTTCGGCCCCGGTGAACGCGTCGAACTCTGCTACGGCCCGCACTCCACGTACACCCTGCCGCCCGAGGCACTGCGGCACACGGCTCAGGAGGCCGCGCGGCGCGGCGCGCTGGTGCACATCCATGTCGCCGAGACCCTCGCCGAGGACACCGCGACCCGCGAGCGGTACGGCTCCGTACCCCAGCTCCTCAAACAGACCGGGCTGCTGGACGGGCGGCTGCTGGCGGCGCACGCCGTGCATCTGTCCGACGAGGACATCGCGACGCTGGCCGGGTCGGGCGCCGGGGTGGCGCACTGCCCCGGCTCCAACGCCAAGCTCGCCTCCGGCACCGCCCGCCTCGGCGCGCTGCGGGCCGCCTCGGTCGCCGTCGGGCTGGGCACCGACGGGCCCGCCAGCAACGACGACCTCGATCTGTGGGAGGAGGCCCGGCTGGCGATGATGTTCGCCCGGCTCGCCGCCGCCGACCCGATGGCCCTGGGCGCGGCGGACGCGTTCCTGCTGGCCACCTCGGCGGGCGCGGCGGCCCTCGGCCGTACGGACATCGGCAGCCTGCGCGAGGGCAACTGGGCCGACATGGCCCATGTCTCCGTCGACGGCCCCCACTTCACCGCCGGCCTGGACATCACCGACACCCACCTGATCGCCAATCTCATGTGGGCAGCGGGCTCCCGACCCATCACAGACGTCTGGGTGGCAGGCGACCACGTGCTGACCAACGGCGAACCCACCTGGGTGGACCGCCGGGAGGCCCAGACCGAGGCAGGAAAGGCAACGGCCCGCATCATCCGATGACGCGCGTGCGGGGCAAGGCACAAACCGCCCACCCCGCCCACCCGTCAGGGGTCACGGCCCACCTTCAGAACACGCGAACCGCATCGCCCTAAGGGGCGCGGGGCTGGATCAATATGCGGCTCCGCCGCGTGGGCGCGGCCAGCCACACTCCACCCGCACCCCGAATCCCCACCGCACCCCCGAGGCGCCCCCGGCACTCAGGGCGCCGCAGACGCCGCCGCCTGCTTGATCAGATCAACAACCGCATCCGGCTGAGAAACATAGATCGCATGGCTCCCCGGCGCCTCCGCCACCATCGCCCCCGCCCGCTCGGCCATGGCCCGCTGGGCAAGCGGCGGGAGCATCCGATCGTCGGCGGCGACGAGATACCACGTCGGCTTCGTCTGCCACGCCGGTTCCCCCACCGCCCCGTTGAGCGCCTCCACCCCCCACGGCACCTGGGAGTCGGCCATGAACCGGGCCTGCGCCGCAGGCAGATCGTCGGCGAACGCGGCCCGGAAGTGCTCACGGTCGAGGAACAGGAACCCGTTCTGCGGCGGCAGCAGCGGCGCGGCGGGCGCTCCGGGCGGCGGGTCGGAGATCAGGGAGTTCACCGACTCCCCCCGCTTCGGCGCGAACGCCGCGATGTAGACGAGCGCGGAGACCTTGGAATGGCGCCCCGCCTCGG
This sequence comes from Streptomyces sp. NPDC056734, assembly GCF_042790455.1. NCBI lineage: Bacteria > Bacillati > Actinomycetota > Actinomycetes > Kitasatosporales > Streptomycetaceae > Streptomyces > Streptomyces sp. NPDC056734. Next base: position 171,710 of record NZ_JBHTZD010000002.1, read on the forward strand.
TGATGACGACGCCGCCGTAGGAGTGCCCGACGAGGACCACGGGCCCGTCATGCTGGGCGATGACCCGTAAGGCCGCCGCCACGTCGTCGGTCAGCGACTGGGTGGGGTTCTGCACGATGCTGACGTGATACCCGTCGTCGACCAGCCGCTCGTGCACCCCCCACCATCCTGAACCGTCCACGAACCCCCCGTGCACGAGGACGATGTTTGTCACGGTGCTCATGTGCCGGCTCCCTGTCGTCTGTGAGTCCTGCCAGCCGCGATACAGACTAGGTCTCACCGTCCGCTACCGCTTCGCTCAAACGGCCTAGTCAGGCAAGCCATGAGGCCGGCGCACCACGACGGTTAACACCACCCGATGAACGGCGGATGAAGTGAGGGTGACTTCAAGACGCCCGGGCGAGGGTCCGGCGGTCGGTGGGGTGCCCGCGTGTCCGGCCGGCCGGTCCTTGGGACCGCTCCCTCGCGGCGGCCAGCATCCGCCGCGCCTCGTCACGGCTGGCCCGCACCCGCTGTTCGGCGTCCCCGTGCGGGCCGTCGGCGGTGGCGGCGAGCGCGTCGGCGAGCTTGGCCCGCCCCTGGCTGAGCCGGCTGCGCACCGTCCCGACCGGCACACCGCACGCGTACGCGATGTGCTCGTACGAGGCGACGCCCCCGGCGAAGTGCCGCAGCACCAGCGGCATCCGCAGCACCGGGGACAGTTTCTCCAGCGCCTCCCACACCCAGTCGCGCAGAGCGGTGCGCTCCAGCCACTGCTCCGGGCCGATGTCCATGGACGGCAGGTGCACCTCGTCCACGGACATCGGCCGCAGCACCAGCGCCTCGCGCAGCACGGACCGGCCGGCGTTGCGCACGATCATCCGCAGCCAGGCCCCCACGGCCGCCGGGTCCCGTACGTCACGGATCCGCCGCAGCGCGGTCAGTGCCGCGTCCTGCATCACATCGTCGGCATCGGCACCCGGGCCCAGCACGCTCAGCGCCACGGCCCGCATGCCCGCCCGGTGCCGCTCCAGCAACAGGCCCAGCGCGGCGACCTCGCCCGCCTGTGCGGCCCGGGTCAGGGCCGCGTCATCGGGCGGCGCGGCGTCGGCCGTATCACGCGTCATCATGGGATTCCTTCCGCGGCGGACACGGGGTCCCGCACCCGGGCGCGTGACCCTTCGCACCGGGGCGGGACCGCGAGTCGGTCGGGGGTGGACCGAAGGGGACGGGCCGGTCGGACGTGGGCACCTTCCGCCGCCGGTCGCGTACGAGCAGCAGCGCTCCGGTGATGAGCCCCGCCATCGCGCCCCGGCGCCAGTCCCAGGCGGAGCCACCGATCGAGACGATCCAGGGGACGAACCCGCGCACATATCCCCCCAAACTGGAGAACCTATCTCCACTTCAAGCTACCATCGCCGTCGCGGTCGACGCGTGCAGAACCCGCAGAGTCCGGTTGACACTTTCCGGGTTCCGACAGCCCAGGTGGTGGGGAGGGTGCGGGCCGCCGATCCACCCCGGCCCGGCCGCCCGCCGCCCCGTCACAAAACCGTCACCCCTTCCACGGTCACCGCACCCCACCCCCTACAGTCGGACCCCACCGCGACCCGATCAAGGGAGGCACCCGTGCGCCCGCTGCGCTGCGCTCTGCTCGACGACTTCCAGGGCATCGCCACCGACGTGGCCGACTGGTCGGCGCTCGCCCCTCAGGTCGAGACCGTGCCGTTCCGTGAGCATTTCGCGGACGAGGACAGCCTGGTGGCCGCGCTCGCCGACTTCGACATCGTCGTGACCCTGCGCGAACGCGTCCCGTTCCCCGGCTCCGTTCTCACCCGGCTGCCCCGGCTGCGGCTGCTGGTCGCCTCCGGGATGCGCAACACCGTCATCGACTACGCCGCCGCCGAGCGGCACGGCGTGACCGTGTGCGGTACGGCGAGTTCGTCCACCCCGCCCGTCGAACTGACCTGGGCGCTGCTGCTGGGCCTGGCGCGCGGACTGACCGTCGAGTACGGCTCCCTGCGCACCGGCGGCCCCTGGCAGTCCACCGTCGGCGCCGATCTGCACGGGCGCCGCCTGGGCCTGCTGGGCCTCGGCAAGATCGGCGCCCAGGTGGCCCGGATCGGCCTCGCCTTCGGCATGGAGGTGACCGCCTGGAGCCAGAATCTCACCCAGGACCGTACGGACGAGGTCGGCGCCACCCTCGCCCCCTCCCTCGACGACCTCCTCACCACCAGCGACTTCGTCTCCGTCCATCTGGTCCTCGGCGACCGCACCCGAAATCTGCTGGGCGCCGCCGAACTCGCCCGGCTGAAACCGACCGCCTATCTGATCAACACCTCCCGCGCGGCCATCGTCGACCAGGACGCCCTGCTGGACGCCCTGCACACGGGCCGGATCGCGGGCGCCGCACTCGACGTCTTCGACATCGAACCGCTCCCCGCCGGCCACCCCGTCCGCACCGCCCCCCGGCTGCTCGCCACTCCCCACCTGGGCTATGTCTCACGCGCCAACTACGCCACGTACTACGGCCAGGCCGTGGAGAACATCCGGGCCTACCTCGCCGGCGCCCCGCTGCGCCGGCTGCCCTGACCGCCGTACCCCGCCCCGGGCCTGTTCGGAACGGGTGATCCCCTCTCACGCACCGTGACCCGCCCCCGCCCCCGGCGTTGAAGGAGCGTGCGGCGGCGAGTCCTGCCTCCGTGCTCACCCAGTCAATAAGGAGAACGTGATGTCTCGCATCGCGAAGGCAGCCGGAGTCGCCCTCGGCGCGGGTGCCATGGTCCTCGGCGGAACCGGCATGGCCATGGCGGACGCGGGCGCCGAAGGCGCGGCCGTCGGCTCGCCCGGCGTGCTGTCGGGCAACCTGATCCAGGTCCCGGTGAATGTTCCGGTCAACGTGTGTGGCAACACCATCAACGTCGTCGGCCTGCTGAACCCGGCCTTCGGCAACACCTGCGCCAACGTCAGCGACCACGGCGGCCACCACAAGAGCGGCGGCTACGGCGGCGGCTACGGCCGCTGAGCCCACCCGTCCGGTACGGCGGTCCCCCGGCCGTACGAGGACGGACAGCTGAGAGCCCCGGCACCTCCGAGCGCCGGGGCTCTCCCCTGTTCCGGTACGACGATTCCCGGTACGCGCGTTCCCGGTGCTCCGGTGTCAGGCGTACCGGTAGATCTCCCCGACCTCCTCCAGCTGATCCGGCGTCACATCCCAGGGCGGCAGCTTCTCGTGGCGGGCGACGATCCGGCCGTGCTGGTCGGTGCCCGGCGCGGGCGGCCTGTCGGGGAGATAGCGGTGCGTCCGGTGCCGCTGCTGCCAGCGCGACCAGAGCAGATCGACGTAGGCGTGGTGCAGCCAGAACACCGGGTCGTTGACGGAGGCGCCGCCGAGCATCACCCCGCCCACCCAGCGATGGACCCGGTTGTGGTTGCGCCAGGAGACGGCGCCCCGGCCGGTCCCCCACCCCTCCAGCTTGTTCCGGAACCCCTTCGCGGAGGTGGAGTTCCACGGCGAGACGTCGTACTCGGCGTCCTTCATCGCCCACTCCACATCGCTCTGCGTCGGCAGCTCGATCGGCTCCTTGGACCGGCCCAGGTCCCGGGTGAGGTACTCGGCGTCGGTGACGCCCTCCCGAAGGGTCCACCCGCCCTCCGCGTACGCGAACGGGCCCTGCGTCACCTGCCGGTCGCCCGACCGCCCGTTCCCGCCGAGCAGATCCGTGCTCCAGGGCAGCGCCGTCGCGCTCCGCTCCCGTGTCCAGTCCCAGTACGGCACCGTCACCGAGGAGTCGATCCGGCGCAGCGCCTCCTCCAGGTCCAGCAGGAACCGCCGGTGCCAGGGCAGGAAGGAGGGCGCCATGTGCGCCGTACGCAGTCCCCCCTCCCCGTCGGAGACGTAGTACTCGATATGGACCCGCACGAATTCGTCGTACTCGCCCCGCCGCTTCAGCTCCAGCAGCGCGTTCACGAACCGCCGCTTCTCGGCGGCGGTCAGCGTGCTGACGTCCTTACGCGTGTACGCCATGGTGTCCCCCTCCATGTGCCGTGGCCGTCTCCCGCAGTTGCTCCCCGGGTCCGAGCGCGTCGACGGCGGCGCGGGCCGCGTCCAGGGGGGTGCTGTACGAGCGGTAGTGGTCGACCATGCTCAGCCAGCCGCCGTCGGCCCGGCGCATCAGCGGCAGCGGGCGGCCGTCGACGGTGACGTCCCACCGCTCGGCGGCGAGCGCGGTGGTGGCGGCGGTGGCTGAGGTGCGGGCGCCGCGGATCCGGCGGCCCCGGTGGATCTCGTCGAAGGCGAGGTCCGGTGGCGGCTCGGTCTGCCGGGCGGGCCGGGAGGCGGCCACCAGCGGTGCGACGGCCAGCGCGGCGGCCGACCCGAGCAGCCCCCGCATCAACGCCCGCCGCCCGCGCCACCACCGCCCCGGTCTGGCCACCGCCCCCTGCCCGGCCCCCTCCCCTGTCCCACCGACCCTGACGACCATCGTGTCCTCCTCGTACGTTGTCCGGTTGCGCTGTGTCGCTACCGCTAACCGCACAAGGGGCCACCCGGTCACCGTCCACAGGGCCGACCGGGCGGGCAGGGGGGTGACTCAGAGGCCGGGGCCCATCACGATGTCGGCGCCCGGGACCGTGCGGAGCATCGGGGCGAGGACGCCCGCCTGGGGGAGCTTGAGGTCGGGGAGGCCGAAGTTGTCGGGGTTGGGGGCGGTCAGCGGGGCGTCCACGGTCAGGCCGGGGGCAAGAGCCCGGACGTCGGCGGCCGGGGCCTGCACGGCGACATGGTCGAACCGGTCGCCGAGGAGGCGCGGCAGCGGGGCGCGCACGTTGGCGCCGGGCAGCCCGGTGCTGACGGGCAGTTGCGGCAGGGCGCGGTCGGGGAGCAGCCGGCCCTCGACGTAGCGGGGGCCGTCGGGGGCGCCCGGCACCGGCAGCGGCAGTTCGGCGGCGATGGTCGGCATCTCCATGTTGAGGGAGTGCTCGACGCCGTCCAGCGGCACGGGCACGGGAACCGTCCCGGCCGCTGCCGCGGGGGAGGCGGCGGCGCCCATGGCGGCGGCCATCCCGGTGACGACGGCGGCGAGGGTTCCTCGGGTGCGGGGCTTCATGTCAGCTACGGTCCTTCGCTTCGGTTCCTGGGATCGACGTCCGCAGGGCCCAACGATTCCGGCCGCGCGACGAGCGCACAATTCCCCCGGGTGCCGCAGTTGTGGGACGGGGGGATAGTCGGTCCGGTGGATGGGCGGGCCTCGCTCAGGACGTCCAGAAGTCCCACCAGCGGGTGAGGATCAGCATGCCGATGACGCCGAGATGCACCACCACGACGACCCAGGTGAACTCCTCGAAGAGGGTGCGTACCCAGCGCGGCGCGGGCAGCAGCCCGGCGCGGACGGTGAATCCGGTGACGTACCAGAAAAGGATGATCGTCGCGATCCAGGCCAGGACGCACCACAGGCACAGCGCGTTGATCCGGTACAGCGACTCGAACTGGAGCCAGGTCACGAAGCCGACGCCGAACAGGGCGCCCGCCTCGAACAGCAGCCAGTACCAGCGGGGCAGGACGGCCCCGGTGAGCAGGGTGACGCCGACGCAGACGACGACGGCGTAGGCGACCAGGCCGAGCATCGGGTTGGGGAACCCGAAGGCCGCGGCCTGGTCGCTCTCCATGACGCTGCCGCAGGACACCACGGGGTTCAGGCTGCATCCCGGGGTGAAGCCGGGGTCTTCGAGGAGCTTGAACTTGTCGAGCGTGATGACCCAGGAGGCCAGCAGCCCGGCGGCGCCGGTGAGCACCAGCAGCAGGCCGAGCCCGCGGGCGGTGCCGGTGCCGGTGGTGCGGACGTGCCGTCCCGCGGCGGACGTCATCAGGCGCGCAGGCTGCGGGCCGGGAGGACGACGTGGGCGGCGGCGTTCAGGGTCGCGTCGGCGCCGGCGAACGCGGCGAGCGCCTCGGGCTCGACGGGCTTGCCGGGCTGGGCCTCGGGCCAGGGGCGGGTGGTGAACACGAAGTAGGCGTAGCCGCGCTGGGCGACCGCGGCGAGCCACTCGGGCGGTGGGGTGACCGTGGCGTTGAGGTGGGGCATGGCGACGACGGCGGTACCGGCCTCGACCAGCAGGCTGACCGGGAGGCTGGGCCTGACGTTGCCGTCGACCAGATCGCCGCCGACCGGCAGGTCGTTGTCGGTCAGCAGGTGCTCGACGGCGGCGGTGGTGGCGTCGGGGCCGTCGGCGGCGTCGCCGAGGGAGTAGGCGAGGAGGTAGGGCATGTCGCCGTCGGGGGCCTCGCCGCTCCAGGCCATCACGACGAGCGTGCCGAGGTCGGCGGGGTGGAAGGGGCGGGATGCGCCGGTGGTTGTGGTCACCCGCGCGACCCTAGTGGCGGGCCCGAACACCGCCGCGCGTGTTCTCACCCGACCGGGGGACGCGGTGCCGCCGTGCCACACGAACGAGGGACGGTGGGCGCCTCTTCCTCGAACAGGGCGTTTCCGTGCGGTACCGGCGGTCCGGGGGAATATGCCGGGCGACCTGACCACCGTAATTCCGCATTCCACAATGCCGAAGGGCCGATTCCCGGGGAATGGAATCGGCCCTTTCGGCCATTTCTCGCGAAGGCCGGCCGAAGGTCAGCCCTGGAGCGGGAGCCCGCCGAGGAGTCCGCCCTTGTTGAGGGTGGTGGTGGCGCCCTTGACGGTGTTCAGCACGGAGCCCTTGTTCTCGGTGTCGAGGGCCTTGGACTGGTGCTGGAGCGGCATCGCGTCGGCGGCGGTCAGACGGCCGCTGGTGAGGGTGTTCCAGGCGCCGTTCAGGCTGGTGGGCGTGAGGTCGGCGGTGTTGTGGGCGAACGCGGGCGCGGCACCGCCGGCGAGGGCCAGGGTTCCGGCGACGACAGCGGCGGCCTTCAGGGGCTTCATCGGTTTCCTTTCATCGGCAACCGGGGCTGCCGCAGGGAATTCTGACGCCGTGCCTAACGACCCTTCACCGGTACGGAAACTCCATTGCGCAGAAATCATAAGAACCCACGGGGCATCGCTCGGGAATGCGGCCCGGAATCGCCACCGGGCGCCCTCGTGGTGAAGGGCGCCCGGGTGGGTGGGCGTTGAGCGTGCGGGACCCCGGTGGTGGGCGGGACCCCGGTGGTGTTACGACACCGGCAGGCTCGGCGCCGACACCGGGAGGTTCGGTGCGGCCGGGAGGCTGGGCGCCGCGGGGAGGCTGGGCGCCGCGGGGAGGCTGGGCGCCGCCGGAACGCTCGGGGCCGATACCGGCAGGCTCGGCAGGGACGGCAGGGACGGCAGGCCCGCCAGGTCGGGGGCGGGGAGCCCGCCGCCGAGGAGCGCGGCGGCCAGGACGTTGACGAGGCCGGTGACCACGCCGGTCGCCGCGGGCGCGACCTTGCCTGCGTCGCCGGAGGTGGCCGCCGCGATCAGGGCGTCGACCGACTTCTGGAGCGCGGCGAGCGCGTCCGCCTCGATACCGGCGGTGCCCGCGGGCGCCCTGTCGTCGGCATCGGCGGCGGCATCGTCATCGGCGGCGTCGCCGCCGTCACGGGCGGGCGGTGCGACCGGGGCGACCGGAGCGACCGGCGCGGCGGCGCTCACCTCTCCGATGGCGCTCTTCGCCGCGTCCGCGAGCTTGGTCGCCTGGTCGGGGGTGAGCTGGCCGTTGTCGGCGTTGAGCGCGGTGCCGAGGAGTTCGGTGACCGGGGTGAGGACACCGCCGAGGCCACTGAGACTCCGGGTCTGGGCGAGCAGCGTGTCCACGCCGGGGACGAGCGCCAGGGACGCCGCGGTGACATGTTCCCCGGCCGGTCGGTGCTCGGCCGCGACCGCCGGGGCGGCGATCCCGAGGACGAGGGTGGCGCAGAGTGCGGTGGAGGCGATACGCCGCTTGGACAGACCACGCATGCGGATTCCTTTCGAGTGACGCGCACAGCGCGGCCGCACTGGTGTGCGCGGCCGTCACCCCACCGTGCGAGCGGTCGTCGCACTCCGCAACCGAGCGGGCACGTGGCACCACACCCCGGCCGCCGCGCCGCCTCCCCCCGGACGACATCGGCCCTGCTGGGACGGTCCCCCAGGCCCCCCGCGCCGACTCCCGTGACCCACACCCCCATTCGGGGCAGCGCACCGGCGTGGCCACACACGAACCGGCCGCCCTCCCCGGCGGGGGGAGGACGGCCGGTCGCGAAGAGGCGGCGTGACGTCAGTCGTTGACGCAGACGTTGCCGAACGCCGGGTTCAGCAGACCGATGACGTCGATGGTGTTGCCACAGACGTTGACCGGAATGTGGACCGGGATCTGGATGACGTTGCCCGACAGCACACCCGGGGAGTGCACGGCGGCACCCTGGGCGCCACTGTCGGCGGCGGCGACACCGGCGCCACCGGCGACGGCCGCGGCGGCAACGGAGGTCAGGACCAGGCCCTTCGCGATACGCGACATGGAGAAATGCTCCTTGGGATTGACACAGACATGCGGGCGGGATGCCCGGCGCTGTGTCAACGGACCACGCCCTTCCGGGTTGTGCCGCCAAAGGGGTGATGTCCCCCGCGCAACAAGCTTCACGATTCCGACACACTTGTCCGCTTTCGGTGGATTAGTACGGATAGCAGCTAGAGTTGCGGACCGTTCGACGTCCCTGTACAGCGCCCGTCAGCCCGTCCATCGCACGAAAGGGCACGCCGGTCATGCCGCACTCCCTGGGTCCGCTGCGTGGGCCCGTCCGGTGGATCACCGCGACGCCACGGCGATCCGCCACGCGGGCCCTGGGCCGTGCGACGGTCGGCGGTGTCGCCCTCGCCGGGCTGCTCGGCCTCGCCGCGCACACCTCGCTCTCCGCGCTCGCCTCACCGGACAGCGCCTCGGCCCCGCCCGCCGCCGAGGCCGAGCGCCTCGCCTTCGCCGAACGTCACCGCGCGGTCCAGCACGGCGGGTTCGTGCGCGCCGCCAACACCTCTCTCACCTGCGGTACGACCCCGTCCTGCGACGGCGCGCGGGACGGCCGGGCCGGCGCCAACGACGACTTCGCCATGGAGTACGTCGACATCGACGACGACCCGCGCACCGCCAACTCCTCCCGGGCGGAGGTCCGCCTCCCCACCGGCGCACGGGTCACGTACGCGCGCCTGTACTGGGGCGGCAATCTGCTGGCCGGCGAGCGCAGGGCGGCGAAGGACAACGCGCGCGTACTGCTCGCGGCACCCGGCGGCGCCTATCACGAGGTCCGCGCCGACACCGTCGTGGGCCACCGCACCGCCCGAGGCGCGGACGCCTTCCAGGCATCGGCGGACGTCACCCGACAAACCCACACGGGCGGCCCCGGCCTGTACACGGTCGCCCAGATCAACGCGGCACGGGGGCGGTCGGGGGGCGGGGCGGGGGTCGAGGGGGCGGGGTCCGGCAAGGCACAGCCCGGCAAGGCCGGGTCCGCGGCGCAGGGCGCCGGGGCCTGGGCCGGGTGGACGTTGGTGGTGGCCTATGAGCATCCGGCCGAGCCGCTGCGGCGGCTGGTGTTGTGGGACGGGTTCGAGGCGCTGGACCGGGCCGGGCACGAGATCCGGGTGACCGGTCTCGGTGCACCGCCCGGCGCCTGGGGACAGGCGGGCCTGGTCGCCTACAACGGCGACCGCGGGCGCGGCGGCGACACCCTCACCGTCTCCGCCGACCGCCGGGCGCCCGTCCCGCTCGGCGACGCCTCCAACCCCTTCGACGACGTACTGAATTCCACCGTGACCGGCGCCCCGGGCCGACGCGAACCCGCGTACGAGCAGACCCTCGGCTACGACTCCGACGTGTTCGAAATCGGGTCCGCGCTCCGGCGCGGTGGTGACCAGCTGGCCTTCCGGCTCGTTTCCCAGCCGGACGCGGCCTGGGCCGGGGTGCTCTTCGTCGCTGTGGATGTCCCGAGGTAGGCGCGTTCCCGCCCGTTTGCCAGCACCAGCCGTGAGCGAGGAAAACCGCGCCATGCACCAGCCAGCACCCGTCCCCCGGCCGCGCGTCCTCCATCTGACGCAACCCGTCGACGGCGGGGTGGCCAGGGTCGTCGCCGAGCTGACCCGCGCTCAGCTCGCCACCGGCTGCGCGGTCACGGTGGCCTGTCCCGAGGGGGCGCTCGCGGCCGAGGTGAGGGCGCTGGGCGCCGGAGCGCGTTCCTGGCGTGCGTCGCGCGCGCCGGGGCTTTCGCTGCTCCAGGAGGTCCGGGATGTCGCACGGATGATCGAAGCCGTTCGGCCGGACGTGGTGCACGCGCACAGCGCCAAGGCGGGGCTCGCCGGGCGGCTGGCGGTGCGCGGGCGGATCCCGACCGTGTTCCAGCCGCACGCCTGGTCCTTCGAGGCCGTCGGCGGGGCGACCGCGGAACTGGCGCTGCGCTGGGAGCGGTTCGCGGCGCGCTGGGCGGCGCGCACGGTGTGCGTGAGCCGGGCCGAGCGGGAGACCGGCGTCGCGGCCGGGATCGCCGCGCGCTGGACGGTCGTACCCAACGGCGTCGACACCGAGCGCTTCCGCCCCGCCGCCCCCCGGGCCGTTCGGGCGTCGCTGCTGCCCGGCGTCGCCCCGGACGTGCCGCTGGTGGTGTGCGTGGGGCGGCTGTGCCGGCAGAAGGGGCAGGACGTGCTGCTGGCGGCGTGGGAGGCCGTGCTGCGCCGGGTGCCGGGCGCGCGCCTGGTGCTGGTGGGCGACGGACCCGACCGGGACCGGCTGGCGGCGGCCGGGGGCGGGCGCGTGCTGTTCGCGGGGGCCGTCGCCGACCCCGTGCCCTGGTACCGGGCCGCCGATCTGGTGGTGCTGCCCTCGCGCTGGGAGGGCATGGCGCTGGCGCCGCTGGAGGCGCTGGCGTGCGGGCGGCCGGTGGTGATGAGCGAGGTGGCCGGGGCGCGCGAGAGCCTGCCACCGGTGCTCGCGGCGCACGGCCTGGTGCCGCCGGACGATCCGGCCGCGCTGGCCCGCGCGATCACCACGCTGCTGCTCGACCCGCCGCTGGGCGAGGAACTGGGCGCCCGGGGACGTACCCACGTCCGGTCCGCGCACGACGTGCGGCACATGACCGAGGCGGTCGCCCAGGTGTACGGCGATCTCCTCGGCGCCGGCCAGGCGGAGCGCGTCGCGCCCCCCGAGTACAGGGAGTCGATCCACTCGTGACTGCGGAAAGCACTGCGAAGAGCACCGTGAAGAGCACTGCGAAGAGCACCGGGCAGAGCACCGTGAGGACCACTGCGAAGACCACTGCGAAGACCACCGGGCAGAGCACCGGGCAGAGCACCGCGGAAAGCCCCTTTCCCTTCCCCGGACCCCCCGGGCCCCCCGGACCCCCCGGGCCCGGCTCTCCTCAGTCCGCCGGGAAGTCCCCAGGGAAGCCCGGAGGGAAATCCCCGGGGAAGTTCCCCGGCATGCCCGCAGGCAAGTCCGCAGGCAAGCCCGCAGGCACGTTCCCCGGGAAGTCACCCGGACCCCAGACCCGGGAGCGCAGACCCTCGGCCCTGGCCGTCCTGCCGCATCGGCGCCGCGACGGCGCCTTCCGGATGCCGGTGCGGCGGCGGCCCCCGGCCCGCCCCCTGATCCCGTCGCCGCTGCTGCTCGCGGACGGCGCCGCCGCCCTGCTCGGCGCGCTCGCCCTGCTCGGCCACCGCCTCGTCCTGCCCGCGCTCCTGGTGGCCGTATCGATACTGCTGCGCCCGCACCGCCCACCCCGGCGGCTCCAGGGTGTCCTGGACGAACTGCCCACCGTCTGCGGCCGGATCGCCGTCGGCTGGCTCGGCCTCGCCGCGCTGGTCGCCGCCCTCGCCCCGCACCAGGCGCTGTCCGCCCGCACCCTCGCGCTCGGCCTCGCCGCACAGACCACGGCCGCCTGCGCCGGACGCGCCCTGGTGCACCGGCGCCGCCGCGCCCGGCTGCGCCACCATCCGCGCGCCGCGCTGGTCGTCGGCCCCGCGCCCACCGCCCAGCGGGTGGCCGCCGCGGTGCTGCGCCACCCGGCGTGCGGGGTGCGCCCGGTCGGGATCGTCGCCCAGGCGCCGGACGGCCCCGACGGGCTGCCGGTGCTGACCACCGGCGAGGAGGTGCAGCGGGCGCTGATCCAGAACGGCGTACGGGAGGTGCTCACCGTCCATCCGGCGGTGCGCCGGGAGCACGGGCCGCTGCTGCGGGCGCTCGCCGAGTCCGGGTGCGCGCTGTGGGAGCTGGACGCCGACTCACCGTCGTACGAGGCGCGCGAGCAGCTCGCCGGGTTCGCCTGCCGGCGGCTCGACCTCGGGTCGGGGCGGCGCGGCGACCTCGGCAAGCGGGCGCTGGACGTGATCCTCGCCGGGCCGGCGCTGCTGCTGGTCAGCCCGCTGCTGCTGGTGTGCGCGGTGGCGCTGCGGCTGATCGACGGGCCGGGGGTGGTGTTCCGGCAGGAACGGATCGGCAAGGACGGACGGCCCTTCACCCTGCTGAAGCTGCGCACCCACCGACCGGTCGACGAGCACGAGTCGGCGACCCGGTGGAGCGTCGCCGAGGCGCACGGCATGTCATGGTTCTGCCGCTTTCTGCGCCGGGCCTCGCTGGACGAGCTGCTCCAGCTGTGGAACGTGGTGCGCGGCGACATGAGCATGGTCGGCCCCCGCCCCGAACGCCCGTTCTTCGTCACCCAGTTCAGCCAGTCCTACCCCGGCTACGCGGCCCGCCACCGGATGCGGACCGGCATCACCGGCCTCTCCCAGATCAACGGCCTGCGCGGGGACACCTCCATCGAGGACCGGGCCCGCTTCGACAACGCCTACATCGACAACTGGTCGCTGTGGCAGGACGTCTGCATCCTGCTGCGCACCGCGACGGCGCTCGTGCGCTCGGCGGGGAGCTGAGCGATGACTCTCGCGCCACCGCTGCCGCCCCGCCGGGTCCCGCCGCCGCGCCGGGCCCTGCCACCGCGCCCACCGCTGTCCCGGGTGTCCCCGGTGTGGCCGGTGGTGGCCGTCATCGCCCTGCTGGGCCTGCCGCTCACCGGCGGCGAGGGCGGGGCCGGTCCGGCCGACGCGCTCTCGGCGCTCGTCGTCGGCTTCTGTGTGATCCGGCTGCTGCGCGGACGCCGCCGCCCGCTGTCCCGCGCGGCGGCCGTGGTGTTCGCGCTGCCCGTGATCGGGCTCGCGGTGGCCGCCGCCGGGGCGTCCTCGCCGGACGCCGGGCTGACCGGGCTCGGCCGCTATCTCCAGATCTTCGTCCTGGTCCCGGTCGCGGTCGCGCTGCTGATCCGGGGCCGCGCCGACTTCCGGCTGCTCGCCTGGACGTTCGTGGCACTGGCCGGCTGGGAGGGCGCGGTCGGGGTCCACCAGTACGTCACCGGCACCGGCGCCTCCTACCAGGGGCAGCTGATCCGGGCGGTGGGCACCTTCGGGGCGCAGGACGTCATGGGGATGGCGACGGTGGTGTCCCTGGGCGTGATCTGCGCGACCGGCCTGGCGCTGGGCGCCGGTCCGCTCCGGCGACGGGCGCTCGCGGCGGCCTGCGCGCTGGCGCTGCTGCTGCCGCTCGCCCTGTCCTTCAGCCGGGGCGCCTGGATCGCCACCGCCCTGACCTGCGCGGTGCAACTGCTCCTCGCCGGAGTGCGGCGGGCCCTGAAGGTGACGGCCGTGGCGGTCGCCGCCGGGGTCGTGCTGGCCGGCGGTTTCGGGGTGGGCTCGGCGCTGCTCCAGGAGCGGATCGGCAGCATCACCCAGGTCACCGCGGCGCCGGACCAGTCGGTGACGGACCGGTACGCGATGTGGGCGGCGGCCGGTGCCATGTGGCGCGAGCACCCGGTGACCGGCGTCGGCCTCAAGGGCTTCCCCGAACACCGCGACGCGCACGCGTCCCTGGCGCTGTCCGCGGGCAGCGACACCGAGAGCGCGGGTGAGGCGTTCCGCCGCCAGCCGCTGCTCTCCCCGCACAACATGTATCTGCTGGTCCTCAGCGAACAGGGCCTGCTCGGCCTGCTCGCCCTGGCGGGCAGCTGGCTCGCCCTGCTGGCCTGCGCCCTGCGCGCCCTGTTCCGCGCCGGGCCGGACGGCCGGGACTGCGGCCTGATCGCCTGCGGTCTGCTCGTCTGGCAGCTCACCGACTTCGTGTACGCCGATATCGGCGGCCCCACGACCGTCCTGACGGCCGTGTGCCTGGGCCTTGCCGCCTGGTGGGGCCTGGTGGACGCCGAGCCGCCCGCTCCGGAGGGGACCCCGGCCCCGTGTCCGCCGGTCCGGGAAGGGGCCGGAGCCCGATGAACGTGCGTGACGCCGAGCCCGGTACGGGGAGTGCGGCCCCCCTGGTCCCCGCGCCCCGCGCCACGGCCGCCCCCTCGCTCTCCCCCTCGCTCGAGCCCTCCGAGGAACCGGGCCACAAGGAGCCCGGCACGAAGGAGCCCGGTACCAGGGAGCCCGGCACGAAGGAACCCGGCAACTTCCTCGCCCGCGCCGCGCTCCTGACCGGCGCGCTGTCGGTCGCCGGGGCGCTGCTCGGGCTGGTCCGGGACCAGGCGCTGGCCCGGCTGTTCGGGGCGGGGGCGGAGACGGACGCGTTCCTGGTGGCGTGGACCGTCCCGGAGTTCGCCTCGACCCTGCTGATCGAGGACGGGCTGGCGTTCGCCCTGATCCCGGCGTTCAGCCTGGCGCTGGCGCGGCGGGCGCGCGGGGCCGCCGGGGACCCGGTACGGGCGCTGGTCGCGCGCACGCTGCCCCGCCTCACGCTGGTCCTGATCGCCGTCGCCGCCGCCCTCGTCCTGCTCGCCCCGTACCTGGTGCGGGCGCTGGCCCCCGGGCTTTCCGATCCCGCGCTCGCCGTCGACTGCACCCGGCTGGCCGCGGTGTGCGTGGTCGGCTTCGGGCTCGCGGGCTACTGCTGCGCCGCGCTGCGCGCCCACCGCCGCTATCTCGCCCCGGCGGCGATCTACGTCGCCTACAACACCGGCATCATCACCGCGATGTTCGTCCTCGGCGGCCACTGGGGCGTGCGCTCGGCGGCGGCCGGGGTCGCGGTCGGCAGCGTACTGATGGTCGCGGTGCAACTGCCGTCGCTGGTAAGGCGGTTGCGGCGCAAGGGCGTCGCCGAGGTGCCCGCCGGGGCGGCGACGCCGGAACCGTCGGTCGGGCTCGGCCTGGTGGCCGCCATCCTGCTGTTCGCGCTGTGCCGTCAGTCGCAGGTGCTGATCGAGCGGTTCCTCGCCTCGCATCTGGAGTCCGGCGCGATCTCGCACCTCAACTATGCGCAGAAGGTCGCGCAGATCCCCATGACCCTGTCGCTGATGCTGGTCACGGTCACCTTCCCGGTGGTCGCGCGGGCCCTGGCCGAGGGCGACACGGAGAAGGCGCGCGGGCGGGTGGAGCGGGATCTGGCGCTGGCCGGCTGCATGGTGCTGTTCGGCACGGCGGCGGTCGTCGCCTGCGCGCCGCAGATCGTCGAACTCCTCTTCCAGCGGGGCGCGTTCACTGCCGAGGACACCGCGGCGACCGCCTCCGTGATGCGGG
Organism: Streptomyces sp. NPDC056734; assembly: GCF_042790455.1. NCBI lineage: Bacteria > Bacillati > Actinomycetota > Actinomycetes > Kitasatosporales > Streptomycetaceae > Streptomyces > Streptomyces sp. NPDC056734. Next base: position 187,153 of record NZ_JBHTZD010000002.1, read on the forward strand.
TGTACGCGCTCGGACTGCTCGCCCAGACCCTGGTCGGCGCGCTGATCCGGGCCTACTTCTGCGCCGGGCGCCCCACCTGGTACCCGCTGGCCGCGATGACCGTCGGGGTCGTGGTGACCGCCTGGATCGGCGCCTGGGCCGTCGGCCCGTGGGGCGTGTCCGGCATCGCCGCCGCCAACGCCGCCGGCATCACCGTCACCGCCGCGCTGCTGCTGTCCGGCACCCGTTCGACCGGGACCCTGCCGATCCGCCGCCGGGCGGTGCTGGCCGAACTGAGCCGCCCCGTGCGCGCCGCGCTGCTCGCCACGGCCGCCGGGGCACTCGCCGCGAACGCGCCCGCGTCACCCGCGCTGGGGCTGGCCGCCGGGGGTACGGCGGTGACCGTCGTGTTCGTCCTGACCGGCGCGGGCCTGGGCGCCCAGGGCTGCGCACCCGCACTGCACCTTGTAGGCACCGCGACCCGAAGGCTCCGCCATGCGCTCTTCCACTGACCCCACACCCTTCCCCGACCCAACCGGCGCCACGGCCCTCGCCGAGTCGGCCGGCCCAACGACCCTGGCCGAGTCGGCCAGTCCGACAGCCCTGGCTGACGCCACCGTCCCCGCGGCCTTGGCCGACCCCGCCAATCCCACAGCCCTGGCCGACCCAACCGGCTCCACCGCCTCCGTCAATCCCGCCAACCCCTCGGCCCCGGCCGACCCAACCAGCCCCACGGTTCTCGTCGACCCCGCCAACCCTGCGGCCCCCGGCTACCCAACCGGCCCCACGGCCCCCGCCGACCCTGCGGCCCTCGCCGACCCCGCCGACCCCGCGTCCGCGGTCAACCCCACCGCCCCCGCAACCCCCGCCGACCCCACGGCCCCCGCCACACCCTCCCCACTCACCACACCCACCACCCCCACCCCCACCCCCACCCCACCCGCGTCCCTCCCCTGGGTCGCCATGTATCACTCCGTCAGCGACTGCTCCGACGACCCCTACCGGATCACCGTCACCCCCGACCGCCTGGCCCGCCAACTGCGCTGGCTGGACCGGCGCGGTCTGCGCGGCGTGTCGATGAGCGACCTGCTCGCGGCCCGCGCACGAGGTCAGGGGCAGGGCCTGGTCGGGCTCACCTTCGACGACGGGTACGCCGACTTCCTCGACCACGCCCTGCCCGTACTGCGCCGCTTCGGCGCCGGCGCCACCCTGTTCGTCCTGCCCGGCCGGTTCGGCGGCGACAACGCCTGGGACCCGCTGGGCCCGCGCAAGCCGCTGCTGAGCGCCGACGGAGTACGCCGGGCGGCCGACGAGGGCATCGAGATCGGCTCGCACGGACTCACCCACGTCGACCTCACCCGCGCCGACGACCTCACCCTCAAGGCGGAGGTCGAGGACAGCCGGGCCCGGCTCGCGGAGCTGACCGGCACACGGATCGCCGGGTTCTGCTACCCGTACGGCACGATCGACACCCGCGTGATCGGCGCCGTGCGCGACGCCGGGTACGGCTACGCCGTCGCCATCGACCCCGGCCCGCTCGGCTCCCGCCACGCCCTGCCGCGCGTGCACATCGGCCGGCAGGACACCGCCGTACGGCTCCATCTCAAGTACCGGCTGCACCGGCTGCGCCGCCGACCCGTGGCGGGGGTCTGACATGCGGGCCCTGCACATCATCACCGGCCTCGGCGTCGGCGGCGCCGAACAGCAACTGCGGCTGCTGCTGCGGCATCTGCCGATCGAGGCGGACGTCGTCACGCTCACCAACCCCGGCGCGGTGGCCACCGGCCTGCTCGCCGACGGGGTCCACGTCACCCACCTCGGCATGGCCGGCAACCGCGATCTCGCCGCACTGCCCAGGCTGGTCCGCCTGATCCGCTCCGGCGGCTACGACCTCGTCCACACCCACCTCTACCGCGCCTGCGTCTACGGCCGGCTCGCCGCCCGGCTCGCCGGGGTCCGCGCGATCGTCGCCACCGAACACTCCCTCGGCGACTCCCAGATGGAGGGCCGCCCGCTCACCCGGGGCGTGCGCGGGCTGTATCTGGCGAGCGAGCGGCTCGGCCGGACGACCGTCGCCGTGTCCCCGGCGGTCGCCGGCCGGCTGACCCGCTGGGGCGTCCCCGCCCCCCGGATCGAGGTGGTGCCCAACGGCATCGACCTCGGCCGCTTCCGCTTCGACGCGGTCCAGCGCCATCGCGTCCGACGCCGGCTGGGCCTGCCCGAGGAGGCGTTCGTCGTGGGCGCGATCGGGCGGCTCACGGCGGGCAAGCGCTTCGAGGTGGCGGTGCGCGCGCTGGCCGGGCTCCCCGGCGACTGCTGGCTGCTGCTCGTGGGCGGCGGCCCGGAGGAGAACGTGCTGCGGCGCACCGCCCACGAGGCCGGTGTCGCCGACCGCGTGCTGTTCGCCGGGGAGCGGCCCTACCTCCCCGACGGCACCCCCGGCCCCGATCTGCCGTCCCTGGTCTTCGCGATGGACGCCCTGGTCTCGCCGTCCCCCGAGGAGGCGTTCGGCCTGGCGATCGTGGAGGCGCTGGCCGCCGGGCTGCCGGTGCGGTACGTGTCCTGCCCGGCGATCGACGGCCTGCCCCCGCACCCGGCCACCGACGCCGCCCGCGTGCCGTGCGACCCCACCGCCTTCACCCACGCCCTCACGGAGATCCGCGCCCGCGCCCCACGCCCCCGCACCACCCCCGACGCCGCCCACCACTACTCCATCACCCACAGCGCGTCCCGGCTCATGGAGGTGTACGAGGGTGCGGTGGCAGGGCGTGCGGTGGCAGGGCGTGCGGTGAACGGGGACGGAGACGGGGACGGGGACCCGGCCTCGCCGTCACCGGTCATGCCGACGCCACCCCCCGTACCCTCACCGTCCCCGCAGCCGCCGCGCCCCCCGGCACCCCTCTCCTCCCCCGCGTCCCCCTCCCCCACGTCCCCCGCGTCATCCCTTGGAGTCAGCCCGTGATGTCCGACCGCCGCCGCTCCTCCCGGCCGCAGCGCCCCGCCGCCCGCGTGCTCGCCCGTGCCAAGGCACTGCCCCCCTGGTCCCTGCTCGCGGCCGGGATCGTGGCCGGCGGACTGGCCGGCGGCGGCTACGGCGCCCTGAGCACCCCCTCCTACACGGCGACCAGTTACGTCGTCGCCGTCCCCACCGAACCGTCCGACCCGGCCGCCGCGCTGGGCTTCGCGCAGGCGTACGGCCGGGTCGCCACCCAGCTCGCGGTGCTCGGGGACGCCCAGGTCTGGGCGGGCGTGCCGGTCCGCACCCTTCAGGACAATGTGACGACGGCGACCTCGCCCGACGCCCCGATGGTCGCCATCACGGCCACCTCGCCCCGCCCCGACCTGGCCGCCGACATGGCGAACGCGGTCGCCCGCGCGCTGACCGGACACGCGAGCGACAGCAAGGACGCGACACACGTCGAACTCGAGCAGTTCGCACGGGCGGTGAAGCCGACCGCGCCCTCCTCGGCGGGCCCCGTCATGACGGGGCTGGTCGGGGCGTGCGCGGGCGGGCTGCTGGGCGGGCTCGCGCTGCTGGTCCGGCCGCGCCGGGCGGGCGACGCCGGGGCCCCGCACGGCAGCGGCGGCGGCAGCGGTGACGGGGACGGCGGACGGGCGGCGGCCGTGCCGGGTCCGGCGGTGGCGGCGGACGCGAGCGGCCGGCTGTGACGCCGCGATTCGATACACGGGGTGTGAAGCCGGGGAGCAGCACACCCCCTGTGAATCGCGTTCACACCCGAGGGGACCGCAGCGGGACCACCGCCAACACCCCCGTGAACTGCGTTCACACCAAGGACCGGGACGGAACACCACCCCCACACACCACCCCCTCCCCCACCCCTTCCCCCTCCCTCACCCCTTCCCCCACCACTCACCCCACCCCCTACACCACCCACCTCTTCACCGACGCGGACGCCTTCGCCGCCCTCGCGCCCGACTGGCGGCGGCTCTACGGCCGCTGCGCCGCCGCGACCCCCTTCCAGAGCCACCCCTGGCTGCACTCCTGGTGGCTGTCCTACGGCGGATCCGCCCGGCTACGGGTGGTGCTGGTCCGCGACGACGGCGGCCGGCTGGTCGCGGCGGCCCCCCTGATGCGCGTACGGCGTCCGCTGCCCGCGCTGGTCCCGCTCGGCGGGGCCATCTCCGACTACACGGACGTCCTCCTGGACGACGAGCACGGCCCGGCCGCCGCCGACGCCCTCACCGCCGCGCTCGCCACCGCCGCCCGCACCGCGCTGCTCGACTTCCACGAGGTCCGCCCCGGCGCCGCCGTCGAGCAGGTGTACGACCGCTGGCGGGGCCCCCGCCGCCGGGTGGACGACTCCGTCTGCCTGGAACTGCCCGCCCTCCCCCTGGACGACCTGATCACCCGGCTGCCCTCGGCCAAGGCCCAGCAACGGGTGCGCGCCAAACTGCGCAAGCTGGAGGCGCTCGGCGTGCACCGCCGGATCGCCGGGCCCGACGAGGTGGACGGGGCGCTGCGCCGGCTGATCGAACTGCACCGGCTCCAGTGGCAGGGCCGCAAGGTGACCACCGAACACCTCCAGACCCGGTTCAGCGACCATCTGGTCCGCTCGGTCGGCCCGATGGTCCGCTCCGGCACGGCGGTCGTCACCGAGTTCCGGATGGACGGCGAGGTGGTGGCCGTCGACCTGACCCTGATGTCCCCGCGCCTGGCGGGCGGTTACCTCTACGGGGCCCACCCCCGGCTGCGCGAACGCAAGGCGGACGTGGCCGTGATGCTGCTGGACGCCTGCGCCACGCACACCCGCGTGGCCGACGGCGGCCCGGACACACTGAGTCTGCTGCGCGGCAACGAGCCGTACAAGCATCACTGGCGGCCCGAACCGGTCGTCAACCGGCGGCTGCTGCTGGCCCGAAGACACACCGCCCCGCTGCTGGCGGCGGCCCTCGCCGACGCGACCGCGCGGGCCCGCGGCAAGGAGTTGCTGCTGCGCTGGAAGGAACGCGACGGTGGCGGCGGATCCTGAACGGGCCCGCCGCCACCGCGGACTCAGTGCCGGTTCACCGGCTGCGCGACCACCAGTCGAGCCGGACACAGAGCTTGCCGCCCAGCCAGTGCTCCACCCAGTCGCCCAGCTCCAGCGGCGAACAGCGGGGCGGATCCACCGGCGTCGGCTGCGGCGTCGGCTGCGGGGTCGGCACGGGCGTCGGTACCGGCGTGGGCTCCGGAGTCGGCTGCGGGACGGGCTCGGTGACCGGCCCGCCGCGCCCGGACAGCACACTGCGGTACACCTCGGACGCCCGCGGGTTGTTCTCGCACTGCCACACACCGTGCGGGCAGTAGTCGGTCAGCGTGTTGTACAGCGGCTTGTGCTCATCCATCCAGGCGAGCATCCGCCGCATGTAGTCGGGGTTGTCCCCGTTGCGGAACAGCCCCCACTCCGGGTACGAGATCGCCTTGCCGTGCTCCTTGGCGAACTCCACGTGGTCGCGCAGCCCGAAGGGTTCACTGATCTGCTGGTCGAAGGACATCCCGGACGGCTGGTCGTAGGAGTCCATGCCGATGATGTCGACGGTGTCGTCCCCCGGGTAGCAGCGCGTCCAGGCGACGGCGTCCCGGCCGCGGCTGGGCGTCCAGTCGAACTTGAACTGCTGCCCCGGCACCGCTCGCATGGTGGTGACGATCCGGTTCCAGTACTTCTTCCACGCCTGCGGGTCGGGACCGCAGCGGTGGGTGTAGGTGATGCCGTTCATCTCCCAGCCGAGCACGATCACCGTGTCCGGCACCTTCAGCTCCACCAGCCGCTCGGCGAGTGCCCGGTAGTGCTGGTCGAAGGCCCCGGCCGCGCCCTGCCGCAGCAGCCGGCGCACCTCGGCGTCGGAGACGCCCTCCTCGTTGCGCTCCAGCATCGGCACGTTGAGCACGAACATCCGGTCGGCGTCGGCCCGCCGCCAGTCGGCCCACGGCTGAAGGAACTCGGGCCGCCCCTCGATGTTCGACCACAGATCACCGGGCAGGTAGGTGTGCCCCACCCGCAGATCGGCCCCGCCCAGCCACCGGCTCAACTCGGCGATCCGGGAAACCCCGCGAGGCCCGTAGTCGAGGTAGGCCCCGAAGGCGGGGATGTCTTGCACGGGCACGTCGGCAGACTCCTTCACGGCCTCCTTGACCGGCTCCTCGCCGACCCCCTTGACCGGCTCCCCCGCGGGCCCCTTGGCGGGCTCCTCGGCGGCCTCCTGCGACCCGGCGACGGGAGCGGCCGACTGCCCCGCCTTCCCGGACTGGCCGGCCTCCCCGGACTGCCCTGCGGGCCCGGTCGGTGGTGGCGCCGCCGCGGCCGGTTCCGGAGCGGGCGGATCGGCGACGACCACCACCCCGAGCCCCGCGGCGAACACCGGTCCGGACGCCAGGGCCGCCGACGCGGCGACCGTCGCCGCGATCAGAGCCACCCGCCGGGACCGGGACCGTCGCTGCTGCTGTGGGGCCATGCCAGCTCCTCTCTCCACACGCGTACTTTCTGACGTGCTCTCTCATTCCGTCCGCATGCCTGTTACTGACACTCAGTCATATAAAAGCCCGTCACGCCACCGCCGTTGCGGCGTCCGAGTGCCCCACTCGCCCGCACGGGTGACACCGGCCGAAGGAACCGAACGAAAGGTGCCCGAGCCGCCGCACACATGCGAAAGCCCCGGACGACGGTCAACTGTCGTCCGGGGCCCGGTGTCCCGCTGCTCACCGCCGCGAGGCGACCCGGCCTCGCCGGTAGAGCAGGGCCCCACCCGCGATCAGCGCGGCACTGGCCAGTGAGCCACCGAGAAGGGAGACATCACTACCGGTCTGCGCCAAGGTGGGCGGCTGCTCCGGACGCCCACCGCGCGGGGGCTGATGCTCGCCGCCGCCGGGAGGTTGCTCACCGACACCGGGAGGCTGCTCCCCACCGCCGGGCGGCTGCTCGCCGCCACCAGGGGGCTGTTCTCCCCCACCGGGGGGTTGCCCGCCAGGACCGGGGGGCTGTTCTCCCCCACCGGGGGGTTGCCCGCCGGCACCGGGGGGCTGTTCTCCCCCACCGGGAGGCTGCTCACCGCCACCAGGAGGCTGCTCACCATACCCACCAGGCGTGTCGTCGTCCCCGTACCCGGAGTCGTCGCCATACCCGGAGTCATCCCCGTACCCCGAGTCACCTCCGTACCCCGAATCCGACCCGTACCCGGCCTCGTCCGCGTGCCCGGAGTCACCCCCATATCCGGAGTCGTCCCCGTACCCGGAGTCGTCCCCGTAGCCGGAGCCACCCCCATAGCCGGAGTCACCCCCGTACCCGGAGTCGTCCCCATACCCGGAGGAGTCACCCCCGTAAGAACCCTCCTCGGCCGAATCCCCCGCATTGGCACAGGAGTTGCCGAAGGCGGGGTTGAGGGCGCTGGCCACGTCGACCGTGTTGCCGCACAGGTTGACCGGGACTGTCACCGGGGCCTGGAGGCTGTTGCCCGAGACAACGCCGGGCGAGCCCTGCGCGGCCCCGCTCGCCGAGGCGTCGGCGAGTACGGGGGTGGCGCAGAGGGAGAGAATGCCGGTCGCGGCAGCCGCCGCAACCATCGACCTGCTCAAGGTCTGTCGCAATCTTGATCTTTTCCTGTCCTGCTCGATCAAAGAGCTTGCAGAGTCGGGAAAGGCCGACCCTGGGACCGGAAACCGAGTGGTCCGAGGGCCGGCCGTAACGCAGCCGGTAAGGCTGGTGTCACACCGTCACTTGTTGATGCAGGTGTTGCCGAACGCCGGGTTCAGCAGACCGATGACGTTGATGCTGTTGCCGCAGACGTTCACGGGGACGTGCACGGGGATCTGGATGACATTGCCGGACAGGACACCCGGAGAACCGACGGCGGCACCCTCGGCACCGGAGTCGGCGAACGCCGGGGCGGCCCCGCCCAGGGCAAGGATCGCGCCCGCGAACACGGCAGCGGTCTTCTTCATGAACTTTCCCTTCTCTGCGGTCATGCCCCTATGACGGCCGAAACCGAGCGAGCACAACGGATGGCTCGCACCATGACCGGCAGGCTGTAGAACGAGGGATAGACAGCGGAAGAAACTCCGGAACGTGTGTCGCAGGGTAATTCACTCGAACGCCAAGACATCGTTGACGCGGCGATCGACCCGGCCGTCGACCCGGCCCCCGACACGAGAGGAAACGCTTCGCCTGAGTGGCGGAGAGAAAGACAAAGAATTGCGGTGGGGCGTTTGGGGAACGAATTTTCGCGGCGCTTCAACGCCTTTCGGAGAATCCGTTGACGCATTCGGCAGAATCCGCCCCGGACGGCCCGCGGGGGAGGTCGCGGGCCGTCCGGGCGGATGCCCTGCGGCGTTCGTCAGTTGTTGGCGACGCCGTTGCCCGACAGCACCGAGATGTCGTCCAGGATGTGCGACAGCGGCTCGTCGCCCTTGGCCTGGGTGGAGTTCTCGGCGCACTGCTGGTTCTGCGGGGCCGACAGGATCGGGATGTCCTGCACGGCGACCGGCACCAGCAGACCGAACAGCGGACCCACGTTGGCCTTGGCCGGCAGACCCACGCACAGCTTGTTCAGCGAGCCCTGGACCAGGGTGGCCTGCGGGCTCATCTTGCCGAACGTGGCCGAGTTGCCGAACGCCGACGACGCTCCGTTGCCGCTCGCGGACGTGGTGCCCTGGTCGTTACCGATGGCAAGCGCCTGCGGGGCGGCCATCGCCGTCGCACCGACCACGGACGCGGCGACCGCCGCCGCGGCCATTGCCTTCTTCAGCATTTCCGTTTCCTTTCCGACGCGGACACCCACTGCCGGTCCGTATGTTTTCCGGCCCGGTCGTCACGGGGTGTTCCTGCCCTCGCATCAACCCGGGGCACGGCGAATGGTTGCGGCCTTTCACTCGTACGGTGCTCGCGATTTCGGTGAACCGACGGGGGGAGAACTCGCAGCACACGTCGGGGGCGCTCGCCGCAGCCTGTGCGCCGTCGGCCATCGGAGTGAATGGGGGCAACCAAGCGGGCTCTGGGGAGTTGTCCAGAACGCTCCGGTGGACGGGGTTTCTTCTGAAGGGACTAGCAAGTGATCAAGAAGGTTCTGGCTTCCGCCGCGGTCGCCGCTTCCGTCGTCGGCGCGTCTGCTGCCGCCGCTCCGTCGGCGCTCGCCATCGGCAATGACAGCGGCACCACGTCCGCCAGTGGCAACGGCGCGTCGCAGGTGTACGGCAACTCGGCGACGTACGGGAACATGAGCCCGCAGCTGGCGCTCATCCAGGGTTCGTTCAACAAGCCCTGCATCGGTCTGCCCGCCAAGGCGAACGTCGGCTCGCTGATCGGCCTGATCCCGATCGCCGTGCAGGACGTCCCGATCCTGTCGGCCCCGCAGAACCAGCAGTGTGTCGAGAACTCCACCCAGGCCAAGGGCGACGAGCCGCTGTCGCACATCCTCCAGGACATCTCGCTGCTCGCGGGCAACGGCGCCGCCAACAACTGAGCCGCCCCCGCCCCAGCGGGCCGCCGGTCATCCGGCGGCCCGCTGTTCCATGTCAGGCCCCATGTCACCCCCCATACGACCCCCGTCATACGGCGTTGACCCCGACGTGAACATCACGCCGGACATTCATCCCATTATGGGAAAGAACTGAGCCAATCGGGGCAAAACCCACAACCCGCGGCGCTCCGGAACCGTTGATGATCACGCAACTCCCCACCGGAGTCCGCTTTTCGAAGGGAAAGAACATGAAGAAGCTGTGGGCCACCGCGGCTATCGCCGCCTCCGTCGCCGGCCTGGCGGCCACGGCCGCCCCCCAGGCACTGGCCATCGGCAACGACAACGGCACCACCTCCGCCAGCGGCAACGGCGCTTCGTCCGTGTTCGGCAACTCGGCCACGTTCGGTCACCAGAGCCCGCAGCTCTCGCTGATCCAGGGTTCGCTGAACAAGCCGTGTGTCGGTCTGCCGCTGAAGGCCAACGTCGGCTCCCTGATCGGTGCCGTGCCGATCGCCGTGCAGGACGTCCCGATCCTGTCGGCCCCGCAGAACCAGCAGTGCGTCGAGAACTCCACCCAGGCCAAGGGCGACGAGCCGCTGTCGCACATCCTGGACGACATCTCGGTGCTGTCGGGCAACGGCGCCGGCAACCGCTGATCCGTACCCCGCACCCGCGAAGGCGGGCCACCGGTTCCCCCGGTGGCCCGCCTTCGTCATGTGCGCCCCCGTCACAGCAGACGGTCCGCCCGGTCGATCGTCTCCGCCAGTTCCGCGACCGCCTCGTCCTCCGTGTCCCCGGCGAGGCCGTGGGCGAGCTGGGCCAGGTCGTCCAGCGTGGGGGCGCCCGGCAGCCGGGTGGCGCGGGAGTCCTCGCGGCGCAGGGCGTCGGCGAAGTAGGCGGCGACGGCGGTGATCTGGAAGCGGTCGGAGGCGCTGCCCATGCCGTCGGCGAGGCCGGCGCCCTCCAGTGAGCCCGACTCCTCGTGCGGGGTGCGGCTGTCGGGGTCCTGCCAGCGGACGGTGGCCGTGGCGAGATGCCCGGCGGCGCCCGGCTCGGTGCGCACCGCGTACAGCGCGGTCACCGTGTGGCCGGGGCCGATCTCGCCGCCGTCCACGCTGTCGTCGCGGAAGTCCTCGTCGGCGACCTGCCGGTTGTCGTAGCCGATGAGCTGGAACTCCTCGACGGTCTCCGGGTCGAAGGCGACCTGGGCCTTGGCGTCGCGGGCGGTGAGGTCGATGTTGCGGGGCAGGTCCTCGCAGAAGACCTCGCGGGCCTCCTCGGAGGTGGACACATAGGTGGTGTGGCCGTCGCCACGGTCGGCGAGCTGTTCCATCAGGTCGTCGCCGTACTCGCTGCCGACGCCGACGCCGAACAGGGTGATGCCGTGCTCGGTGCGGGCCTCGGCGATGTTCTCCAGGATGGTGTCCGCGTCGGTGTCGCCGGTGTTGGCGAGCGCGTCGGAGACCAGCACGACCCGGTTGGTGGCGTCCTCGCGCAGGCCCTCGACGGCGGTGGCGTAGCCGGTCTCGACACCGGCGCCGAGGTTGGTGGACTGCTGGGTCTCCAGCTCGTCGATGGCATCGTGGATGTCGTCGCGGTTGCCGTCGAGCCGGGTCATCGGCAGCACGATCTCGGCCTCGTCGGTGAAGGTGACCAGGGCGATGGAGTCGTCGTCGCGCAGTTGGCCGGTCATCACGCCGAGCGCCTCCTTGGCCAGGTCGAGGCGGCCGGGCTCGGCCATGGAGCCGGAGACGTCCAGGACGAAGGTGAGGGCGGCGGGCGGGCGTTCGTCGTCGTCCCCGGCCGGGCGGGTGGCGAGTCCGACCCGGACCAGGGACCACTCGTCGTCGCTGGTGCGGGCGCCGTCGACGGTGACCGTGAAGCCGTTGCCGTCGGGACGCTCGTAGTCCTGGCGGAAGCTGTTGACGAATTCCTCCGGGCGGACCGTCGCCGGGTCGGGCACCTGGCCGTCCGCGAGGGAGCGGCGGGCGTAGCCGTAGGAGGCGGTGTCGACGTCCAGGGCGAAGGTGGAGAGGAAGTCGGGCTCGGGCGCGATGTCGCGTTCCGCGCTGTCCCACTCGTCCGTGCCGTCCGTGCCGTCGTCGGGAAGGACCTCGCCGCCGTCCGGCGCGGCGGGCGCGGGCCAGCCGTCGCTCTGCCCGTGCGCGTCGCTGGTCTCGGCCCGGCCGCCCCCGCCGCAGCCCGCGAGCAGTGCGCAGGCCGCGGTGACGGCGAGCAGCCCGCCGCCCAGCCGTCGTGTCCGGTGTCGCTTCATCTCCGTTGCCCCCAGCGTCCATTGCGGCCGATGTCAGTGACTGTGACGGCGCCGGGGGCCGGAATGTGCGTTCCGGGGAGTTGCGGATGGGTCTCGAAGTGGGCACGGAGGGCGCCCGCCGAGACCGGTGGGTGACCCTCCGTTGACCTACGGGACATTCACATAGGACAGGTTGGCCTACGAGACGTGGCCTACGACACGATGTCCTTGCGGGCGAAACCCCTGAACGCCAGCGCGAACAGGATGAGCGCGTACGTGACCGAGACCGCGGCGCCCTGGATCATGCCGGACCATTCGAGGGTGGGCTGGACGGCGTCCGCCCAGGCGAACTGCCAGTGCGCGGGCAGGAAGTCACGCCAGTCGCCGAGGGCGGTCACCTGGTCCAGGACATTGCCGACGATGGTCAGTCCGACCGCGCCGCCCACCGCGCCCAGCGGCGCGTCCGTCTTGGTGGAGAGCCAGAACGCGAGCCCGGCGGTGACCAGCTGGGAGACGAAGATGTACGCCACGACCACCACGAGCCGCTGCGCCGCCGTCGCCGGGTCCAGCTCGCCGCCGGTCGGGATGTACAGCGGGCCCCAGCCGTAGGCGACGGTGCCGACGGCCAGCGCGACCAGCGGCAGCAGGATCATCGCGGCCAGGCTCATGCCGAGCGCGACCACCAGCTTCGACCACAGCAGCCGCACCCGTGGCACGGGCGCCGCCAGCAGATAGCGCAGCGAGGACCAGCCGGCCTCGGCGGCCACCGTGTCCCCGCAGAACAGGGCCACCGGGATCACCAGCAGGAAGCCCGCCGACACGAACAGCGCGACGGCCCCGAAGTTGGCGCCGGAGGCGGTGGCCGTGTCCATCAGGGTGACCGAGTTCCCGCGGCCCTCCGGATCCCCGCCGACCGCGAACGCGATGACCAGCACGAACGGCAGCAGCGCGAGGATCGCGCCCATGACCATGGTGCGGCGCCGCTTGAGCTGGCGGATCAGCTCGACGCGCAGCGGCAGGGTGCGGCCCGCGCGATAGCCGGTGGCCGTGTCGCCGGACGGGGGCGCCTCCGCCGGGGTGCCGGGGTCCCGGGGTTCCGTGTTCTCGGCGTCCACGACGTTCTCGGCGTTCTCGGCGTTCTCGGCGTTCTCGGCGTTGTCGACGGCCGTGCTCACGACGAGCCTCCGATCAGGGTCAGGAAGGCGTCTTCCAGGCGGCGGTTGGGGCCGACCGACTCCACGGGCACCTCCAGGCGGACGAGTTCGGGCACCAGGCCCGCCGCCGTGCCGCCCGCGTCGAGCCGGACCAGGAGCCCGTCGTCGGTGCGCACGGCCGAGGCGACGCCCGGCAGCGCGGCGACCTTCTCGGCGAGCGGCCCGTCCACCGGCGTACCGGTGCCGACGAGCAGGGTGTCGCCGGAGCCGATGATCTCGCTGACCGGGCCGGCCTGGACCAGTCGGCCGCGGTCCATGACCACGAGATGGGTGCAGGACTGCTCGACCTCCGCCAGCAGATGGCTGGAGACGATCACGGTCCGCCCGGCCGCCGCGTACCGGATCATCACCTCGCGCATCTCGCGGATCTGGGGCGGGTCGAGTCCATTGGTCGGCTCGTCCAGGATCAGCAGGTCCGGCAGGCCGAGCATGGCCTGGGCGATGGCCAGGCGCTGGCGCATGCCCTGGGAGTAGGTGCGCACCGCGCGGGCGAGGGCGTCGCCGAGTCCGGCGATCTCCAGGGCCTCCTCGATGTGCGCGTCCCCGGCGGGGCGGCCGGTGGCGGCCCAGTACAGCTCCAGGTTCTCCCGCCCGGAGAGATGCGGCAGGAATCCGGCGCCCTCGACGAAGGAGCCGACCCGGGACAGGACAGGTGCGCCGGGCCGGATGGCGTGCCCGAAGACGCGGATCTCGCCGCCGTCCGGGGTGATCAGGCCCATCAGCATGCGCAGGGTCGTGGTCTTGCCCGCCCCGTTGGGTCCGAGCAGACCGAGCACCTGGCCCTGTTCCACCCGGAACGACAGGTCCTGGACCGCGTACCGGTCGCTGGAGCGGGAGTAGCGCTTGCTCAGCTCGGTGATCTGGAGCGGGACCTCGGCGAGCGCCGGGTCGGGGGCCGGGGCGCTGGTGCGGCGGCGGGCGGTGAACAGCAGCAGCGCGGCGATCACCGCGCCGGTCAGCGGCAGCCACCACACCCAGGACGGCAGGCCGCTCTCGCCGGTCGTCACCTCGGGGGCGGTCGGCACGCTCAGGCCGCCCTGGACGGAGACCGTGTAGGTGGCCGGGGCCGCCGGGGAGGCGTAGGCGAGGTCGGTGGAGGCGAGGACCAGGCGCAGCCGGTGGCCCTGCTGGACCTCGTGGTCGATGGCCGGGAGGGTGAGGGTGACCTCCTGGCCCTCGGCGGCGTCCGTGATCCGGACCGGGGTGACCAGCTGCGAGGGCAGCACCTGCTGGCGGCCGTCGGGGCCGACGTCGTACACCTTGGCGAACAGGACCGCGTCCTGGCTGGTGGAGGTGACCTGGACCGTTGCCGTGGGGGAGCCGGTGATGCGCAGGTCGTCGGCGAGCGGGGCGGAGTCGAAGGCGGCGAACTGGCCGGGGAAGTCCAGCGAGACGCCGACGCCGAGGGAGGACAGCTGGGACAGGCCGCCGCCCGCGCCGAGGCCGGGCAGCGCGGAGATCGCGGGCGGGCTGGCGCCGGCCGGGTTGGTGATCTCCTGCTCGTCGCCGGTCAGGGCGAACTCGCGGGGGTCGGAGCGCAGGCCCGGGTAGCTGTCGGCGCTCGCGCCGCGCAACTGGGCCTCGCCGTCGGTGGAGTCGATGCCTCCGGTGCGGGTGACGCGGAAGGCGGGGCCGGTGGCGGCGGCCGTGTCCTCCTTGAGATACCGGTCGAACCACTCGGTGACCCGCTGTTCGACCCGGTCGGTCTCCAGGTCCCCGCCGTCGTGGCCGCCGGAGATCCAGTCGACGTCGACGGGGGCGCCGTTGGCGCTGATCGCCGCCGCGGCGGCGTCGGCCTGCCCGAGCGGGAACAGCGAGTCGCTCTGGCCCTGGAACAGCAGGGTCGGTACGTCGATCCGGTCCGCGACGGCCGACGGCGAGCGCGCTTCGAGCAGTTCACGCGCCTCGGCGTCCGGGGTGCCGGACTCGGCGACCCGGTTGTACATCTGGCACAGCTCGGTCTCGAACTGTGTGCAGCCGCCGCCGGAGTTGAAGAAGATGCCCGCCCACAGCTTCTTGAAGACATCGTCCGGGAACAGGGCGTCGGCCAGGTTCCAGTACGTGATCGCGGGGGCGATGGCGTCCACCCGGTCGTCGTACCCGGCCGCCAGCAGCGCGATCGCGCCGCCGTACGAGCCGCCCGCCAGGCCCACCCTCGGGTCGCCGTCCGTGTCCAGCTCGACCTGCGGCTGTTCGGCCAGCCAGTCGAGCATCCGGGAGACATCGGCGACCTCGGCGTCCGGGTCGTTCAGCCCGATCTGCCCGGTGGACTCGCCGAAGCCGCGCGCCGACCAGGTCAGCACCGCGTAGCCGTCGCGGGCGAGGTCCTCGGCCTGCGCGCGCATGTCGTCCTTGCTGCCGCCGAAGCCATGGCCCAGCAGCACGGCCGGGCGTCTGGTGTCCGCCGGACCGGAGGTGAAGTACGCGGTGTCGACGCTCACCCCGTCACCCATGTCCATCATCCGGTCGCTGCGCAGCACGGGGGCCGCGTCCTGTGACGCGACGGCCGTCCAGGTCCCGGCGCCGGCGAGTACGACGACGGCGGCAGCGGCGGCCAGCAGCCTCCGCGACCGCCGTGCCCGCCGTATCCCGCGCAGCCCGGGGAGTCGAAGATCCATGGCGCCCACAGTACGGGGCCCTGCTGTCGGCCCGGACAGCTTGCGGGCGGAGGCCGGACGCCTCCCAGGGGCGTACACGGGACGGGTGGCGTACTGCGAGCGCGGTACGCCACCCGGGGGATGCGTCAGGGGCGGGGACGGGGCGGGGGACGCGGGACGGAAAACGACGGGGTGGCGACGGTCCGGCTGGCCGAGATCGTATTCAGTCCGCCGTTCGGGAGGCCACTCGATGCGCTGAAGGATCGGGTAAACCCGCATGTCGCGCGCGATCACGGCTTTGCCTGGGACGGTCGGCCCCCTGCGAACGGAGACGCCCTGTGCGCATCACTGACATCCAGCGCTGCGAGGTCCGGCCGGGACGGCTCGTCGAGTGGACGCTGAGCCCGGAGACCGTCGCGACCGCGGCGGGCCTGCCGGACGATATCCGGCCACCCGCCTATATCCAGGAGTCGCATTTCAGAACGGCGCGAACGGTGCGCGAGGACGGCCTGTTCGTGCCGACCTGGCTCGGCGCCGCCTTCGATCTGCCCGGCCCGGTCGACCTGGACGCCCTCCAGGAGGCGCTGTGCGGCTGGATGCGGCGGCACGAGACGCTGCGCAGCGGCTTCCGGCTGACCGCCGGTGACGAACTGCGCCGGTTCACCCTGGACAGCGCGTCGATGTCCCTGCACCGGGAGGTCGTGGGTGACTTCACCGACCCGGCGGTGCTGATCGCCCATCTCCAGCACCGTTTCGATGTGGCGGCGGACGCGTTGCGCTGGCCCAACCTGATCTTCACGGCGGTCGTGCGCGAGGCCGACACCAGCGTGTACATGGCGTTCGACCACAGCAATGTCGACGCCTACTCCCTGCACCGCATCCCGTCCGAGATCCATGAGCTGTACGCGGCCGCGGTCGCGGGCCGGGTCCTTCAGGGGCCGCCGGTCGGCAGTTACATCGACTTCTGCGAGAGCGAGCGGGCGGACGCCGACCGGATCGACGCGAGCCATGAGATCGTCGGCCGCTGGCGGGAGTTCATCCGGCGCTGCGACGGACAGCTGCCCGGGTTCCCTGTGGATCTGGGGCTGGAGCCGGGCGGCGGCCCGCTGCCGCCGCAGAAGCTGCTGCGCGAGCCGCTGGTGGACGCGGCAGCCGCCGCCGGCTTCGAGGCGCGGTGCCGTCCCTACGGCGGCAGCGGCGTCGGCGTGCTCGCGGCGACGGCGCTGGTGCTGCGGGAGATCGGCGGGCAGCCGGTGTACCGCACGGTGCTGCCGCTGCACACCCGGGCCAAGTCCCGCTGGTCGGAGTCGGTCGGCTGGTACGTCGGCGGCGCCCCGATCGAGGTCCCCCTGGACGCCGACCTCGACTTCTCCTCCGCCCTGCGGACCGTACGCGCCGAACTGCACGCCAACCGCTCGCTGGCCCGGATGCCGCTGGCCCGCGTCCTGAGCCTGCTGGGCACGGACTTCCGGCCGACCTCCCCCGACATGTACTCGATCGTCTCCTACGTCGACGCCCGCTCCCTGCCCGGCGCCGCGGACTGGGCCCGGCTGTCGGCGTACGGGCTGATCAGGGTGTCGTACGGCGATCAGGTGTGTGTCTGGATCAACCGGGTGCCCGAGGGGCTGTGGCTGGCCAGCCGCTATCCGGACACGGACATCGCGCAGAAGAACATGCGGTGGTACGTGGAGCGGCTGCGGGATGTGATCACTTCGGTGGCCGCCGGGGACTGAGGTGGCGCGTGCGGGGGCGCGTCCTCGTGCCGGGGTTCTCCGGGGTTCTCCGGGGTTCTCCGGCGGTGAACGGCGTCATCCCCGCCGCGCGGCTCTCCGCACGACGGGGATGACGGTCGGCCGGGTCGGCCGGGGTGCTGCTCAGTGGTTGCGCGGGAAGCCCAGGTCGACTCCGGTCGGGCCCTCGGAGGGGTCCGGCCAGCGGGTCGTGACGACCTTGCCGCGGGTGTAGAAGTGGGTGCCGTCGTTGCCGTAGATGTGGTGGTCGCCGAAGAGGGAGTCCTTCCAGCCGCCGAAGCTGTGGTAGCCGACGGGGACCGGGATCGGGACGTTGACGCCGACCATGCCGGCCTCGATCTCCAGCTGGAAGCGGCGGGCGGCGCCGCCGTCGCGGGTGAAGATCGCGGTGCCGTTGCCGAACGGCGAGGCGTTCATGAGGGCCAGGCCCTCGTCGTACGTGTCCACCCGCAGCACGCACAGGACCGGGCCGAAGATCTCGTCCTGGTACGCCTTCGCGGTGGTCGGCACCTTGTCGAGCAGCGAGATGCCGATCCAGTGGCCGTCCTCGAAGCCCTCCACGGTGTGGCCGGTGCCGTCCAGGACGACCTCGGCGCCCTCGGCGGCGGCGCCCGTGACGTAGGAGGCCACCTTGTCGCGGTGGGCGGCGGTGATCAGCGGGCCCATCTCGGAGGTGGGGTCGTTGCCGGGACCGATCTTGATCTTCTCGGCGCGCTCGCGGATCTTCTCGACCAGTTCGTCGCCGATCGCGCCGACGGCGACCACCGCGGAGATCGCCATGCAGCGCTCGCCCGCCGAACCGTAGGCCGCGGAGACCGCCGCGTCGGCGGCGGCGTCGAGGTCGGCGTCCGGCAGCACCAGCATGTGGTTCTTGGCGCCGCCCAGGGCCTGGACGCGCTTGCCGTTGGCGGAGGCGGTGGTGTGGATGTGGCGGGCGATCGGGGTGGAGCCGACGAAGGAGATCGCCTTGACGTCCGGGTGGGCGAGGAGGCGGTCCACGGCCACCTTGTCGCCGTTGACGACGTTGAAAACGCCGTCGGGCAGACCGGCCTCGGCCAGCAGCTCGGCGATCTTCAGGGAGGCGGACGGGTCCTTCTCCGAGGGCTTCAGGACGAAGGTGTTGCCGGTCGCGATGGCCAGCGGGAACATCCACATCGGGACCATCGCCGGGAAGTTGAACGGCGTGATGCCCGCGACGACGCCCAGCGGCTGGCGGATCGAGGCCACGTCGACGCGGCTCGCGACCTGCGTGGACAGCTCGCCCTTGAGCTGGACGTTGATACCGCAGGCCAGGTCGACGACCTCCAGGCCCCGGGCGACCTCGCCGAGCGCGTCGGAGTGCACCTTGCCGTGCTCGGCGGTGATCAGCTCCGCGATGGCGTCCCGGTTGGCGTCGAGCAGCGCGCGGAACCGGAACAGGATGGTCGTGCGCGCGGCCAGCGAGGACTGGCCCCAGGTGGCGAAGGCGTCCTTGGCGGCGGCCACGGCCGCGTCGACCTCGTCCACGCTCGCGAAGGCGACCTTGGTGGTGACGGCGCCGGTCGCCGGGTCCGTGACCGGCCCGAACGTGCCCGACGCGCCTTCGACGGTCTTCCCGCCGATCCAGTGGTTGACGATCTTCGTCATGACCGAGTACTCCTTCACAGATGGCGGCGTCGGGTGGAGACGTGCCGTTCATACAGCTCACGGGCCTTGATCGCGGACGGTCTGGTCGCGGTCTCGGCCACAGGAACATCCCACCAGGCTTGCGCGGGGGGCGCTCCCGACACTGTGTCGGCCGTTTGGGTCTCCGCGTAGACAGATGTCTCCAGGTCGGCGCCTGTCTGCACATCGGCGCGGGTCTCCACATAGACGCAGGTGGGGGTGCGGGCGTCGCGGGCCTCGGCGAGTGCCGCCCGCAGTTCGCGTACGGTACGGGCGCGCAGCACCCGCATGCCCAGGCTCTCGGCGTTGGTGGCCAGGTCCAGGGGCAGCGGGGCGCCCGTGAAGGTGCCGTCGGGGGCGCGGTGGCGGTAGGCGGTGCCGAAGCGCTCGCCGCCGGTCTCCTCGGAGAGGCCGCCGATGGAGGCGTACCCGTGGTTCTGCACCAGGATCAGCTTGATCGCGATGCCCTCCTGCACGGCGGTGACGATCTCGGTCGGCAGCATCAGATACGTGCCGTCGCCGACCAGCGCCCACACGGGCCGGTCGGGCGCGGCCAGCTTCACGCCGATCGCGGCGGGGATCTCGTAGCCCATGCAGGAGTAGCCGTACTCCACGTGGTACTGGTCGAAGGACCGGGTCCGCCAGAGTTTGTGCAGGTCACCGGGCATGGATCCGGCCGCGTTGAGCAGGATGTCCGAGCCGTCCACGAGCGCGTCCAGGGCGCCGAGGAGCTGGGGCTGGGTGGGGGGCGCGTCGGGGTCGGGGGCGGTGTAGGCGGCGGTGACGCGCCGCTCCCAGCGCGCTTTGTCCGCGGTGTAGGCGGTGAGGTACGCGTCCGTCACCGTGTGGTCGTGGACGAGGAGGGCCTCGGTGAGTTCCGCGAGGCCGCTGCGGGCGTCGGCGATCAGGGGGAGACCGGCGAGCTTGTGGCCGTCGTAGGGGGCGATGTTGAGGTTGAGGAAGCGGACGCCGTCATCGGCGAAGAGGGTGCCGGAGGCGGTGGTGAAGTCGGTGTAGCGGGTGCCGACGCCGATCACCAGGTCGGCGGCGCGGGCGAGGTCGTCGGCGGTGGCGGTGCCGGTGTGGCCGATGCCGCCGACGTCCTGCGGATGGTCGTACGGCAGTGAGCCCTTGCCCGCCTGGGTGGCAGCGACCGGGATGCCGGTGGTCTCGGCGAACTCGGCGAGCGCGGCCTCGGCGCGGCTGTGGTGGACGCCGCCGCCCGCGATGACGAGGGGCCGGCGGGCGGCCCGGATCGCGGTGACCGCCTCGGCCAGCTCGGTCGGGTCGGCGCCGGGCCTGCGGACCGTCCACACCCGCTCGGCGAAGAAGCCCTCCGGCCAGTCGTACGCCTCCGCCTGCACGTCCTGCGGCAGGGCGAGGGTGACGGCTCCCGTGTCCACCGGGTCGGTGAGGACGCGCATGGCCTGGAGGGCGGCCGGGATCAGGGCCTCGGGGCGGGTGACGCGGTCGAAGTAGCGGGAGACCGGGCGCAGGGTGTCGTTGACGGAGAGGTCGCCCGCGTAGGGGACTTCGAGCTGCTGGAGCACCGGGTCGGCCGGGCGGGTGGCGAAGGTGTCGCCGGGGAGGAGGAGCACCGGGAGGTGGTTGATGGTGGCGAGGGCGGCGCCGGTGACCAGGTTGGTGGCGCCGGGGCCGATGGAGGTGGTCACGGCGTGGGTGGAGAGGCGGTTGGACTGACGGGCGTACCCGACGGCCGCGTGGACCATGGCCTGTTCGTTGCGGCCCTGGTGGAAGGGCATCGCGTCCGCGTACTCGACCAGCGCCTGCCCGAGCCCGGCGACATTGCCGTGCCCGAAGATGCCCCAGGTCGCGCCGATGAGCCGCCGCCGGACGCCGTCGCGCTCGGTGTACTGGGAGGTGAGGAAGCGGAGGAGGGCCTGGGCGACGGTGAGGCGGGTGGTGGCGGAGTGGTGGGAGGTGGGGGTCTGGTGGGTGGGGCCGGTGGGATTCTCGGGGGCCGTCATCGGTATCCCTCCGTGCTCGCTGTGTGGTCGGGGTGGAAGCAGATCCGCCATTCCCGGGTCGCCCCCGGGCCCGCCATGACGTTCAGGTAGTACATGTCGTGGCCGGGCTGGGCGATGGAGGGGCCGTGCCAGCCGTCGGGGACGAGCACGGCGTCGCCGGAGCGGACCTCGGCGAGGACGTCGGCGCCGCCCGCGCGGGAGGGGGAGACGCGCTGGTAGCCGAAGCCGGGGCGCGCGCGAGTCCCGTCGATCCCGGGGGTCCCGTCGGTCATGGCGCTCGCGGCGATCTCGAAGTAGTAGATCTCCTCCAGCTGCGACTCGACGCCGGGCCGGTGCTCGTCGTGTTTGTGCGGTGGGTACGAGGACCAGTTGCCGCCGGGGGTGATCACCTCGACGGCGATCAGCTTGTCGCAGTCGAAGGCGTCGGCGGAGGCGAAGTTGCGGACCTGGCGGGCGCAGTTGCCGCTGCCACGCTGTTCGACGGGGACCTCCGACGCGGGGCCGTAGCGGGCGGGGAGTCGTCGCTCGCACTTCGCTCCTGCCAGGGCGAAGCGGCCTCCCGCGTCGGAGGAGATCTCTGCCCGGGCATCACGGGGCACGTACGCGAAGTCGGTGACCGACGCGAACACGCTCTCGCGGCCCAGGAGTCGGAGGGTTTCGCCCCCGACCTGCACGGTACAACCGCCTTCGAGAGGCAGCACGATCCATTCGCTGTCGCCGGCCGTGAGGATATGGACACCGCCCGGCTCCAGGGCGACGATCCGAAGGCCGCTGTGCGTCCAGCCGGCCAACTCCGGGTCGATGGACAGGACGTGGCGGTCGTCGGCGGTACTGCCGCCGGGGACGTACAGGTCCTGATTCCTGTCGTACGGGGCATTGCTCATGGGGCCCTCACAGCAGTCCTACGGCGGTGTCGACGGCGGCGGCCACATCGCCGTCCGCCGGGTAGAGCAGCGTCCTGCCCACCACCAGCCCGCGCACGGTGGGCAGTCGGAGGGCGCCGCGCCACTTCTCGTACGCCCCCGCCTGGTCCGCGGGGGAGCCGCCGGCCTCGCCGCCGAGCAGGACGGCGGGCAGGGTCGAGGTCTCCATGACCCGGGCCATGTCGTCGGGGTTGTCGGTGACGGGGAGTTTGAGCCAGGTGTAGGCGGAGGTGCCGCCGAGGCCGGAGGCGATGGCGATGGAACGGGTGACGGCGGCGGCCGAGAGGTCGTTGCGCAGCCGTCCGCTGTCGTCGCGGCGGCTGATGAACGGCTCCACGAAGACCGGCAGCCGCCGCTCCGCCATCGCGTCGATCGCGCGGGCGGCGGACTCCAGGGTGGTCAGCGAGCCCGGGTCGGAGTAGTCGAGGCGCAGCAGCAGCTTGCCCGCGTCGAAGTGGAGGCGGGTGAGGTCCTCGGGGCGGTGGCCGGTGAAGCGGTCGTCGAGTTCGAAGGCGGCGCCCTGGAGTCCGCCGCGGTTCATCGAGCCGATGACGACCTTGCCGTCCAGGGCGCCGAGCAGCAGCAGGTCGTCCAGGATGTCGGCGGTGGCGAGGACTCCGTCGACGCCGGGGCGGCCGAGTGCCAGGCAGAGGCGTCCGAGCAGGTCGGCGCGGTTGGCCATGGCGAACGGGCGGTCCCCGACGCCGAGGGCGCCCCGGGCCGGGTGATCGGCGGCGACGATCATCAGCCGCCCGGTGGGGCCGAGCAGCGGACGCCGGGGGCGGCGGGCGGCGGCCTCGGCGACGGCTTCGGGGTGCTGGGTGCGGATACGGACCAGCTCCGCGATGTCGACGCTCAGCGGGCGGCTTCCGGGGATCGCCGGAGGGCTTGCGGGGACAGTTGGACGGCCCCCGGGGCTTCCGGGGCTCACGGGCAGGCTCCCGGGGCTCACTGGACGGCTCCCGCGGCGAGGGCCGTCTCGACTTCCTCCGGGGTGGGCATCGCCGAGGAGCACTCCAGCCGGGAGGCGACGATCGCGCCGGCGGCGTTGGCGTGCCGCATGGTCCGCTCCAGGTCCCAGCCGGCCAGCAGGCCGTGACAGAGCGCGCCGCCGAAGGCGTCGCCCGCGCCGAGGCCGTTGAGGACGGTGACGGGGAGCGGGGGGACCTCGGCGGTCGCTCCGTCGCGGGCGAGGGCCAGGACGCCGTTGGGGCCCTGCTTGACGACGGCGAGTTCGGCACCGGCTTCGAGCAGGGCGCGGGCGGCGGCGTGCGGTTCACGGACGCCGGTCGCGATCTCCACCTCGTCCAGATTGCCGACGGCGACGGTGGTGTGGCGCAGGGCCTCGGTGTAGTGGGCGCGGGCCTGTGCGGGGTCGGGCCAGAACATGGGGCGCCAGTCGAGGTCGAAGACGGTGATGCCGGTCCTGGCCCGGTGGCGGAGCGCGGTGAGGGTCGCCGTACGGCTGGGCTCCTCGCTCAGGCCGGTGCCGGTGACCCAGAAGATCCGGGCGTCATGGATCGCGTCCAGGTCCAGCTCGCCGGGGTCGATCTCCAGGTCGGGGGCCTTGGGCTGCCGGTAGAAGTACAGCGGGAAGTCATCGGGCGGGAAGATCTCGCAGAAGGTGACCGGCGTGGGCAGTCCGGGGACGGGGGTCACCCAGCGGTCGTCCACGCCGAAGCCGCGCAACGCCTCGTGCAGGTAGGTGCCGAAGGGGTCGTCGCCGGTGCGGGTGATCACGGCGGTGTCCCGGCGGAGCCGGGCCGCGGCGACCGCCACGTTGGTCGCGGAGCCGCCCAGGAACTTGCCGAAGGACGTCACCTGCGGCAGCGGGACCCCGGTCTGCAACGGATACAGATCCACCCCGATCCGCCCCATGGTGATCAGGTCGTACGCCATCGAGTTCCCTCCGTGCCGTCGGTTCGGCTCACTCCGGTTTCTAGTCCCGCGCCGGTGATCCTGTCAATGATTTGTCCAGACATCCTTACCACGATGGGCATAGGTAATCGCGGGTAATCGCGGTTTGATCACCCCATGAACCATTGATTCACCTCCACCACCAACATCACCTTTGTGTCACATATGTCCCGCGTACGCGGATGTTCCGTCACACTTGGTCAACAGAACCGGCCCGCTCCTCACTCTGTGTCGCTCACCGGCTCAGGCTTGGTGATCGCCAGCGCAGCGCCCGGCTCCCCCGTCGGCCGCCCCAGGGCCACCGCCGCGGCGCGCGCAGGGAGGTGCCGCTCATGACCGACCGACGGCTCTGGTCCTACAAAGAGATCGCCGCGCACATCCGCGTCCAGCCGGACACCGTGCGCTCCTACCGCAAACACGGCCTGCTCCCCCCACCGGACCACGTCGAGTCCGGCAGGCCGTACTGGTACGCCGACACCGTCCACGCCTGGGTGGCCACCCGCCCCGGAAACCGGAACCGGCGGGAGGGGTGGGACGGGTGAGGGGGACGGGGTGACGGGACGGGTGAGTCTGGTGAGCCTGGTAGGTCTGGTGAGACAGATGAGCCCGGTGAGGCGGGCGCCCTAATTCCGTTGCCCGGCGGGCGAGGCGGCGCGCAGGATCCTGGGATGAGTTTTCTGGACAAGCCCCTGCTCACCGGCGCGAAGACCGTGCTGCGGCCGTTCACCGAGGCCGACGCGCGCACCGTGTGGGAGATCCTCCAGGACCCGGAGGTCCTGCGCTTCACCTCCGAACCCTCCTCGGACGACTTGACCTTCGAGCACGTACGGTCCTGGTACGCCACCCGTGCCGATCAGCCCGACCGGCTCGACCTCGCCGTCACCGACCGCGCGAGCGGCGAACTGGTCGGCGAGGTCGTCCTCAACGAGTGGGACCCGCACAACCGCAGCTGCAACTTCCGCACCCTGATCGGCCCCCAGGGCCGAAACCGTGGCCTCGGCACCGAGGCGATTCGCCTGATCGTCGGCCACGGCTTCGAACACCTCGGCCTCCACCGCGTCTCCCTGGAGGTGTACGCCCACAACGCCCGCGCCCGCCGCGCCTACGAGAAGGTCGGCTTCCGTCAGGAGGGCATTCGCCGCGAGGTCTCGCTCCGCGAGGGCAAGTGGGTCGACCAGATCCTGATGGCCATCCTGGAAGGGGAGTGGGCGCGGCATCGGGGGTGGGCGGAGAGCGCGGATCAGGGGCGGGCGTAGGGCCGCCGCCGTCCTGGCGGCGGTCCGGAGGGGGCCAGTCGGGCGACCGGACCGGAGGGGCTGGTCCGGAGAGGGGCCCGGAATGGGGCGGTCCCCGAGGGGTCCTGAGGACATCTGCGGCGAGGACATCGGCGGCGAGGACCTTTGTCCAGAGGAGACCGGTCCGGGGTGCGCCGACCGCACGGGAATTGGGCCGAGGGAGCCGGTCACGGGAGCGCCGACCGCCAGGGGGTTGGGTCGGAGCGGAGGTCCGAGCGCCGGCTCCACAGGTGCCGTCCCCCAGGACGCCGGCCGCGAAGGCACCCGACCCAAGGGCCTCAGCGCCACGGGTTGATCACGGTCACCCCCGCTGTCGCCGCCCCGGGTCTGCCCGGCGGGCCGCCCATGGCTGCCAGGGCCTTGGGGGCGGCTTCCAGGCCGATCTCGGCGGTGACCAGTAGGTCGGGGCAGAGGGCGCCTGCGGTGATCAGGTTCAGCAGGGCCGGGTAGTCGTGGGCCGGCATACCGTGGCTGCCGAGGATCTCCAGTTCCAGGGCGATCGCGCGGGCCAGCGGGACGGGGGTGGTGCCGGTGGCCGAGGGGAGCAGGCCCACCTGGATGTGGCGGCCCCGGCGGCGCAGGCCGTTCACCGACGCGGCGCAGGTGACGGGGGCGCCGAGGGCGTCCAGCGACACGTGCGCGCCGCCGCCGGTCACGTCCCGTACGGCCGCCGCCGTGTCGTGCACGGTGGACGCGTCCACGCACTCCGCCGCCCCGAACCCGCGCGCCAGCTCCAGCGCCCCGGGGGAGACATCGACCGCCACCACCCGGGCCCCGGCCGCCGCCGCGATCATCACCGCCGACAGACCGACCCCGCCGCAGCCGTGCACCGCGACCCACTCCCCCGGCGCCGCCCGGCCCTGTCGCACCACCGCCCGGAACGCCGTGGCGAACCGGCATCCCAGCGATGCCGCCGTCGCGAACGACATCGCCTCCGGCACCGCCACCAGGTTCACGTCGGCGTGGCCCAGCGCCACGTACTCGGCGAAGGAACCCCAATGCGTGAAGCCGGGCTGGGTCTGCCGCTCGCACACCTGCTGGTCGCCGGACGCGCAGGAGGGGCAGGCGCCGCAGGCGCAGACGAAGGGGACGGTCACCCGGTCGCCGGGACGCCAGCCGGTGACCCGGTCGCCGACCGTCTCCACCACTCCGGCGAGTTCATGCCCGGGGACATGCGGGAGGGTGATGTCCGGATCGTGCCCCTGCCAGCCGTGCCAGTCGCTGCGGCACAGCCCGGTGGCCTCGACCCGCACCACGACCCCGTGCCCGGCCGGCTCCGGCTCGGCCACGTCCCGCACCTCGGCCGGCTGCCCGAACCGCTCGAACACCACCGCGCGCATACGCCGCCCACCACCCCGAGATCGCCACCGGCCGCCTTCGCCCTGCCTCCTGGCGAACCGTAACGCGTGACCCCACGAAGGGCCCCCGGCCCACACCTAGCTCCGCGAGGTCTCCTTCTCCCGCTCGTCGGCCCGGCCCTCCTCGCCCGCCGGGCGCCGCCCGCTCTCCCCCTCGCTCAGCCCGAACCGCTCGTGCAGTCTGCGCAGCGGGCCCGGGGCCCACCAGGTCGCCCGGCCGGTGAGGCGCATCACCGAGGGGACCAGGAGGCTGCGGACCACCATCGCGTCCATCAGGACCGCCAGGGCGATGCCCAGGCCCAGCATCTTGGTGTTGGTGACCCGGGAGGTGCCGATCGCGATCAGGACGAGCGCCAGGATGACCGCCGCCGCCGTGATCAGACCGCCCGTGCGCTGCAAGCCGTGCCGTACGGACTCCTGGTGGTCGCCCGTTCTGTCGTACTCCTCCTTGATGCGGGAGAGGAGGAACACTCCATAGTCCATGGAGAGACCGAAAGCGACACAGAACATCAGGACGGGGACGGTCGTCTCGATGGAGCCGGGGCTGGTGAAGCCCAGCAGGCCGGAGAGATGGCCGTCCTGGAAGACCCAGACCACCGCGCCGAACATCGCCGTGAGGCTGAGCGCGTTGAGCAGCACGGCCTGGACCGGTATGAGCACACTGCCGGTGAGCAGGAAGACCAGGATCAGGGTGACGACGGCGATGAAGGCCACCCCCCAGGGCAGTTGCTCGGCGATCGCGTCCTTCGTGTCGACCAGGACCGCCGCCGCGCCGGTCACCTTGGTGTCGAACGGGGCGTCGACCGCGCGCAGTTCACCCACCAGCCGCTGGGCGGGGTCGTCGACGGACTCGCCGCTGGGCTGGACCGTGAAGTACGCCGAATCGCCGTTCACCAACGGGCCTTCCACCCGCTGGACATCGGGCAGCGCGGCGATCCGCTGCTTGTAGTCGGCGTACTGCGCCTCGGTCGCGCCCCCCTCGGCGAGCACCTCAAGACCGCCGCCGGGGCTGCCGGGGAAGCCCTCTCTGATGTGCTGCTGGACGACATGGGACTCGGCGGTCGAGGGAAGCTGACGGTCGTCGGCCGTGCCGAACCTCACGCCCAGGAACGGCAGCCCCAGCAGCACCAGCACCGCCGTCGTGCCCAGGGCGAAGAACGGGGCCCGGCGCATCACCAGCGTCGCCGTACGCCCCCATGCCCGGCCTTCCTCCGCCGCCGGCCCCGGCTTCCGGCCGCGGCGCAGCAGCCGGCGCAGATCCAGGGAGTTGACCCGGTGGCCGAGCAGCAGCAGGGCCGCCGGGAGCAGGATCAGGGCCGCCGCCGCGGCCAGCAGGACGACCGCGATCCCGGAGTAGGCGAAGGACCGCAGGAAGTACTGCGGGAACAGCAGCATCGCCGCGAGCGAGACCGCCACCGTGAGGGCGGAGAACAGGACCGTACGGCCCGCTGTGCGCACGGTGGTGGCGACGGCGGTCAGCGGATCGTGTCCCGCGGACAGCTCCTCGCGGAAGCGGCGGACGATGAACAGCGCGTAGTCGACGGCCAGGCCCAGGCCGAGGGCCGTGGTGAGGTTGAGGGCGAAGACGGAGACATCGGTGATCTCGGTCAGACCGCGCAGCACCGCGTTGGTGCCGAGGATCGCGACGATGCCGATGCCGAGCGGCAGCAGCGCGGCGACCGCGCTCCCGAAGACCATCACCAGCAGCACCAGCGTCACCGGCAGGGCGATCAGCTCGGCCCGCACCAGGTCCTCCTGGATGATCGTCTGCATTTCGTGCCGCACCGAGACCATGCCGCCGAGCTGTACGTCCACCGGGCCGTGCGTGCCGCGCAGTTCGGGGGCGATGCGCTCCAGGGTCTTGGCGGCCTCGCTCTCCTCGCCGGTGATCCGGGCCGCTATCAGCGCCTCGTGCCCGTCCTCGGCGCGCAGGGCGGGTGAGCGGGTCTGCCAGTAGGAGCCGACGCCGATGACGCCCTCCTCGGCGGCGAGCCGCTCCGCCAGCCGGTTGGCCTCGGCGGCCACGGCGGGGTCGTCCACGGACGCCTCGCCCGCGTCGATCAGCAGCAGGAAGTTGGGCTGGGAGGCGGGGAACTCGCGCTCCAGGGCGCGGGTGGCGTACGTCGACTCGGCGGCCGGGTCCTCCCAGCCGCCGCTGCCCAGCCGGTCGCCGACCCCGCTGCCCGCCAGCACGGCGAGCGCGGTGAGCACCAGTGCCACCAGCAGGGACAGCCGGGGCCGGGCGGTGACGAACCGGGTCCAGCCGCCGGGCCGCGGCGGTCGCGGTGCCGTGTTGACTTCGGTCATTGTGCGGTGTCCCCTTCACCATGACTTCACTGTGACCCGTGCTGCTGTACCGGGCGTGCGCATGCGTACGCAGGCAGGCGGCATGGGTCTGCCATTGCCATAGACTGGCAAACACGAGACATCGCTCGCGTTTCTCCAGAATGCGAGTGACCACTCGTATTTGTCAATCGCGTTCGGAGAGCCTGGGGACAACTCATGCCCGACACACCCGCACCCGCGAAGGCGGACGAGCACGCGACGCCGGATGGGCACGCGACGCCCGACGAGGGCGCGACACCGGACGAAGGCCCGACGCCGGACGAGGGTGCGACATCGGCCCGCGGCACCCGCCGGTCGCCCGCCGACGAGCGCCCCAAGCGGCGTCAGGCCCGCGGTGAGCGCCGTATCGCCCAGCTCCTGGAAGCCGCCGCCACCGTCTTCACCACGACGGGCTACACGGCCGCCAGCACCAACGCCATCGCCCGTGAGGCGGGCGTGTCACCGGGCACGCTCTACCAGTTCTTCCCGAACAAGGAAGCGATCGCGATCGAGCTGGGCGAGCGGCTGATGCGCGAGATGCGGGAGGCGTACGGCGAGGCCCTCGGCCCGGTCGCCCCCCGGACACCACTGGAGGAGGTGGTGGGCGGGGCCGTGGACCGGTTCATCGCCTTCAACTGCCGGCACCCGGTGTTCTTCGCACTGATGCACGGCCCGGACGTCCCCGGCCGGATCGCCGAGGAGCACGACGCCCTGCACGTCACCCTGCTCGGCCGGGTCCAGGACCTGCTCCGGTCGATCCTGCCGGCCGCCCCGCCGGCCGACGTCGAACGCGTCGCCACCGTCTGCCTCAGCATCTACATGGCGGGCCTGGAGCTGATCCTGCCCCGCGAGGGCGCCGAGCGCGACGCGTACGTGGCCGAGCTGAAGTCGGTCCTGATCCGGTACGTGGAGCCGTTCGCCGCCACCTGGGAGCAGCGGCCCGAGTCCGGCGGGGAATCCGGTACGGCGTCCGTCGCGGAGTCCGCCGTACGCACGACCCCCTGAGCCACCGGACCCGACCCGACCGCCTCCCCCGCCCCCCCGATCTGCGCCCCGCCCCCACCCCTCGTAGGGTCGGACAAATCGGCCAGAAATGGTCGACCGTATGCCACCAAGTCGATCAAAGATGGACCGTAGTGGTACGTACCGCAGCCCAGGAGTGACGAGGGACCCACCGTGACCCACACCCCACCGCCGTACGGCGCACCCCCGGCCCGCTCCCCCGGCCCGCAGCAGCCACCGCCGCCCCCGACGCGGCCGCCGATCCGGGCCGGGCTGTGGAAGCGCTGCCTGTGGGGCGGGCTCGCCCTGTGGGTGCTGACCGCGCTGGTCACGTACGCCACGAAGAACAGCACCCTGCTGCCGACCCTGATCCTGCTCGGCAGCTTCCTGGTGCCGGTGACCTTCGCGCTGTGGGCGTACGAGCGGCACGGGCGGGATCTCGGGGTCGGCCTGATCCTCGGCTGCTTCCTGACCGGCGGCACGCTCGGGGTGCTCGGCGCGTCGGTGATGGAGTACTACCTGCTGCATCCGTCGCTGTGGATGTTCCTGGGCGTGGGGCTGATCGAGGAGGCGGTGAAGCTCGGCGCGCTGATGTTCGTGGTGCGCCGGCAGACCTGGGTCCGGGGCCTGCGGGCGGGGCTCGCGCTCGGCGCGACCGTGGGCTTCGGGTTCGCCGCGCTGGAGAGCGCGGGTTACGCCTTCAACGCGGCCGTCTCGACACAGGGCATCGATCTGCGGGCGCTGCTGGAGACGGAGATCCTGCGCGGGGTGCTGGCCCCGTTCGGGCACGGCCTGTGGACGGCGATCGCCGGTGGCGTGCTGCTGTCGTACCGCCGCCCGGACGGGCGCTTCCGGATCACCGGTGCGGTCGTGGCGACGTATCTGGGCGTCTCCGTGCTGCACACCCTTTGGGACTCGACGCACGGGATCGCGGTCTGGCTGGTGACCCTGCTGACCGAAACGGGCCTTCAGCGTCAGTTGTTCGCAGAGGGATACATTCCGCATCCGACCGGGGAGCAGCAGCATCTCTTCACGGTGTTCTCGATCGGCGGGATGGTCGTGGTGGCGTCGCTGGGACTGGTCTGGGCGTGGTCGCTCTCCCGGCGGGACCCCTCTTGGAGAAATACCCCCTAGGGGTATACAGTGGAGTGCGTGAGCCCCTCATGGGCCACAGCCGTTCCACCTGACCCGAACCACGTTCCAACCCTGCCCAGACCTTGCGTCCACGAGGAGACCGACATGACCACCCAGACCGACACCTCCGGTTCCGTCACCACCGTCTACAAGGTGAGCGGAATGACCTGCGGACACTGCGAAGGAGCCGTGACGCAGGAGATCACGCAGCTCGCCGGCGTCAGCTCGGTGCAGGCCGTCGCGTCGTCCGGCGAGGTCACCGTCGTCTCCGCCGCCCCGCTGGACGAGGAGGCCGTGCGCGCCGCCGTGGACGAGGCCGGTTACGAGCTGGCCGGCCGCGCCTGAACCAGGACCCGGCGCGGAAGTTACCGACGGTTCGCCCGAAGTCGTGACCTGGGACCCTCTGGAGTCCGGCGCGACCCTCACATAAGCTCTTCACAAGGCTCTTGCATCTTCCTTACGCTTGAGCCCCGTTCATCTCATCGAGCCTCTTGCGTATCAAACGGGACATATGCAAGAGACGCAGATCACAGTGATGTGAACGTAACCATCGAAGGGGTTCGAAGGTCTAAGTTGACGATGTCAGACGGCGTCTTGGGGGGCGTCGGATGGCGTCTGAGGATGTCTTGGGGGACTTCCTCGGAATTGCGTTGCCGGGACACGTACACCGGGAAGCTTTGAGCGGCCCTCCCTGCGTGCGCTGTCCCGGCAGATGCACCGGCTGCCCCGCAGCCGGACAGCCACACAGCACCACCGCACCACCGAGCACCACATAGCACCACATAGCACCACCGCACCACACAACTGCACAGCCGTGAACGTTGCGGCACCCGAGTGCGACGAGTTCTGCTCGTTGTGCTCAGACAGCGAATTCAGGCGCTGGTCTCACAGACGCCCGGCCGGATCCCGTGGGGGGAATCCGCACCGGGACATGGGAAGGCGCCCTGGTCGTCGGCCCGTGGGGGGACTGGCGCCGGGGCGCCTTCTGTCATGCCGGGCCCCTCACCTCCGTACCGCGACGGCCCTCACCTCCGTACCGCGACGCCCACGCGCGCCCACCCCATGCCCCTCTGCCCGCAGCCGCAGCCGCAGCCGCAGCCGCACGACGCAATGCAACAGGCCCCGTACTCCCTCACCATGGAGTACGGGGCCCGGGGCCGAATCGTTCAGCGTTGGTGCGAGAAATCGCTCAGCGGCCCTCGACCGGTACGAAGTCGCGCTCGACGACGCCCGTGTAGATCTGGCGCGGGCGGCCGATGCGGGAGCCCGGCTCCTTGATCATCTCGTGCCACTGGGCGATCCAGCCCGGCAGCCGGCCGAGGGCGAACAGGACCGTGAACATCTCGGTCGGGAAGCCCATCGCGCGGTAGATCAGGCCGGTGTAGAAGTCGACGTTCGGGTACAGCTTGCGCTCGGTGAAGTAGTCGTCGGAGAGCGCGTGCTCCTCCAGCTTCAGCGCGATGTCCAGCAGCTCGTCGGACTTGCCGAGCGCCGAGAGGACGTCGTGCGCGGCGGCCTTGATGATCTGGGCGCGCGGGTCGAAGTTCTTGTAGACCCGGTGGCCGAAGCCCATCAGGCGGACGCCGTCCTCCTTGTTCTTCACCTTGCGGATGAAGGTGTCGACATTGCCGTCGCTGTCGCGGATGCCCTCCAGCATCTCCAGCACCGACTGGTTGGCGCCGCCGTGCAGCGGGCCCCACAGGGCGCTGATACCGGCGGAGATCGAGGCGAACATGTTCGCCTGCGAGGAGCCGACCAGGCGGACCGTGGACGTCGAGCAGTTCTGCTCGTGGTCGGCGTGCAGGATGAGCAGCTTGTCGAGAGCGGAGACCACCGTCGGGTCCAGCTCGAACTCCTGCGCGGGGACCGAGAAGGTCATCCGGAGGAAGTTCTCGACGTAGCCGAGGTCGTTGCGCGGGTAGACGAACGGATGACCGATCGACTTCTTGTACGCGTACGCGGCGATCGTCGGGAGCTTGGCGAGCAGCCGGGTGGTGGAGAGATTGCGCTGCTTCTCGTCGAACGGGTTGTGGCTGTCCTGGTAGAAGGTCGACAGCGCGGAGACCACCGACGACAGCATGGCCATCGGGTGGGCGTCGCGCGGGAAGCCCTTGTAGAAGTTCTTGACATCCTCGTGCAGCAGGGTGTGCTGCGTGATGTCGTTCTTGAACACACTCAGCTCGTCGACGGTCGGCAGCTCACCGTTGATCAGCAGGTACGCCACCTCCAGGAAGGTGGAGCGCTCGGCCAGCTGCTCGATCGGATAGCCGCGGTAGCGGAGAATGCCCTCTTCACCGTCGAGATAGGTGATGGCGGATTTGTAGGCCGCGGTGTTGCCGTAGCCGCTGTCCAGGGTCACGAGCCCGGTCTGGGAACGCAGCTTCCCGATGTCGAAGCCCTTGTCCCCGACGGTGCTGTCGATCACCGGGTAGGTGTACTCGCTGCCGTCGTACCGCAGTACTACAGAGTTGTCGCTCACGTCATCCCTCACCGACGTAGTGCCTCATCTTCGAGGTGCCCTGACTGTCTCTACCATCCCCCATTTGGCGCAGGAGAGTGCACTCGGGGTCGACCATTGGGCTGTCTGGCGGCACTCAGTGCCGCCAACCTGCCATCCTGCCCGGTCCGTCCGGCATCCGGAAGTCCTCTGTGACCTTTGTGACTCATTTGATCGATCATCTTTCAGACGGTTACGGACGGGGCATCCAACCGTGATCCGGAGCGCCTGCACCGCGGAGCCTGAAGTCGAGTGCGGTGCACCGGCGTCCCGCCGACACGGTGCGCACCGCCTGCCCGATCGCCTTGCGCGAGCCGACCAGGACGACCAGCTTCTTCGCCCTGGTGACGGCGGTGTAGAGCAGATTCCGCTGAAGCATCATCCAGGCCCCGGTGGTGACGGGGATCACCACCGCAGGATATTCACTGCCCTGCGAGCGGTGAATGGTCACCGCGTAGGCGTGTGCCAGTTCATCCAGTTCATCGAATTCGTATGCAATCTCCTCGTCCTCGTCCGTCAGTACGGTGAGGCGCTGGTCGACCGGGTCGAGCGCGGTGACCACGCCCACGGTGCCGTTGAAGACACCGTTCTCCCCTTTGTCGTAATTGTTACGGATCTGGGTGACCTTGTCGCCGACCCGGAAGACGCGTCCGCCGAGCCGTTTCTCGGGGAGGTCGGGGCGGCCCGGGGTGATGGCCTGCTGGAGCAGCCCGTTGAGGGTGCCGGCTCCGGCGGGCCCGCGGTGCATGGGCGCGAGCACCTGGATGTCCCGGCGCGGGTCGAGCCCGAATTTGGCCGGAATGCGACGGGCGGCGACGTCCACGGTGAGGCGTCCGGCGGCCTCGGTGTCGTCCTCCACGAAGAGGAAGAAGTCCTTCACGCCGTCGGTGAGCGGGTGCTGCCCGGCGTTGATCCGGTGCGCGTTGGTGACCACACCGGACTGCTGGGCCTGGCGGAAGACCCGGGTGAGCCGCACCGCGGGCACCGGGGAGCCGTCCGCGAGCAGATCCCGCAGCACCTCCCCCGCGCCGACGCTGGGCAGCTGGTCCACGTCCCCGACGAAGAGCAGATGCGCGCCCGGCGGTACGGCCTTGACCAGCTTGTTGGCGAGCAGCAGGTCCAGCATGGACGCCTCGTCCACGACCACGAGGTCGGCGTCGAGCGGGCGGTCCCGGTCGTAGGCGGCGTCGCCGCCGGGCCTCAGCTCCAGCAGCCGGTGCACGGTGGACGCCTCGGCACCGGTCAGCTCGGCGAGCCGCTTGGCGGCCCGGCCGGTGGGCGCGGCCAGCACCACCTTCGTCTTTCTCGCGCGGGCCAGCTCCACGATCGAGCGGACCGTGAAGGACTTGCCGCAGCCGGGGCCGCCGGTGAGGACGGCGACCTTCTCGGTCAGCGCCAGCTTGACGGCGGCCTCCTGCTCGGGCGCGAGATCCGTGCCCGTACGTCCCTTCAGCCAGGTCAGTGCCTTGTCCCAGGCGACGTCCCGGAAGGCCGGCATGCGGTCCTGGTCGGTGCGCAGGAGGCGCAGCAGCTGGGCGGACAGGGAGAGTTCGGCGCGGTGGAAGGGGACGAGGTAGACGGCGGTGACGGGCTCGCCGCCGTCGGGGCCGGGCACGGACTCCCGTACGACCCCGGGTTCCTCGCCCTCCTCGCCGGGGGCGGCGAGTTCGGCGAGGCACTCGATGACGAGCCCGGTGTCGACCTGGAGCAGCTTCACCGCGTCGGCGATCAGTCGCTCCTCGGGCAGATAGCAGTGCCCCTGATCGGTGGACTGCGAAAGGGCGTACTGGAGGCCCGCCTTGACGCGCTCCGGGCTGTCGTGCGGGATGCCGACGGACTGGGCGATCTTGTCGGCGGTGAGGAAGCCGATGCCCCAGACGTCGGCGGCGAGCCGGTAGGGCTGGTTCTTGACGACGGAGATGGAGGCGTCGCCGTACTTCTTGTAGATGCGCACGGCGATGGACGTGGACACCTCGACGGTCTGGAGGAAGAGCATCACCTCTTTGATCGCTTTCTGCTCCTCCCAGGCGTCGGCGATCTTCTTGGTGCGTTTGGGGCCGAGGCCGGGCACCTCGATGAGGCGTTTCGGCTCCTCCTCGATGATCGTCAGCGTGTCCAGCCCGAAGTGCTGGGTGATGCGGTCGGCGAAGATCGGCCCGATGCCCTTGACCAGCCCGGATCCGAGGTAGCGGCGGATGCCCTGGACGGTGGCGGGCAGGACGGTCGTGTAGTTCTCGACGGTGAACTGCTTGCCGTACTGCGGATGCGAGCCCCAACGCCCCTCCATCCGCAGCGACTCCCCCACCTGCGCCCCGAGCAGCGCGCCGACGACGGTGAGCAGATCGCCGCCGCCTCTGCCGGTGTCGACCCGGGCGACCGTGTAGCCGTTCTCCTCATTGGCGTACGTGATCCGCTCCAGCACGCCTTCTAGCGTGGCGAGCCGCTGCGTGGGGGTGGGGGTTCCCGGCTGGTTGGCCATGGGGGTGACAGTACCGGCGGGGGGTGACAGGGCCCGGGGGCCACCTGTGCGGGAGGGTGTGGCGGAGAGGATCGGGGGACCCGGTGTCGGCGGGTGGCCGAGGGGGCCGCGCGCCCGGTCAGGATCTGAGCTGCGCCCACTGGACGTCGTAGCAGATCAGGCCCATCGAGTCGGCGAGCCGCGCCGCGTACGCGGATGCCTCGCCGGCTCTGCTCCAGCTCATCGGGAAGTGGATGAGGGGACCTCGGGCCTCGCCGATCAGCGGCCCGGTCGCCCAGGGGGACGTGCCCTCGTCGTCCTCCGTGATGTCGCACCACCGGTCGAGCAGCGCGGCGACGTAGGTGGCTATGCGGTCGGTGGGTGGGTGTGGGGGCGCCTCGTCGTCGCCCATGTACTGGTCATAGAGGTTGCTGAAGACCTCACCGGCGGTTTCGTCGTCCGCCGGCCGGTCGCCTTCCCAGACCGCCAGGTCGTAGCTCATGGGGAGAGGGTGGCAGGGGGCACTGACAATCGCCGGTCACCTGCCGGTGGGGGGTGGGGACTTGAGGGTTTCCAGGAAGGTGAGGAAGGCGGGGGTGGGGAAGGTGAGGGGGGCGTAGGTACGGTCCTTGGAGTCGCGGACGCCCACCCACGTGTGGGTGCTGGCGATCTCCACGCACTCATTGCCGTCATCGGGGCCTGAGTAGGACGACTTCCGCCACTTGTCCATCTGCTGCCTCACAGCTCCTTCGCCAACCTGTGGATGAGGTCACGCGACCGTTCCGGGTCGAGTGCCACGGCTTCCACCTTACGGAAGCGCGTTCGAAACGCACTCAGCTGCGCCTCGGAGTCGATAAAGGCTGAGCCATGGGGAACGTCTCGCACCACGGTGTCCAACTCGGGAACAGTCCCTCCGATATACGTCATGGTGCTTGCCGCTCTGGCGAAGCCATCCAGGTCGAAGGGGAGTACCCGGACAGTGACGTTGGCAGCCTCGGAAAGTTCCAGGAGCTTGGCCAGCTGGGCTCCGGACGCGGCGCGGTCACTGACCCTGATACGCAGCGCCGCCTCATGGACAACCAACTCATACGGAATCGCGATCACCTGGCCAACCATTCGATGCCGAACGCGCAGTTCAAGTTCATCAGCCGCAAGCTGAGGCACACGGCTTGCGAAGACGGCGCGAGCGTACTGTTCCGTCTGGAGCAGGCCCGGCACGTACAAGATGGCAACATCTCGCCGGAACGTAGCGTGGTGATTCAGTTCCGAGAGGTCTAGGAAGGACGTCGGCAGCAGCCCTCGGTACTCCTCCCACCAGCCCCGTGTCCGGTCCGTGGCCATGGCGACCAAGGCATGGATGAACCTCTCGTCCGTGCACGCGTAGTGGGACGCAAGACGGCGGAGGCGCTTCTCACTCACACCCGCCAGTGCCGACTCGATGTGGGTGATCTGCGCGGGACCCACTCCGAGTAGCGCCGCCGCCTCACGGGCGTTGAGCCCTGCCGCCTCACGGAGTCTGCGTAGCTCGACAGCCAGACGCCTCTGCCGGACCGTGGGTTCGCGCCTCAGCGCCATCTACGTCTCCATTGTTCAACGCGCCTGGGAGCGCGACTCGTTCAGGCGACAGAATATGCGACTCGCTTGCAAAACATGAATCCATAGACCTACCTTCAGTGATGTACCGAGTACTTAGCGGAAGCGCACCGCCCCGCCCCGCCAAGACGGCTGCGGCATGCCACCGCACGCGAAATCCCCCCACCCCAACGGAGTTGATCACCCATGCCTGAAACCTGGGACTACACGCTCCACATCCCCAACGACCTCAGAGCGGTCACGGTGTGCCGTCGTACTCTGCGGCTGATCCTCACCATGCATGGGCTGATCAAGCTCGTGGACATCGCCGAACTGGTCGCCACGGAGCTGGTCTCGAACGCCGTACGGCACACGGACGGTCCCGCCGCTCTGCGGGTACGGCGGACCACATACGACATGGTCTGGATCGGGGCCTGGGACGCGGATCCGGAACCGCCCGAGCCGCCCAGGCCGCTCGAACAGCTCGGGGATGTAGAGGACGGGCGTGGGCTCGGGATGATCGTCGCCTGCGCGGACTGCTGGGGCTGGCAGCCGTCCTCCCGGTTCGGCGACAAGGGCAAGTACGTGTGGTGCGAGTTGGCCGCGGTCTAGGGTCTGCCTGATGTTGTGGTCACTCTTCGGGTTGCCGTGGGGCGCGCTCTCCCCTGAGGACGCGCTCCTGAGCCCTGGCGCGCCGGGCGTTCCTGGACCGCTCCATGGTCCCTGGCTCGTACGCTGACGGGAAAGAGCCCGTGGCGCAATGGAGGGGACCGGAATGACCGCGTCAGGCGAGCACCTGACCATGCATATGACCGGCGGAGCCGTGCAGGTGCCGTCCACGATCCGGGGAGTCCGCGAGTCCCTGCCCGAGGAACTTCGCGCGGAGTTCACCGCCGACATCGAGAACGCCCCCGCCGACCAGCTCCGGTTCACCCTGCTCCGCTGGGCCATGAACATCCCTACCGAGCACGACGAAACCGAAGAGGATCTGGCCGGCCGCGTCCGGTCCGGGGACACCACCGGCATCACCTTCGCCGAGGACCTCGGGGACGATGCATACCGGGGCATCGAATGAGTTACCGCATCGCCTACACCAACGAGGCCAGATCCGGGCTCGACACCCTCTCCGTCCCAGCCCGCAAAGACTTCAACACCCGCATCGCCGACATCGCCCGCAACCCGTACGGCTGCGGCTCCACCGCGGTTCGGGGTGATCGCGAACGGCGTGATGCCGCGATCGGCCACATCGCGATCATCCGCTACGAGGTCAGCCCCAGCGTGGTCACGGTGACCGTCCTGCGTGTCATCAGCCTCTGACCAGGTAGAACCCGGACAGGCGCCCGAGTCTCTGCCACGCGCCGACCGCCTCGGACCGGCGAGGGTACGTATCAGGCGTCGCGACGCCCCGGAGATCCGTCAGAAGGGCCCCACCAGGAGTGGGCCCACGCCGGACGTCCCCCGCCGGGCGTGACCGATGAGTCTGATGTGCCGATGCGGTCTATGCCTTAGTGACCGCGCCGTACCGATGGACGGTCGCACCATGCAAGGAGCGCCATGATCATCATTTCCGGGAAGCTATGGGTCGACGCCGGTGAGCGTGACGCCTATCTCGCCGGGTGCACGGAGGTTGTCAAGCAGGCCAGGGCCGCTGCCGGGTGCCTTGACTTCGCCTTGTCGGCCGATCTGATCGAGCTTGATCGGATCAACGTGTACGAGCGCTGGGAGACCGATGAGGATCTCGCCCGCTTCCGTGGCGCGGGCCCGGAACCCGAGCAGACGGCACAGATCCGCGATGCCGAGGTGAGCAAGTACCGGATCTCCGGCGTTGAGGCGCCATAGGGCGTCTCCAATGCCGGCAGGGGCTCGGCCGTCACCATCCGCACCGATTGACGGCTAACAGCATTAGCCTTAGAGTTTGGCTAACGGCATTAGCCAGCCTGGCTGTGCCCACAGACCTAAGGAATGGCGACCCATGAAGTCATCCACGCTCACTTCCGCCGTCCAGACCCAGGCCGCCGCTCAGCCCGAGGCTCCCGCCCGGGCCTCGCTGAGCGGCTCGCTTCGAGTCCTCTGGTTCGTCGTCGCCCTGTTCTGGACGGCCTTCGCCATCCTGGAAGGGGTCAATCACGGCTGGCCGGCGATCCTGATGGCGGTGGTGTTCTTCGTGGCGCCCGATCTGACCATGCTGATCGCCGTTCGCGAGGCGCCGCGGCTCGCCAAGGGGCAGCTTCCCGCGCGGGCTGTCCCCTACTACAACCTCGCGCACCGGGCGCTGATCCCCTTCAGCCTCGCCGTGCTCTACTCCTTCACCGCGCCCAAGGAATGGGCGCCGCTCTTCGCGGCCCTGTGCGCCTGGCTCGCCCACATCTCGTACGATCGCGCCTTCGGGTACGGACTGCGGACGAAGGACGGTTTCCAGCGTGGCTGAGCGGCGGCGGACCAGCACGAATCCTCCTGACGGCGACCCCACCGACCCCTCGGCGCGGCTCACCCCCCGGGCGAGGGAGATCGTCGACGCCGCTCGGGTCCTGGTCGAGGAGTCGGGCCTCGCCGCACTCACCATGCGCGCGCTCGCCGAACATCTGGGCATCAAAGCGCCCTCCTTGTACAAGCACTTCCCCGACAAGGCCGCCGTGGAGGTGGAACTGATCGCCCTGAGCCTGATCGAAACGGCACGGACGTTGGAAGAGGCAGAGGCCGGATACGCGCCGTCCGCCAACGGCCCCACTCTCCTCGCGGCCCTGGCCGACGCCTACCGTGCCGACGCCCTCGCCCACCCGCACCTCTACTGCCTCGCCACCGAGGGCCCGTTGCCTCGGCACGCACTGCCCGAAGGGCTGGAGGAGCGCGCGGCGATGCCGCTGCTGCGCGCGTGCGACTTCGACATCGATCGAGCACGAGCGATCTGGGCGTTCGCTCACGGCATGGTGATTCTGGAGATCCACGGCCGGTTTCCGGACGGGGTGGACCTGACTGCGGCCTGGCGGGCGGGTGTGGAGGCCCTGGAGCGCCACTGACTCTGCTCGGATGGTTGACCAGGTGGTCGGTTGGGGCCGAGTTGCTCGGGACGGGAATCGCCTGCTCGGCCATGCGCTCGTGCGCGTCCTCGACGCCCCGGGTGATCGCTTCGATCGCTTCAGTGTCTCCCTCTCACCTCCCCGGTCACGATTCGGTCTCGTGCCGGTCTCGCCCCTTGCCTTTGGTTTGTGTAATCGATTCCAATCCTTCGTGCGGGGGGGATGTAATCGATTTCAGGCGGGCGGGTCGGCAATGGCGAGCATCAAGGATGTCGCCGCCGCGGCGGGTGTGTCCGTCGCCACGGTGTCGCGGGTGCTGAACGACCATTCCTCGGTCAGCGCCGACGCGCGTACGCGGGTGCTGGCCGTCGTCGACACGCTCGGGTACCGGCCGAACGCCGTCGCCCGATCGCTGCGGACGGATCAGACGCGCACCTTCGGTCTGGTCATTCCGGATGTGCTCAACCCGTACTTCACCGAACTCGCCCGGTCCGTCGAGGAAGAGGCCCGTTCGCTCGGCTACAGCGTGATCATCGGGAACGCGGACGAACGTCCCGAGGTCCAGGACCATCACGTACGCACGCTGCTCGACCGGCGTATCGACGGGCTGCTCGTGGCGCCCACCGAGGGCGGGTCGTCGCTGATCGCGGATGCCGTGCGCGGGGGGACGCCGATGGTGTTCGTGGACCGGTGGATCGCGGGCGTCGACGTGCCGGTCGTCCGGTCCGACGGGCGGGCCGCCGTGCGGGAACTGGTCGCGCATCTGTGGTCGCTCGGACATCGGCGGGTGGCGATCATCGCCGGGCCGGAGGCCACCACCACCGGAAGCGAACGCGTCGCCGCCTTTCGGGAGGCCATGGCGGCGTACGGGCTGCCGGTGCCGGATGTGTACATCGGGCAGGGCGATTTCCAGGCCGAGAGCGGGCGGCGGGTCACCGCGGGGTTCCTCGCGCTGCCGGAACCGCCCGACGCCGTCTTCGCCACCGACAATCTGATGGCGCTGGGCGCGCTGGACGCCGTACGCGCGCGTGGGCTGCGGGTTCCGGACGACATCGCGCTGGTCGCTTTTGACGACATCCGGTGGTTCGTGCACACCGATCCGCCGATCACCGCCATCGCCCAGCCGACGGGCGAGCTGGGGCGGGCCGCCGTGCGGGCGCTGGTCGAGGTGATCGCGGGACGGCGGCCCGACTCCGTGACGCTGCCCGCGCGGCTGGTCGTACGGCGGTCCTGCGGGGCCCCGGCCGTCCAGGGCGTCCAGGGCGTCCAGGCTGTGGTCGTCGAGGACAACGTGGACAACGTTGGTGAATTCGCCGGCTGAGCGATCGAGGGAGACAACTGATGTACGACTACGACCTGCTGGTCGTGGGATCGGCCAACGCCGATCTGGTGGTCCAGGTGGCGCGGCGGCCGGGGGCCGGGGAGACCGTGCTCGGGTCCGATCTGGTGGTGCACCCGGGCGGCAAGGGCGCCAACCAGGCGGTCGCGGCGGCCCGGCTCGGTGCCCGTACGGCGCTGCTGGCCAGGGTCGGCGACGACGGGCACGGCCGGCTGCTGCTGGAGGCGCAGCGGGCGGCGGGCGTGGACACGGTGGGTGTGCTGGTCGGTGGCGCCCCGACCGGGGTCGCGCTGATCACCGTGGATCCGTCCGGGGACAACAGCATCGTGGTGTCGCCGGGGGCGAACGGGCGGCTGCTGCCGCAGGACGTGCGGGCCGCGGGCAGCCTCTTCCATGCCTCGCGGGTGGTGTCGGCGCAGCTGGAGATCCCGCTGGAGACGGTCGTGGAGGTGGTGCGCACTCTGGCGCCCGGGAGCCGGTTCGTGCTCAATCCCTCGCCGCCGCGTGCGCTGCCGGGGGAAGTGCTCGCGGCCTGTGATCCTTTGATCGTCAACGAGCACGAGGCGCGGGTGATTCTGGGCGACGCGTGCGTGAGCGATTCCCCGGCGGACTGGGCGCGGCTGCTGCTCGCCAAGGGGCCGCGTTCGGTGGTGGTGACGCTGGGCGCGGAGGGGGCGCTGGTGGCGACCGGGGAAGGTGTCGCGCCGGTGGCGTCCGTGAAGGTGGACGCTGTGGACACCACGGGTGCCGGGGACGCGTTCACCGCGGCGCTGGCGTGGCGGCTCGGGCAGGGCGAGTCCCTGGTGGAGGCGGCCTCGTACGCGGCGCGGGTCGGGGCGGCGGCCGTGACGAAGGCGGGGGCGCAGGAGTCGTATCCGACGGCCGAGGAGGTCGCCGGGCTGTGACCGGGGAGGGTGTGCCGGGCTGTGACCGGCGGGGAAAACGGGAGGGACCCGGTCCGTCGACCGGGCCCCCCTGCTTTCCCCTCCTGAATCAGAACCCCCTGTGATCCCCCCCCGGGTCCCCCCAGAGGTTCTGACGCCAAGTACGACCCGTGGGTGTGGGAAACGGTTGCACGCTCGCTCGGAGAAATTTCGTCCCCTGGGAGTCCGAGTCCGGAGAACGAACCGTGTTCAGTCGATCACGTACATCAAGAACCGTTCGGCGGTCTCGGTCAGGACCTCGTGGCCGTCCCGTGCCCACAGTCCGGTGTTGAACAGTTCGATCTCGATCGGTCCGGTGTAGCCGGCGGCCTCGACGTACGCCCGCCACTCGCGCATGTCGATCGATCCGTCCCCGATCTGTCCACGCCCCTCCAGCACGCCTTCCGGCAGCGGGGTGATCCAGTCGGCGAGCTGGAAGGCGTGGATCCGGCCTGCCGCGCCCGCGCGGGCGATCTGTTCGGGTGCCTGGTCGTCCCACCAGATGTGGTACGTGTCCACGGTGACGCCCACCTGATCGGCGGGGAAACGCTCGGCCAGGTCGAGCGCCTGGGCGAGGGTGGAGACGACACACCGGTCGGCGGCGTACATCGGGTGCAGCGGTTCGATGGCCAGCCGCACCCCGCGCTCCTGCGCGTACGGTCCCAGTTCCGCCAGCGCGTCCGCGATCCGCTCCCGGGCGCCGCGCAGGTCCCGCGAGCCGGGCGGGAGGCCGCCGGAGACCAGGACCAGCGTGTCCGTCCCCAGGGTGGCGGCCTCGTCGACGGCCCGGCGGTTGTCGTCCAGGGCCGCCGCGCGTTCCTTGGGATCGAGGGCGGTGAAGAAGCCGCCGCGGCACAGGGTGGTCACGTTCAGCCCCGCGTCGCGCATCAGGCGGGCGGTGGCGTCGAGCCCGAACTCGTGCACGGGGGCACGCCACAGGCCCACGCCCTGGATGCCCAGCTCGCCGCACGCCTTGGCGAGTTCGGGCAGGGACAGTTGCTTCACCGTCATCTGGTTGATGGAGAAGCGGGTCAGATCGGCGGCCATCGCGCGCACCAGTCCCTTCATCGGGCCACTCCGTACACGGCGAGGAGGTCCGTCATCCGGCGCCGGGCGAGTTCCGGGTCGGGGAACAGGCCGAGGCCGTCGGCCAGTTCGTACGCGCGGGCCAGGTGCGGGAGGGAGCGGGCGGACTGCTGGCCGCCGACCATGGCGAAATGGCTCTGGTGGCCGGCCAGCCAGGCCAGGAGGACCACTCCGGTCTTGTAGAAGCGGGTGGGGG
Source organism: Streptomyces sp. NPDC056734 (assembly GCF_042790455.1). NCBI lineage: Bacteria > Bacillati > Actinomycetota > Actinomycetes > Kitasatosporales > Streptomycetaceae > Streptomyces > Streptomyces sp. NPDC056734. Next base: position 231,072 of record NZ_JBHTZD010000002.1, read on the forward strand.
CCTGGAAGAGATGCCGGGAGAGTTCGACCGTCGGGTCGAGCAGTTCCCGGAAACCGATCACGTCCCCCGTGTCCAGAACCCGTACCGCCTGCGCGGCGAGCGGCCCGAGGGGATCGAAGATGCCGAGCAGGGCGTGGCTGAAGCCCTGGTCGTCTCCGGCGATCAGTTCGGGGTAGTGGAAGTCGTCGCCGGTGTAGCAGCGCACACCGTCCGGCAGAGCGCGCCGCAGATCGATCTCGCGCCCGGCGTCGAGCAAGGAGACCTTGATCCCGTCGACCTTGTCCGGATGCGCCTCGATGACATCGAGGAACGTCCGCGTGGCCACGTCCAGATCGGTCGAGCCCCAGTAGCCCTCCAGGGCCGGATCGAACATCGGCCCGAGCCAGTGCAGGACGACCGGCTCACGGGCCTGGCGCAGCAGCTGTCCGTAGATCTCCAGGTAGTCCTCGGGGCCGCGGGCCACGGCGGCGAGCGCGCGCGAGGCCATGACGACGGCCTGCGCCCCGGCCTCCTCCACCACGGCCAGCTGCTCCTCGTACGCAGCTCGGATCTGATCGATTCCGTAGGGGTACCCGGCCTCCGTGCTGATCAATTGATCACTGCCGACGCCGCAAACGATCCGTCCGCCGACGGCCCGTGCCTCGGCGGCGCTGCGCCGGATCAGCTCCGCCCCGCCCGCCCAGTCCAGGCCCATGCCGCGCTGGGCGGTGTCCATGGCCTCGGCGACACCGAGCCCGTGGGACCACAGATGACGGCGGAAGGCGAGCGTGGCGTCCCAGTCGAGCACGGCGGGCGAGCCGGGCGTGACATCGGCGAACGGGTCGGCGACGACATGGGCCGCGGAGAAGACCGTACGGGAGCGGAAACCGGCACCCGGGGAGAGAGCGAGGGGGGCGGGGCGCGGGTGGTAGGCGCGCAACTCGCCCCTGGCGTCCGGGAGCCGGATGATCGCCGTCACAGGGAGATCTCCGGTACGTCGATGCGGCGGCCCTCGGCGGAGGAGCGCAGCCCCAGTTCGGCGAGCTGGACGCCGCGGGCGCCGGCGAGGAGGTCCCAGTGGTAGGGGGCGTCGGCGTAGACGTGCCTGAGGAACAGTTCCCACTGTGCCTTGAAGCCGTTGTCGACGTCGGCGTTGTCGGGCACCTCCTGCCATTGTTCGCGGAAGGCGTGGGTGGCCGGGAGGTCGGGGTTCCACACCGGCTTGGGCGTGGCGGCGCGGTGCTGTGCGCGGCAGGTGCGCAGTCCGGCGACGGCGGACCCTTCCGTGCCGTCCACCTGGAACTCGACCAGTTCGTCGCGGTGGACGCGCACGGCCCAGGAGGAATTGATCTGGGCGATCGCACCGCCCTCGATCTCGAAGATGCCGTAGGCGGCGTCGTCGGCGGTGGCGGCGTAGGGCTCGCCGTTCTCGTCCCAGCGGCGCGGGATGTGGGTGGTGGCGAGGGCCTGTACGGAGGTGACGCGGCCGAACAGTTCGTGGAGGACGTACTCCCAGTGCGGGAACATGTCGACGACGATGCCGCCGCCGTCCTGTGCGCGGTAGTTCCAGGAGGGGCGCTGGGCGGGCTGCCAGTCGCCCTCGAACACCCAGTAGCCGAACTCTCCCCGGATGGACAGGATCCGCCCGAAGAAGCCGCCGTCGATGAGCCGCTTCAGCTTGAGCAGGCCCGGCAGGAAGATCTTGTCCTGGACGACGCCGTGCTTGATGCCCTTCTCCTGGGCGAGCCGGGCGAGCGCGAGGGCGCCGTCGAGTCCGGTGGCGGTGGGCTTCTCGGTGTACACGTGCTTCCCGGCCGCGATCGCTTTCCTGATCGCCTCCTCGCGCGCGGAGGTGACCTGGGCGTCGAAGTAGAGGTCCACGGAGTCGTCGGCGAGGACAGCGTCCAGGTCCGTGGAGAAGTGATCAAGTCCGTGCTGTTCGGCCAGCGCCTTCAGGGCGTGTTCGCGCCGTCCTACGAGGATCGGTTCCGGCCACAGGGTGGTGCCGTCGCCCAGGTCGAGCCCGCCCTGTTCGCGCAGGGCGAGGATCGAGCGGACGAGGTGCTGGCGGTAGCCCATGCGCCCGGTCACGCCGTTCATGGCGATGCGGACCGTCTTGCGTGTCACGTTGTTCCCTTCACGGGTGGCAGTAAGCGCTTTCTATCGCCCTAGACGCTAGCCTCTGCGCACGGGGTGGGACAAGGGGGGCGGGTTATCCGGGTGATCTGGGCGATCTGGTGATCTGGGCGATCGGGGGAGCGGGTGCCTGGTCCGGATGGTCTGGCGGCTGGTTCGGTCGGCGGGCGACTGGTTCGGATGGCGGGTGCCTGGTCCGGATGGCCTGGCGCTCGTGCCGGGTGATCGGATGATCGAGTGATCGAAGATCGAGTGATCTCCTGGTCCAGTGATCCGGTGATCGGGTGATCCGGTGATCGGGGTGACCCTGGAGACTCGGGTCGCCCGGTGATCGGGATGACCGGCGATCGAGGGCGACCAGGTGGTCCAGGTGACGCGGTGGCCCAGGTGACCCGGTGATCCGGCCAAGGGCCTGGCCATCGACCCGTACGACAAGAGACGCGCGACCGGAGGACGACGACATGACGGTGACCCTGGCGGACGTGGCGGCCCGTGCGCGGGTCTCGCCCGCGACGGTGTCGCGCGTGCTGAACGGCAACTATCCGGTGGCGGCGGCGACCCGGGAGCGGGTGCTGGGGGCCGTCAAGGAGCTGGACTATGTGCTCAACGGTCCCGCGAGCGCGCTGGCGGCGGCGACCTCCGATCTGGTGGGGATCCTGGTCCATGACATCGCCGACCCGTTCTTCGGCGTCATGGCGAGCGCGATCCAGTCTGAGATCGGCGGGCCGGGGGGCCGCGCGGGCGGCGAGCGGCTGGCGGTGGTCTGCAACACGGGGGGTTCGCCGGAGCGGGAGCTGACGTATCTGACGCTGCTGCAACGCCAGCGGGCGGCTGCGGTCGTACTGACGGGTGGCGCCGTGGAGGACGCGACGCACGGGGCGGCGGTGGCGGCGAAGCTGCGCAGGCTCACCGACGCGGGGACGCGCGTGGTGCTGTGCGGGCGCCCTCCGGTGCCGGACGCGGACGTGGTGACGCTCGCCTTCGGGAACCGTGACGGCGCGCGGGAGCTGACGGAGCATCTGCTGGGGCTGGGGCATCGGCGGATGGGGTATCTCGCGGGTCCGGCGGACCGTACGACGACCCGGCACCGCCTGGAGGGCCATCGGGCCGCGCTGGCGGCGGCGGGGGTCGCCGAGGATCCGCGCCGGACGGTGCACGGCGGCTACGACCGGCGTTCGGGGTACGAGGCCACCCGGGAACTGTGCGCCGCCGATCCGTCGCTGACGGCGGTGGTCGCCGCGAACGACTCGGCGGCGCTGGGGGCGTGTGCCGCGCTGCGGGAGGCGGGGCGGCGGGTTCCGGACGATGTCTCGGTGGTCGGCTTCGACGACCTTCCGTTCAGCGGGGACGCGGTTCCCGCGCTGACGACGGTCCGGTTGCCGCTCGCGGAGGCGGGCGCGCGGGCTGGGCGGATCGCCATGGGGCGCGAGGAGGCGCCCGCGGGTGGGGTGGCCAAGGTGCGGGGGGAGCTGGTGGTACGGGAGTCCTCCGGGCCTGCGCGCGGGGAGTGACCTGCGTCTACTTCTGCGTGATGCCTCCGGCGGGGTGGACGCCCGGATCGGCCCGAGGACGACTGACGGCCTACGGGCCCCAGGCCCCAGGCCCAAGGCCCAAGGACCAAGGACCCAGCCAATCACCGGCGGCTCCTACCATTCCGGCCCATGACCATCACGTACGTATGGCGCGGCGGCTTCGACCTGCGCGGACGCGGTATCGGCACCGGACTGGTCGCCCACGCGGTCACCCACGCCCGTGCGGCGGGGTGCGCGTGGCTGCACGTCGATTTCGAGGAACGGCTGCGCGGCTTCTACTTCGGCGCCTGCGGCTTCGCGCCGACGGACGCGGGACTCATCGCCTTGCGCTGACCCCATCGCCTTGCGCTGACCCCAGCCCCTCCCTCCCGCTCTCCCTTGACCTCAAGTCCGCTTGATGTACGAGGCTCGCGCCATGACCGAGACCTCGGAAACCATCCCCGACCCCACCCTCGTCCACCACCTCGTCCACCGCCTCTTCCGCGCTCTGGACGCCCGTGACCTTCAGCCCGACCGGATGCGCGAGTTCGTCACCGAGGACGTGCGGATGGAGACGCCTGTCGGGGCCGGGGTGGGGGCCGACGCGGCGCGTGGGGCCGAAGAGGCGCTCGCGCCGTTCGCCGGCACGCAGCACATCGCGTCCGGGATTCTCCTCGACGCGCACGACCCGGGCGGCGGCACCGCCCGGGTCTCCTGGAACGCGCTCATGACGCATGTCTACGCCGACGGCACCCTGTTCACCGTCGGAGGCTTCTGCGACGCCGACCTGCGGTGGACGCCGGACGGGTGGCGGTTCAGCCGGATCGCCGTCCGGCCACTGTGGACGCAGGGGACGCCACCGCAGACGAAGGAGAAGACGGAGGAGACGCCGATGGAGAAGGCGACGGAGAAGCCGAAGAACACGCAGTAGCGCCGAGCGGCGCCGCTCAGACCGTCGCCAGGTCGAACTTCTCCGACGTCCCGATCGCCGTACTGCTCGCGATCAGCGACGACGCCCCGGCGCCGGGCGCCGTGACATACCGGCCGTTCGCGGACGCGAGCAGGCTCACCGTGCCGTCGGAGTTGGTGACCAGCTTGAAGGTCTCCCAGGCGTTGATGGCGACGCGGTTGGCGATCAGGGCGGCGGCGCCGGCGGAATCCGCGGAAACGATACGCCCGTTGGCACGGGCGCGCAGGGCGATATTGCCGCCGCCCAGGTCGAGCCGGTCGAAGCGTTCCCAGGCGCCGACCGCGTCGCGGTTGGCGATCAGCGCGGCGGCGCCCCCGCTCTCCGCCGTCACGTACTTGTTGTTGGCGCGGGAGCGCAGGGTGACCGTGGCGACGGCCGGGAGACCGGCGGAGGTGCCGGTGACGAACGGCGTGGTGGGACGGGTCGCCGTCACGGCCAGCTGGCCCTTGAGCATCCGGCCGCCGTCGCCCGTCAGACGCAGGTAGTAGTCCGAGGAGCAGGCCGTGCCGTCCTCGTCCAGGCTCAGGAAGCCCGAGCCGGTGGGAACCCAGCTCTGCGACTCCGCGGTCTTGGCGATCTGGTTGCCCTCGTTGTACTCGTCGTACATCGAGATGTAGATGCCCTGCGACCCGGCGCGGGTCACGTTGTAGAACTGCCGCCACATGAAGTCGCCGTGCACGCGATGGCGCTGGGCCACGTCGCCGGGGAGCACGCACGGCTGGTAGTCGATGCCGGTCTTGGCGCACTCCGCGATGTCAGGGACCGTCGCCACGTTGTAGAAGTTGTCGGAGTCGGCGGCGTTGCCGATCCGGCCGACCATCCACGGGGAGATCATGTTGAAGGCGTGGTAGACGTCGCTGAAGCCGGCGCGCGAGTCGTTGTTGCCGGTGCGCCACCAGGTGGGGACGCCGCCGATGACGTAGCAGCCCTGGTTCTTGAACCAGTTGACGACGTCCAGGCAGGCGGCTGCCGTGAAGTTGCGCTTGTCGTCGTTGAAGCCGAAGCCCCAGAGGCAGACCACCGGCTTGCCGTTCTGCGTGGCGTAGGCCGTACTCGACGTGTGGGCCTTCATCTTGTTGGTCCAGTCGGTCTTGATCTCCGACTGGAAGGCCGTCCAACTGGTGACGTCGTACATGATGTAGAACTTGCGGCCGTACTTCTCCGCGGCGCTGCGCACCTTGGTGGTCATCGCGTCCCGCGTGGGGCCCTCGCCGCCCGTCGGGTTGAAGCGCTGGAGGGCGGCGGTGTCGATGCCGTACTGCTGCATCCACAGGAAGTGGGTGTCGACGGTCTGCTGGTCGTACGACGAGAAGACGCCGGGCGCGCGGCCGTTGCCGAGGTTGGCGAACGCCGTGGTGTACGTCTTGGTGTAGTCACGGACGTCGGGCCACGCGGTGATGCCCTTGTTCGTCGGGGAGGGCGGCTGGGCGCTGTTGGGGCTCCAGTGCCACCACGCGTTTATCGGGGCGCCGTCGCCCTTGCAGGCGAACCAGCCCTGGTAACCGACGGTGATCTTCCCGACCACATCGCCGGGCGGGCTCGCGGTGGCACTCACGTCGGAGGTGGTGGCCGCGCGGGCCGCGAAGGCGCCGAGGGCGGCCGCCGTGGTGCCACCGGCGGTCGCGCCGAGCACCTTGCGGCGGGTCCAGAAGCGCTTGCGGTGGAGGGAGTCCGGCATGCGGGGATTCCTGCCTGGAGAAGTGGGGGATGGGGAAATGCAGGGGTGTGGCGTGGAAAGCGGTTTCGCGGTGGGGCGTGGGATCCCCCCGCAAAACTCAGGGTGTGAGTTAAGTGGTCGTGGTGACACTGAGTCAAGCTCTGGGGATGGAGTGATCGAAAGCTGTGCGGGGACTATGGGTACGTCGCACCCGATAGGGGGTGATTGTGGCGACCGCGCTCGGCCCTCACGGGACAGCGGCACCCGTCCTCCGCCCTCACGGCACGCCATGGACGTGTCCGTGGCCCCGGCCTAAGATTTCTCTGACTGAGTCAGATATCTCGTCCGTCGCCTCTCCACCCCCGGGGCCCACCATGACCGTCCAGGACATCCGTTCCTTCAACCGCTTCTACACCCACCTCATCGGCGCCCTCGACTACGGCCGCCACACCTACGCCCCCTACACCCTCACCGAGTCCCGCGTCCTGTACGAACTCGCGCACGCGCCCCACGTGGACGCGGCCGATCTGCGCACCCAGTTGCATCTCGACGCGGGGTATCTCAGCCGGATCCTGAACAAGTTCGAGCAGGACGGGCTGATCGAGCGCGGGCCCGGCGAGCAGGACTCGCGGCGCCGCCGGATCGGCCTCACCGCGGGCGGCCGGTCCGCCGCCGGTCTGCTGGAGGAGCGGGCGCGCGGGGCGGTGGGCGCGCTGCTGGCGACCGTGCCCGCGGCCGACCGGCCCCGCCTCTCGGACGCGCTGCGCACGGTCCGTACGCTCCTCGGCGACGGCCGGGCGCCCCGCCCCGAGGACGTGGTGCTGCGCGCGCCCGTCCCCGGCGACCTGGGCTGGATCGTGCAGCGCAACGCGGCGCTGTACACCGCCGAGTACGGGTGGAACGGCGACTACGAGGGCCTGGTCGCCCGGATCGTCGCCGACTTCGCCGCGGACCACGATCCGCGTCTGGAGCGGGTGTGGATCGCCGAGCTGGACGGCCGTCCGGTGGGGTGCGTGCTGTGCGTACGGGACGGGGCACCCGCCACCGCGCGGCTGCGGCTGCTGCTGGTGGAGCCGGACGCGCGCGGGCTCGGCATCGGGGATCTGCTGGTCACGGCGGTCACCGACTTCGCCCGCGCAGCCGGTTACCGGGACCTGGTGCTGTGGACCAACGACATCCTCACGGCCGCGCGGCGGATCTATCAGCGCCATGGGTTCGTGCTGGTCGCCGAGGAACCGCACCGGTCGTTCGGAAAGGAACTGGTCGGCCAGGACTGGCGGCTGGAGCTACGCGCGGCGGGCGACTGACGAGTAGGGTCCGGCAGTATGAAGCTGGCCTTCTCCACGCTGGGAGTCCCCGGCCTTCCCCTGTCCGACGTGCTGGCACTCGCCACCCGGCACGGCTACCACGGCGTCGAACTGCGCGCCCACCCCGAGGAGCCGGTGCACCCCGGCATCGGCCCGGCCGAACGGTCCGCCGCGGCGGCCGGGTTCGCCTCCTCGGGCATCGAACTCCTCGGCCTCGCCGGATACGTGCGGGTCGCCGCGCCGGGTGCCGACGGACCCGTACTCGACGAACTGCGCGCCCTGCTCGACCTCGCGAAAGACGTCGGGGCGCCGTACGTCCGGGTGTTCCCGGGCGCCGATCCGCAGCAGGAGGCGGCCGAGTCCGACGCGGCGGCGGTCCGCCGGCTGGCCGAGGGCGCGCGGTACGCGGCCGACTCCGGCGTACGGATCCTGCTGGAGACCCATGACTCGCACCGGACCGGCGCCGAGGCCGCCCGGGTGCTCGGGCCGGTCAGCCATCAGCTCGGACCCTCCGGTGAACGCAGCGTCGGCGCGCTGTGGGACGTGATGCACACCTGGCTCGGCGGTGAGCAGCCCACGCAGACCTTCGCCGCGCTCGCCCCGCACCTGGGCTATGTCCAGGTCAAGGACATCGCGTCCGCCGACGACACCACCCCGCTGCCGCTCGGCGCCGGCATCCTGCCGCTCGCCGAGTGCGTCGAGGTGCTCTCCCGCAACGGGTGGGACGGCTGGCTGTGCTGGGAGTACGAGAAGCGCTGGTACGAGGCGGCGAAGCCGCTGCCGGACCTGCTGGCGGCCGGGAGCCGCCACCTGGGACGGCTGCTGCACGACGCGGCCTGAGGTTGGGGCCGGGCCGGGGCCGAGCCTGAGGGCCGGGGCCGAGCCCGAGGCCGAGGCCGTACTCCGCGAGCCACACCTCCAGTTCCGGTTCGTCCGGATCCGGCAGCTGCGGGTACACGACCTGGTTGGCCCAGGGCGTCGAGCCGGCCGGCCAGCCAGTGCTGCCGGTGCTGCTCGGGGCGGTGGTTCTGCCATCCGTGGAGGATGAGGTACGAGGTCATGGGGTGATCGTCGCCGAAGGAGCCGACGGGACCAACAGGGCCGACGGGGCCAATTGGGGTCCAGCACGACCGACACACCCCCGCCCCCCAGATGCCCGGGCGCAGCCCCTTCGGCGGTTACCGTGCACTCCCCTGACCGGCGGAAACTTCCCGACCGTGGTGACTTCCGGGAAGTTTCCTTCAGCGGATCACCTCCGGAAGGAGCACGCGCGCATGCCCTCCAGACGTACCGTCCTCGCCGCCACGGCCGGTGTCACCGTGACCCTGGCGATCGGCACCGAAGCCCGGGCCGTCGCCGGGTACCGGGACCGTGGACTCCGGGACCTGATCTCCCGTATGACCCTGGAAGAGAAGGTCGGGCAGCTCTTCGTCTCGCGGGCGTACGGGCACTCCGCCACCGCCCCCGACCAGGCGGACATCGACACCAGTCTGCGCGAGCTGGGCGTGCGGACCCCGGCCGAACTGGTCGCCCGCTACCACCTCGGCGGGATCATCTACTTCGCCTGGGCGCACAACACCCGCGACCCGCACCAGATCGCGAGCCTGTCCAACGGCCTCCAGAACGCCTCCCTGACCCGCCCGCGCGGCCTCCCGCTGCTGATCTCCACCGACCAGGAGCACGGAGCCGTGGCCCGGATCGGCCGGCCCGCGACCCTGCTGCCGGGGGCGATGGCGCTCGGCGCGGGCGGCTCGCCCGGGGACGCCCGGCGCGTCGGCCGGATCTCCGGCACCGAACTGCGGGCGATGGGCATCCGGCAGGACTACTCCCCCGTCGCCGACGTGAACGTCGACCCGGCCAACCCGGTGATCGGCGTCCGCTCCTTCGGCGCCGACCCGCAGGCCGTTGCCGCCCTCGTCGCGGCCGAGGTGACCGGCTACCGGTCGGCCCAGGTGGCGGCCACCGCCAAACACTTCCCCGGGCACGGGGACACGGCCGTCGACAGCCACTACGGGTTCCCGGTGATCACGCACAGCCGCGAGGAGTGGGAGACGCTGGACGCGGTGCCGTTCCGCGCGGCGATCGAGGCCGGCATCGAATCCATCATGACCGCGCACATCCTGGTCCCGGCCCTCGACGACTCCGGCGACCCCGCCACCCTCTCCCGCCCGATCCTCACCGGCATCCTGCGCGAGGAGCTGGGCTACGACGGTGTCGTGGTCACCGACGCGCTCGACATGGCGGGCGTACGGCAGAAGTACGGGGACGACCGGGTGCCGGTGCTGGCGCTGAAGGCCGGGGTGGACGTGCTGCTGAACGCGCCGAAGCTGGACGTCGCCTGGAACGCCGTGCTCAAGGCCGTCCAGGACGGCGAGCTGCCGGAATCGCGCCTGGACGAATCGATCCTGCGGGTGCTGCGGCTCAAGGCGGGGCTGGATCTGTTCGACGCCCCGTACGTCAGCCGGTCCGGCGTGGACCGCGCGGTCGGGACCCGGGCGCATCTGACGGAGGCCGACCGGATCGCGGAACGCACCACGACCCTCCTGGTCAACCGGGACCGGCTGCTCCCGCTCACCCCCGCCACCCACCGCACCCTGCTCGTGGTGGGCGCCGACCCGGACTCCCCCACCGGCACCACCGGCCCGCCCACCACCGTCCTCGCCACCGCCCTGACCGAACTGGGCTTCACGGCGACCCCGCTGCCCACCGGCATGTCCCCCGCACCGGCCACCGTCGACCGCGCGGTCACCGCGGCGGCGGGCGCGGACGCCGTGGTCGTCGCCACCTGCAACGTCTGGGCGGCCAGCACCCAGAAGACCCTGGTGGAACGCCTCCTCGCCACCGGGCGGCCGGTCGTCGCCGTGGCCGTCCGCAACCCCTACGACGTGGCCCACGTCCCCGGCGTCCCCGCCGCCCTGGCCGCCTACTCCTGGACGGACGTGGAACTGCGGGCGGTGGCACGGGTGATCGCCGGACGAGCGCGGCCCCGGGGGAAGCTGCCGGTGCCGGTGCGGCGGGCGGACGATCCGGAGCGGGTGCTGTATCCGCTGGGGCACGGTCTGTCCTACTGACGGCCAGGACAGGACCGTAGGACCGCCGCAGCCGGAGCCGGAATCAGAGCCGCAGCCGGAGCCGGGATCAAAGCCGGAGCCCGATCCGGGGCCCGAGCCGGAGTCTGAATTGGGGTCAGAAGCACCGATCCGCACCATCCATATGAAGATCGTTTATTGAGTCCATAGGGACTTTCTTTGATCAGTCGCTAAACTGCCGCCCTGTCATGACTCGGACCACTGCTTCCGGGCATTGTCCGTCATCACTCACATGCCGGGGACCACTGTGGCACTCCACGCACGCACCACACGCACCGCGAGCCGCCGGACGGCACAAGGGGCGGCTCCCGAACGCCGGTTGTCGCTGCGGACGATCCTGTTCGCGCTGGCTCTGGTGCCCTGTCTCGCCCTGGTCGCCCTGGGGGTGACGAACTCCTCCCAGCACTACGGGGACTGGCGCCGCGTCAATGACCGGCACGAGGCGGCGCATCTCTTCAACGAACCCCTGCTCACCGTCTTCTCCGCCGTCCAGGCGGAGCGGCAGCTGACCTCGATCGCCATGGCGGAACCCGACGCGGACCGGTCCGAACTGACGCGTCAGCGCGGGCTCACCGACACGGCCGTGCAGAGCCTCGACGCGCTGTCCGGCTCCGTGCCGGCGGATCTCGACGAGCCGTTCCGCGAGCTTGAGGACGGCCTCGGGCAACTGCCCTCCTACCGCGACGCGGTGGACGAGGGGTCCGCCGACCCGGAGAAGACGTTCAACGGCTACACCGACATCGTCACCACGGAACTGGAGCTGCTGGAGGGCTTCACCGACGTGGGCATCGGCGAACAGGCCATCCTCGGCCGGCCCGCGTTCGACGCCCAGTGGGGCCTGGAGATGATCGCCCGTGAGGACGCGATCATCTCCTCCGGAGCGGTGAGCGGCCAGCTCACCGGCGGGCAGCGCTTCCAGCTCGCCAGCGCGATCGGCGCGCAGAAGCACATCTACGACGACAAGGTCCTGCCGCAGCTGCCCGGCACCCGCGGCGACGCGTACGACAGTGTGCGCAACGGCGCCGACTGGGACCAGAAGGTCGACATCGAGACGGTCCTGCTCAGCACCGAGGACGCCGACGAGGCCGGCCGGACCCCGGTGGCCGCCTCCGTGGGCGAGGAGTGGCAGCAGGTCCTCAGCAAGATCACTCCCCAGCTGGAGGCGGCGGGCGAGGCCCACGCCGCGGACATCGACGCCGGCACCGAGGCAGAACTCGGCGGCCTGATGACGAAGGTGATCATCAACGCCGCGGTGAGCGTGGCGGCCGTGCTGCTGGTGCTGCTGTTCACGCTGCGCCTGACCGGCATCCTGCGCCGCCGGATCTTCGCGCTCCGCTCCGAGGCCCTGGAACTCCAGACCCGGCTGCCCGACCTGGTGGAGCGGCTGCGCCAGGGCGAGAAGGTCGACACCGACGCCGAGCTGCCCGCGATCCGGCACGCCAACGACGAACTCGGCCAGCTCGGCCAGGCCCTCAACCAGGCCCGCAGTTCGTCCCTGGAGACCGCCGTACGCGAGGTCGAGCTGTACCGCGGCTTCGAGCGGCTGCTCCAGCGCATCGCCCGGCGGACCCAGCTGCTCATCGGCATGCAGCTCAAGCGTCTCGGTGAGATGCAGCGCCAGCACGAGGACCCGGCGGTCCTCCAGGGGCTGTTCGACCTCGACCACCTCGCGGCCCGGCTGCGCCGCTACGAGGAGAACCTCGTCATCCTCGGCAACGGACAGCCGCAGCGCCGCTGGCGCAGGCCCGTGCTGCTGCTGGACATCCTGCGTTCCGCGCAGGGCGAGGTGCAGGACTACCGCCGCATCCAGATCGACACCGACGGCGAGGCATGGCTGTCCGAGCGGGCCGTCGGTCCCCTGGTGCACGTCCTGGCGGAGCTGATGGAGAACGCGGTGACCTTCTCCAAACCGCCGACGCCGGTCGAGGTGCGGGCGACCCAGGTGGGACGCGGTGTCGCGATCGAGATCGAGGACCGCGGCATGGGCATGGACGCCGAGCAGTACATCGCGGCGAACGTGCTGATGGCCGACCCGCCCCGGATGGACGTGATGTCCCGCGCCGACGACGCCCGGCTGGGCCTGTACGTCGTGGCCCGGCTCTCCGCCAACCTGGGCCTCAAGGTGGAGCTGCGGCGCTCGTCCTACGGGGGCACCCGGGTGGTCGTCCTGGTGCCCGGGGACCTGATCGCCGACGGTGTGCCGCTGCCCGAGCAGTACCCGCCCGCCGATGCCACGGCCTTCCCCGACCAGCTCGCGCTGCACGCCGCCGCCGAGCAGACGAACGACTACTTCGATCCCCGGCGGCACCGGCCCAGCGACCGGGAGACGTACATCCGTCCCCTCGTCGGCGCCTGGGTCGAACCGCCGGCCCGGCCCACCCCGCCCCCGCCCCCGCCGCCGCCCTCGGTCCCCACCCCGGCCCCCGCCGCTGCCCCGAGGCAGGACAGGCAGGACAGGCAGGTCACGGAGCCGCTGCCCCGGCGGGTACGGCAGGCCAGTCTCGCCACCGAACTCCGGCAGCCTCCCCCCGTGTACCAGGAGGCACCGCACCTGGACCCGGCCTCCGGCACAGGGGGCGTTCCGCCACTGCCCAGGCGGGCCGGGGGCCGCTCCGGCTCCACGGTCGGAGCCTTCCAGCGCCAGTCCCGGACGGCCCGGCTCAGGCCGGCCTCCGACCAACCACCCAACCACCCCGCCCCGGGTTCCGAGGGGACCCGGAAGGAAGACGGACGATGACTCTGCGAAGCACTGCCACCAACTCCGACCTCGACTGGCTGCTCGACCGGCTGGTCGACCAGGTTCCGGGCACCCGGAACGCCGTGGTGCTGTCCGACGACGGGCTGGTCGTCAGCCAGTCCAGCAGCGTCGCCCGGGTCGACGCCGAGCGCCTGGCCGCGATCGCCACCGGTCAGCAGAGCCTGGCCCGCGGCATCGGCGAGGTGTTCGGCGGTGGTGCCGTCCACCAGGTCATCATCGAACTGGAGTCCCTGTGGCTGTTCATCAGCTCCGCCGGCCGGGGGACCCATCTGGCGGTCGTCGCGGACCAGGAGGTGGACGCCGAGGTGATGGCCGTCGCGATGGACACCCTCGTACAGCAGGTGGGCCAGCATCTGGGTACCGAGGTGCGGGTCGTCCAGGGGCATGTGCAGGAGCGGGGGGAGGACGTGAGTGAGGCACTGGGCCGACACGGCGGCGGACGACGATGACGCGGAGGACGGCCTGGTCAGGCCGTACACGATCACCCAGGGGCGGACGGCTTCGGCGCGGGACGACCTCACCCTCATCACGGTGATCGCCACCGTCGCCGGGCGCGGCGACCAGCAGACCGACCGCAGCCTGCAACCCGAGCACCGGCTGATCCTGCGGCAGTGCCACTCACCGGTGGCGCTCGCCGAGGTCTCCGCCCGGCTGCGGCAGCCCATTGCGGTGACGAAGATCCTCGTCGACGACCTGCTCGGGATGGGCAGGGTGGCTCTGCGGCCGCCGCTCACGGTCGTGATGGGCGAGGAACCCGACATGATTCTTCTTCAGGCGGTGAAGGATGCCCTACTCAGACTCTGACGACCAGCAGACCGGGGCACCCGTGTCCCAGGCGACGACGGTCGCGGCACCCGCCGCCGTGAAGATCCTGATCGCGGGCGGGTTCGGCGTCGGCAAGACCACCATGGTCGGGGCCGTGAGCGAGATCCCGCCCCTGAACACGGAGGAGCAGCTGACCGTCGCGGGCCTCGGCGTGGACGACCTCGACGGGGTGGAGGGCAAGACCACCACCACCGTGGCGCTGGACTTCGGCCGGATCACGGTGACGTCCGAGCTGGTCCTGTATCTCTTCGGCACCCCCGGGCAGGAACGCTTCTGGTTCATGTGGAACGACCTGGTGCAAGGTGCCCTGGGCGCGGTCGTCCTCGCCGACACCCGGCGGCTGGCGAGCAGTTTCGCGTCGATCGACTTCTTCGAGAGCCGCCGGGTCCCGTTCGTGGTCGGCGTCAACTGCTTCCACGGATTCCAGGACCGCTCGGTGCCGGAGATCAGGGAAGCGCTCGACCTCGACCCGAACGTCCCGGTCGTCATGGGCGATCTGCGGGACAAGCAGGCGAGCCGGGATCTGCTGCTCGCCCTGGTCAACCGGCTGATGGCGGGCCGGGCACCGCTCCCTACCCGCCGCTGACGACCTGCCGGTCCGCTCCCTCGGGCGCCGGGAAGCGGCGCGGTCCGCCGGGCATCCGCCCGGACCGCGCCGCTTCCCTCTACCACCCGGCCCGCGTCACGGCCGTAGCGTCGGCTCCCGTTCCACGTCACGGACGTCGAGCTTGGCATCGTAAGGGGCCAGCGGCTCGGCGAGAGCGGCGTCCTGCTGGACGGCGGCCGGGGCGACGCCCGCCCACTCCTGGATCTTCGCCGTGGCCAGCGCCTGCTGGTCGGCGACCAGACCGGCCACGTTCGCGCCGTGGTTGGCGCCGGGCGCGGTGAAGACGTACGAGTCGCGCGCCCCCTTGCCCAGGCGGAACGGCTCGGCGCCCCAGGGGTCGTTCTCCCCGTAGACGAACAGCATGTGGTCGGCGTTCTTCTTGACCCAGCTGTCGATGTCCTTCATCGCGGACGGCTGGAAGCGCATCGCGATGTCGCTCGGCACGAAGGAACGCGGCGAGAAGTAGCCGTAGCGGATGTACTCCTCCTCGATGTGCGGGAACTCGATGCTGGGCGCGCCCAGTTGGGTGCCCGCCTGGTAGTAGTACGGGGTGTACGGGGCCAGGCCCTGGTCGCTGTAGAACGAGAAGCCCGCGATGGTGTCGATCGAGTTCCAGATCTCGTCGTCCGTCGCGTTCGGGGCGTCGGCGGGGATGTCGCCGCAGTCGGCGAGCAGGCTGTACTGCCAGAAGGCCCAGACATAGTCGAGGACGGTCGCCTCGTACGCCTTGTCGAGGCTGCCGACGGTGGTGAAGGTGTAGCCGTGCTCGGCGGCGAGGGCCGCGTAGCGCTCCTCCAGTGGCTCGCGGCGCACCAGCGCCTCGCGCTGTACGCCGTTCAGCCGGTCGCGGCACTCCTCGGTGCCGACGTTCTCGAAGAACCGGTCGTAGGCGGCGTCCTGGTCGTTCACCACGTCGTTGGGGGCGACGTAGGCGACCACGCCGTCCATGTCACGCGGGTAGAAGCGCTCGTAGTAGGTGGCGGTCATGCCGCCCTTGGAGCCGCCGGTGGAGATCCAGTTCTCGGGGTAGAGCGGCTTCAGCGCCTGGAAGATACGGTGCTGGTCGCTGGCGGCCTGCCAGATGTCCAGCTTGGTCCAGTCGGTGGGGCTGGGCCGGGACGGCGTGAAGTAGCGGTACTCCATGGAGACCTGGTTGCCGTCCACGATCTGGGTGGGCTCGCGGCGGCTGGGGGTTGTGGAGACGTTGTAGCCGCCGGTGTGGAACACCGTGGGGCGCGAGACGTCCTTGTGCAGCACGGTGATGCGCTGCTGGAAGGTGCCCTTCGCCGGGTTCTTGTGGTCGACCGGCTGGGTGTAGGTGAAGACGAAGAAGCGGTAGCCGGGGTACGGCTTCTCCTGGACCAGGCTCATGCCGGGTATGGCGAGCAGCCGGTCCTTGATGTCGGTGGCCTCCGGCTGCTGAGCGGCGGTGGCCGCCCCCGCCGTGCTCAGTGTGCCGATGAGCACCGTGAGCGCGAGCAGCCATCTGAGCGCCTTGCGCATGCACCCTCCCCTGTGAAGCAGATGTGCGCCGGAAGCTATCGGAGCAACACCGCCCACACCAGGGGGTGTTGGCGAACCCGAGGGGATTCCCTAAACCATGCCGTCAGCACAGGATCCAGCCCGAGCTGACCGAACCGGCGCCCACCGAGCCCCGTATCCGCACACAGCGCTGTCCCGCGTGCACGGTGACCGGTCCGGCCCGGCGGATGTACTTCCCCGAGTCCGTCACCGGGCGGTTGCCGCGCGCCTGCACCGACACCGACATCGCTTTCCGGCCACCGACGGTCCTGGGCAGGGTCGCCGCGCAGACATAGCCGCCGCGCTTGAAGACCTGCACGGACCCGGTGGAGAAGGACAGGGTGCGCACCTTGCGGCCCCCGCACCCGCTCCCGGAGGCGGCGGCCGCCCCCGCCTCGGCCGGGGCGGCCAGGCCCAGCAGGGTGGCGGCGGTGAACGCGGCCGTGCCGAGCACCAGCCACCGGCGCAGCGCACCCCAGCCGACACCCCAGCCCACAACCGCCCCCTTCGCACCGACGACACCGGCCGTACGGGTGTACGGACGCTGAAGGGGTGTCGGATGGTTGCGCGCCGGTCATGGCCCCAGCCACGGCCCCGGTCACCGCCCCGGTCACCGCCCGGTCAGCGGCGTGGTCAGCGGGCCACGGCCACCGGCTCGCCCTCCTCCGGGGCCTCGGGGGCGCCGGTGAAGGTGCGCCACAGCCGGGCGTATCGCCCGTCGAGGGCGAGGAGTTGCTCGTGGGTGCCGTCCTCGGTGACCCGGCCGTGGTCCATCACGACCACCCGGTCGGCGCGGGCGGCGGTGGTCAGCCGGTGCGCGACCACGAGGGTGGTACGGCGTCCGGCGAGCCGGTCGGTGGCCTGGTTGACCTGGGCCTCGGTGGCCAGGTCGAGCGCGGCCGTCGCCTCGTCGAGGAGCAGGACGTCCGGGTCGACCAGTTCGGCGCGGGCCAGCGCGATCAACTGCCGTTGCCCGGCGGACAGATTGCGCCCGCGCTCGGCGACCTCGTGCAGATAGCCGCCCTCCAGCGTGGCGATCATCTCGTGCGCGCCGACCGCCCGCGCCGCCGCCTCCACCTGGGCGTCGGTGGCGTCCGGCCGCCCGTAGGCGATGGCGTCCCGCACGGTCCCCGCGAAGAGATACGCCTCCTGCGGGACGACCCCGAGCCGGTGCCGGTACGAGGTGAGGTCCAGGTCGCGCAGATCGGCGCCGTCGACGGTCACCCGGCCCGAGGTCGGGTCGTAGAACCGGGCCACCAGCTTGACCAGGGTGGACTTCCCGGCGCCGGTCTCGCCGACGAAGGCGACCGTCTGCCCGGCGGGTATCCGCAGCGCCACTCCGCCGAGGGCCTCCTCCTCGTCGCCGTACGCGAAGTGCACGTCGTCGAAGACGATGTCGCCGCGCAGCGAGAGGACTTCGAGCGGCTCGCGGGGGGAGGGGCCGGAGCTGGCGGAGGACCCGGAGGCCGCGCCCGGACGGGCCGAGGTGGACGACGGCTCGCGCAGCAGTTCCTGGATCCGGCCCAGCGAGACGGACGCCTGCTGGTAGCCGTCGAAGACCTGGGAGAGCTGCTGGACGGGCGCGAAGAACAGGTCGATGTAGAGCAGGTAGGCCACCAGCGCGCCGGTGGTGAGGGTGGCCGCCTCGATCCGCCCGGCGCCGATGATCAGCACGGACACGGCGGCGGCCGAGGACAGGAACTGCACGAAGGGGAAGTAGATCGATATCAGCCACTGCCCTCGGACACGGGCGAGCCGGTAGCTGTCGCTGCGCTCGGCGAACCGCCGCCCGCCGTCCCGCTCGCGCCCGAACGCCTGCACGATCCGCAGCCCGGACACCGACTCCTGGAGGTCGGCGTTGACGCTGGAGACCCGCTCGCGGGCGAGTTCGTACGCCTTCACGCTGGCTCTGCGGAAGAACCAGGTGGCGACGATCAGGGGCGGCAGGGTGGCGAAGACGACCAGGGCGAGCTGGATGTCGATGACGAGCAGGGCGCCCATGATGCCGAAGAAGGTGACGACGGAGACGAACGCGGTGACCAGCCCGGTCTGGAGGAAGGTCGACAGGGCGTCCACGTCGGTCGTCATCCGGGTCATGATCCGGCCGGTCAGCTCGCGCTCGTAGTAGTCGAGGCCGAGCCGCTGGAGCTGGGCGAAGATCTTCAGGCGCAGCGCGTACAGGACGCGTTCGCCGGTGCGGCCGGTCATCCGGATCTCGCCGGTCTGCGCGGCCCACTGGGCGAGCACGGCGACGACGCCGAGCAGGGCGGCGGCCCAGACCGCGCCGAGGGCGGCCTCGGTGACGCCGCTGTCGATGCCGTGCCGGATCAGGACGGGCAGCAGCAGGCCCATGCCGGCGTCGAGGGCGACGAGGGCGAGGCTGATCAGCAGGGGCGGTCCGAAGCCGTGCAGCAGCCGGCGCAGCCCGTAGTGGGTCTCGGGGCGGACCGCGCGGGCCTCGTCCACCTCCGGGACGTCGTCCGCCGGGGGCAGGGCGTCGACCTGGGCGAGGAGTTCGGGGGTGGCGGGGCTGCCGGCCAGGGCGAGGTCCTTGGGCGTACGGTCGCCGGTCCACAGCTTGGGAGTGATGCCGCGCTCGGCGTCGAACTCGGCGTCCAGTTCCTCGCGGACGGTGGTGTCCTCGTGCGGTACGGCGGGCGGGGCGTGGCCCGGGGAGACGCCGCCGAGTTCGTCGGGGTCGGTGAGCAGCCGGCGGTAGAGGGGGGAGCGCCGCTGGAGTTCGTCGTGGGTGCCGAGGTCGGCGAGCCGGCCGCCGTCCAGGACGGCGATGCGGTCGGCGAGGTTGAGGGTGGAGCGGCGGTGCGCGATCAGCAGCGTCGTACGGCCGCTCATGACCTGCTTGAGGGCCTCGTGGATCTCGTGCTCGACGGCGGCGTCGACGGCGGAGGTGGCGTCGTCCAGGACGAGGAGCCGGGGGTCGGTGAGGATGGCGCGGGCGAGGGCGACGCGCTGGCGCTGGCCGCCGGAGAGGGTCAGGCCCTGTTCGCCGACCGTGGTGTCGTAGCCGCCCGGCAGCTCGGCGATGAAACGGTCCGCCTGGGCGGCGCGGGCGGCGGCGAGGATCTCGTCGTCACTCGCGTCCGGGCGGCCGTAGGCGATGTTGTTGCGGACGGTGTCGGAGAAGAGGAAGGAGTCCTCGGGGACCAGGCCGATCGCGGCGCGCAGCGAGTCCTGGGTCAGCTCGCGCACATCGTGGCCGCCGACCAGGACGGCGCCGTGGGTGACGTCGTAGAAGCGCGGCAGGAGCAGGGAGACGGTGGACTTGCCGGAGCCGGAGGAGCCGACGACGGCGAGGGTCTCCCCGGGGCGGATCTCGAAGCTGAGGCCGCGCAGGACGGGGGTGGAGTCGTCGTACGAGAACGACACGTCGTCGAATTCGACGGTGGCGGGCGCGTCGGCGGGCAGTTCCTTGGTGCCGTCCTGCATCGACGGCTCGGTGTCGATCAGCTCCAGGACGCGTTCGGTGCCCGCGCGGGCCTGCTGGCCGACGGTGAGGACCATGGCGAGCATCCGGACCGGGCCGACGAGCTGGGCGAGGTAGGCGGAGAAGGCGACGAAGGTGCCGAGGGTGATGTTGCCGCGTACGGCGAGCCAGCCGCCGAGGGCCAGCATGGCGACCTGGCCGAGGGCGGGAACGGCCTGGAGGGCGGGGGTGTACCGGGAGTTCAGCCGGATGGTGCGCAGCCGCCCCGCGAACAGCTTGCGGCCGATCTCGCGCAGCTTGCCGGTCTCCTGCTCCTCCTGCCCGAAGCCCTTGACCACCCGGACGCCGCTGACCGCGCCGTCGACCACCCCGGCCACGGCGGCGGCCTGGGCCTGGGCGTACCAGGTGGCGGGGTGCAGCCGGGAGCGGGAGCGCTTGGCGATCCACCACAGGGCGGGGGCGACGGCGACGGCGACCAGAGTCAGCGGCAGCGACAGCCAGGCCATGATCGCCAGGGAGATCACGAACAGCAGGACGTTCCCGATGGTCATCGGGAGCATGAAGAGCAGGCCCTGGATCAGCTGGAGGTCGCTGGTGGCCCGGCCGACGACCTGCCCGGTGGACAGCTCGTCCTGACGCCGCCCGTCGAGCCGGGTGATCGTGTCGTACATCTCCGTGCGCAGATCGTGCTGCACGTCGAGGGCGAGCCGGCCGCCGTAGTAGCGGCGGACGTAGGTGGTGACGTACACGGCGAGGGCGGCGGCGATCAGCAGCCCGGCCCAGGTGGACATCGCGCGGGACTCGTCCCCGATCACATCGTCGATGATCACCTTGGTGATCAGCGGGACCAGGGCCAGTACGGCCATGCCCGCCAGGGAGGATCCGAGGGCGAGGATCACGTCCTTCGGATGACGCCAGGCGTACGCGGCCAGCCGCCCGATCCATCCCCGCTGCGCTGCCACGCCGCCGCCTCTCGCTCATGTTCTCGTGTCGGTTTGTCGGTGTCCGTTTGTCGGTGTCCTCCGGAAGGGAGCAACGCGGGGCGGGGCGGATTTCATCCCGCTGCAACAATTCCCGGACCTCGGGAAGGGGTGGGGGCGGGTTCGCCGGGGGCGCTGTGCCCCCTGCCGATCGTCGGGGGGCGGTCCTGACGGGGGTCGGGTGCGGGCCCGAAGATCGCTTCCCTAGGCTCCTGGTGTTCTTGATGCGCGTGGGGAAGCAGAGGGTTGCGTGAACATATTCGAGGCGGCATTCCTGGGGGCGGTGGAGGGGCTCACCGAGTTCCTGCCGGTGTCCAGCACCGGGCACCTCACCATTCTGGAGCGGATGCTCGGCCATTCCACCGACGATCCGGACATCACCGCCTTCACGGCGATCATCCAGGTCGGCGCGGTACTGGCGACGATCATCTATCTCCGTAAGGACATCGCGCGGCTGATCACGGCGTGGTTCCGGGGGATCGCCCGGCGTGAGGAGCGCCGGAACCCGGACTACCGGTTCGCCTGGGCGGTGATCATCGGCTCGATCCCCATCGGGATCGTGGGCCTGGTCTTCAAGGACCACATCGAGACCACCCTGCGCAGTCTGTACATCGTGGCCACCGCGCTGATCGTGTGGAGCGGGGTGCTGTGGTTCGCCGACCGGCGGGCCACCCAGACCCGTGGTGAGGCCGATGTGACCTGGAAGGACACCCTGATCATCGGCCTGGTGCAGTGCATGGCGCTGATCCCCGGGGTGTCCCGTTCCGGCGCGACCAGCTCGGCGGGTCTGCTGCGCGGCCTGGACCGGGTGACGGTGACCCGGCTGTCCTTCATGCTGTCGATCCCGGCGCTGGCGGGCGCGGCGGTGCTCCAGACGGTGACCGAGTTCGACGCGATCTCCAACGGGGTGGGCTGGCCCGCGACGATCACGGCCACGGTGGTGAGCTTCGTGGTCGGGTACGCGGCGGTGGCCTGGCTGCTGAAGTTCATCGCGCACCACAGCTACAGCGTGTTCATCTGGTACCGGGTGGCGCTCGGGGTGCTGATCCTGGTGCTGCTGTGGACGGATGTGATTCCGGCGAGCTGAGGGTGGGGGCGGGGAGGGGGCGGGCCGGATCCCCCCTCCCCTGCTGATGTCACGGGCGTCCGGGACGGACCGTCAGCTCGTGGAAGCGGGTGATCTGGGCCGGGTTCTGGTGGTCGTCGCCGGCCGGCAGGACGTCCAGGCGCCCGCTCCGGGCGCCGGTGAGGGTCATCGCCTCGATGTTGTCGAGGGGCGGGTTGGGCTGCGGCGGGCGGGCGGTGGCGCCGAGGTCGGGGCAGTCGGCGAGGAGCGTCTTGGCGAGGTAGAGACGGACGGTGTTGCCGACCCCAGCGGTGAAGCCGCGCTCCAGGACCAGCGGCCGCCCGTCTTGCAGCGCGGTGACCTCGGGGATGACCGGCCACGCACGGGCGGGCGGGCATGCACGGGCGGGCGGGCGGGCAGGCTCCGTACAGGTGAGCCGTGCCCGGGATCAGCTGGCCGCCAGATCCTTGTGGATGGCCTTGGCGACGCCCTGGATGGTGGAAATCCCGTAGTTCATGGTGCTGTTGCCGTGGGTGAGCACGGTGATCGTGTAGTCGTGGCCGCCGCCCTTGAAGGTGCCGACGCTGTGGACGCGCCAGCCCTGGGTGGAGCGTTGCAGCCAGCCGTTCTTGACGGCGACGGTGACGCCGGAGGGGACGCCGTAGGGGGTGCCCCAGCGCTGCGAGGAGACGACCTTGCCCATGAGCTTGAGCAGATAGGCGCGTGAGTTGTCGCTGAGGACGCTGTTCTTGGCGTGGATCAGCTTCAGGAGCTTCTGTTCGTCGGTGACGGTGATCTGGGTGAGCCCCCAGTAGCCCTTGGCACCGGGCTTGGTCTGGGTCATCTTGGCGGCGGCCAGGAAGCCCTTGATCTTCGTCGGGCCGAGCTGCTTCCACAGGGTGGAGGTGGCGGTGTTGTCGGACTTGGTGATCATGGCCGTGGCGAGCTGGTTCTCGCGGTCGGTCAGATAGCGGTTGGTCTTCTTCGCGTCCCAGAGCAGGGCGGCGAGGACGGTGACCTTGACGACGCTGGCCGAGTCGTAGGCGGTGGCGGCACGCAGGGTGCAGGTGGTGCTGGTGGTGCGGTCGTAGAGGCCGACGGCGACGGTGCCCTTGCGGCCCGCCAGGGCGGCGGTGATGTCCGTCTTCAGCTTGGCGGCGAGCCCGGCCTTGGCGGAGGAGCAGCCGACGGCCGGCGGGGTCGCCGCGGCCGCGGGTGTGATGGCGGCCACGCTGGCGACGAGCACGCCGCCCGCCACCCATCTCGCGCTTCTGGATATCCCAAAGGTCATGCCCGAGATGACTCGCGGGTTCACCCGAATGGTTGTACGCACTGGCCAAAGCTAGCCGTTCCGTTACCGGCCGGGACGCGGCAGTGACACCCGACACAGATGACACCCGACACAGAACAGACACGTGAATGTCACCCCGGGGTCTTCATGTCCATGCCATTCTCGATTGCCCGCTAGTTGACCCGCGTAGATACGGACACCCCATGCCCGTGACGCAACTCCTCCGTCGCCGCACGGTGGCCCTCGCCACCTCGGCCGTCCTGGTCGCCCTGGCCCTCCCGGCCTTCTCCGCGACCCCGGCCACCGCCACCACCACCGCCTATGACCCCACCTACTACGCCACCGCCGTCGGCAAGACCGGCACGGCGCTGAAAAGCTCGCTGAGCACGATCATCAGCAAGCAGACCAAGCTCTCCTACACGGCCGTCTGGGAAGCCCTGAAGGTGACCGACCAGGACCCGGGCAACAGCAACAACGTGGTCCTGCTCTACTCGGGCATCTCCCGCGCCAAGACGGCGAACGGCGGCCTCACCGGCCAGTGGAACCGCGAGCACGTGTGGGCCCAGTCCCACGGCGACTTCGGCACCGCGGCCGGACCGGGCACCGACCTGCACCATCTGCGCCCCGAGGACGTCCAGGTCAACTCCACCCGCGGCAACAAGGACTTCGACAACGGCGGCGCCGCCTTCACCAACAGCGGCGGCAGCCTCACCGACTCGAACTCCTTCGAACCGCGCGACGCCGTCAAGGGCGACGTGGCCCGCATGATCCTCTACATGGCGGTCCGCTACGAGGGCACCGACGGCTGGCCGAACCTGGAGCCCAACGACACCGTCACCAACGGCAGCGTCCCGTACCACGGCCGCCTGTCGGTCCTGAAGCAGTGGAACGAAGAGGACCCGCCGGACGCGTTCGAGGAGAACCGCAACGACCTGATCTACACGGACTACCAGGGCAACCGGAACCCGTTCATCGACCACCCGGAATGGGTCGAGGCGATCTGGTAGCACACGGGCGACAAGGCCCCGGCCGCACCCATGCCGACGGGTGCGGCCGATGGCCTCCGGGGAGGCGGCGGGTTCGCCGAGCGGCGACGCGCTACGGCAGCGGGGGGTGCGCCGGCAGCGGGGGGTGCGCCGGCAGCGGGGGGTGCGCCGGCTGCGGGGGGTGCGCCGACTGCGGCCCGTGCCCGGCGAGATAGAGCCTCATGGCGCACTGGTCTTCGGCCTCGATGAACACCTGCTGCCCCCAGTGCGCACTGAGCCGGTGCGCGACATCGACCAGCCGGCGGCGTTCCTCCGGCGAGTACGCGGGGAACCGGACCCAGCCCCGTTCGGCTATGACGTTGCCGAGATCGTTGAAGAACACCGCCCGCGCGCGTTGCTCCTCCTCCTCCGTCAGTGGGGTGGGTCCGCCTACGGCGGGCCGCGTGCGGACGTTGTAGAGGTCTCGGATCACTGGCTGCTCGCAATTCGTCGTGGCCGTTCCCGAAGAGGCTATCGGCGCGGCCGGCGACCACAGCCGCCACGCCGCCTCACGCGCCGAACCCGTACTCCAGCACATAGGCGGACGAGTCGAGCACCATGTCATTGACCTCGACGGCAGCGCCGTCGGCGTCGAAGGCGGTGCGGACGACGAGCATGACGGGGATTCCCGCCGGGAGGGCCAGCGCCTCCGCCTCGTCTCCGGTCGGCATCCGGGAGCGGACCTCCTCCCGGAACCGGACGGGGGCGCGGCCCAGCTCCGCGAGGCGGGCGTAGACACCCCCGGGACCGGTGTCCGGCCGGGTGATCGGGGTGCCCGCGACGAGATCCGCGGAGAGGTACGACGCGGCGAGCAGGACGGGCTTGCCGTCGAGCGTGTAACGCCGACGCCGGACGCAGACCCGCTCGCCGTCCGCCAGATCGAGCACCCCGGCGATCACGGCGGCGGCCTCCTCCTCACCCACCTCGACCGAGTCGACCACCAGTTCCCGGCCCGAGACGTCCGCCTCCCAGACCGAACGCCCTTCACCCCACCGCCCCTGCGCGAGCCGCTCGACGCCGAGACGCCGGATGGGGCGGAACTCCCGCACGAAGACACCGGCACCCTTGCGCGCTTCCACGATGCCCTCGGCCTGAAGCACCCCGAGCGCCTGGCGGGCCGTCATCCGTGCGACACCGTGCGCCGCCATGAGGTCGTTCTCACCGGGCAGCCGATCACCGGGCCCGTACGTCCCGGCCTCGACGGCCGCACGCAGCTCAGCGGCGATCCGCTGGTATTTGGGCTGACGCCCTGGCTCCCGGCCGCTCATCCAAGCCTCTCCTCTGATCATCTCTAGACATCCTAGGCACCAGGCTTCACACCCCACAGCCGGACGGCGACTCCATACCGCCAATTTCGCTCACATCTCTAGAGATGCATAGCCAAGCCTGGCCACACGGTGCTTTACTCCAGAGCCACATCTCTAGAGATGCAAGGCTCATGGCTCGCTGACCACCCAGGAGACCGACATGTCAGCCGGTACCGCACCCCCATCGCACTCCGCAGATCCCGGCATGACCGAGGTCCACCATCGGCTGTCGCGCAGTCCGCGCAGCGCGGGGCGTGCTCGTGCTCTGCTGCGCGGTCAGCTCACGGAGTGGAACATCGACGGTGAAGCGAGCCAGGTCGCCGAACTGTTGCTCTCGGAGCTGGTCACCAACGCACTCCTGCACGCACAGGTGCCGACCGGGCGGGAGATCGGACTTCGCTTCACCCGGTACGACGGGCGCCTGCGGGTCGAGGTCGCCGACGCGAACAACGACCGCCCCGAGGTGAGAGCGGCGACCGTCGAGGACGAGCACGGTCGGGGACTCGCCCTTGTCGAGGCGCTGGCCGACCGGTGGGGGTACTGCCCCCGCCCGTACGGGATCGGCAAGGCGACCTGGGCCGAGGTCACCCTCACCCCAGATGCGTAGCCCCGAACATCCGCAGCACCGCCGGCAGCACCACCACCGAGGGCCCCGGCGTCGCCAGTGCCCTCGCCAGGTCGGTCTCCAGGGTCTCCGGTGTGGTCCGGACGGCCGGTACGCCGAAGGACTCGGCGAGGGCCACGAAGTCCGGTGGGGACAGTTCCGTCGCCGTGGCCTCGCCGAACGCCTCCGTCATGTACTCGCGCAGGATGCCGTAGCCGCCGTCGTCGACGATCAGCCAGGTCACCGGCAGGTCGTACTGTCTCGCGGTCGCCAGCTCGGCGATCGAGTACAGGGCGCCGCCGTCGCCCGAGACGGCGAGGACCGGGCGGGTCGGGTCGGCCGCCGCCGCGCCCAGGGCGGCCGGGAAGCCGTAGCCGAGGCCGCCCGCGCCCTGGGCGGAGTGCATGGTGTTGGGGGACTTCGCGTCGAAGGCGGACCACGCCCAGTACGTCAGGATCGTCATGTCCCAGAAGGACGGGGAGGCGGCGGGCAGGGCGCGGCGGACGGCCGCCAGTACGTCCTGTTCCAGCGTGAGGTCCTGGGCGGCGATGCGGTCGCGGATCCTTGAGAGGACGTCCCGCACTCGCTCCCCCGCGCCGTCGTCCACCCGCCGCTCCACCGTCTCCAGCAGCGCCTGCAACGCGAGCCGGGCGTCCGCGTGGATGCCCAGGGCCGGGTGGTTGGACTCCAGTTTGCCGAGGTCCGCCTCGATCTGGATCAGTCGGCCGCGTGGCTTGAGCGTGTGGTAGTTCGAGGAGAGTTCACCCAGGCCCGAGCCGATGACCAGAAGGACATCCGCGTCCTCCAGGAAGTCGGTCATGTGGCGGTCCTCCAGCCAGGACTGGAGGGACAGCTCGTGGTCCCACGGGAAGGCGCCCTTGCCGCCGAACGTGGTGACCACCGGCGCCCGCAGCAGCTCCGCGAGGGCGCGCAGCTTGCCCGAGGCGTCCGCCCGTACGACTCCGCCGCCCGCGATGATCGCCGGGCGGGCCGCCGACGACAGCAGGTGCGCCGCGAGCGCCGTCAGCTCCACCCTGGGGACCAGGTCCTCCGGGGTCGCGTCCACCCCCGTCACCACCGGCAGCAGCGTTTTTGCGAGAAGGACGTCCTGGGGGATCTCCACCCACACCGGGCCGTGCGGGGCGGTCAGCGCCGAGCGCCACGCCTCGGCGAGGGCGGACGGGATCTGGGACGCGGCCCGGACCGTGTGGACGGACTTCACCACGCCCCGGAAGGCCGCCGCCTGATCGGGGAGTTCGTGCAGGTAGCCGTGGCGTGGGCCGCCGAGGCCGGCCGTCGGGATCTGGCTGCTGATCGCCAGCACCGGCGCCGAGGCCGCCCGCGCCTCCTGGAGCGCGGCGAGGGACGTCAGCGCACCCGGGCCGGTCGACAGCAGGAGCGGCGCCGCCTCCCCCGTCACCCTGCCGTACGCGTCCGCCGCGAAGCCCGCGTTGTTCTCCACCCGCAGACCGATGTACCGCAGATCGCTGCGGCGCAGCGCGTCGAACACGCCCAGCGCGTGCTGGCCGGGCAGCCCGAAGACCGTCGTCGCGCCGAGCCCGGCCAGGGTCTCCACGACCAGGTCCCCGCCGCTGCGGCCGGGCGGCGGATTCAGTGCCCGGGCGGTCTGTGCCTCCGTCGGACGGAGGACGACGTCATGGTCGTGAGTCACTTCGCTTCGGAGCCCTTCATTGCCTGGGACTTTGCCTGGGAGTTTGCCTGGGACTTTGCCTGGGAGTTTGCCGGGGACTGTGCCTGAGGCTTTGCCTGGGACTGTGCCTCGGATCCTGCCTCGGACATGGCGTCGGAACGTGCCGCCGCGATCTGGCGGGTCATGATCGTGGTGAGTTCGTACGCCGTGTGCGACGCGGCGACCGATGTGATCTCGGCGTGGTCGTAGGCCGGCGCGACCTCGACCACATCGGCGGACACCAGCTGGCACGATGCCAGACCGCGCAGGATCTCCAGCAGCTCGCGGGAGGTCATGCCGCCCGCCTCGGGGGTGCCGGTGCCGGGCGCGTGGGCCGGGTCGAGACAGTCGATGTCGATGGAGATGTACAGCGGGCGGTCGCCGATGCGCTGACGCAGCTGGTCGGCGACCTCGTCGGCGCCCCGGCGGTACACGTCCGCCGAGGTGACGATGCCGAAGCCCATCTTCTCGTCGTCGGTGATGTCCTGCTTGCCGTACAGCGGGCCGCGCGTGCCGACGTGGGAGAGGGCGGCGGTGTCCAGGATGCCCTCCTCCACCGCCCGCCGGAACGGCGTCCCGTGCGTGTACTCGGCGCCGAAATAGGTGTCCCAGGTGTCGAGGTGGGCGTCGAAGTGCAGCAGCGCCACCGGACCGTGCCGCTTCGCCACCGCACGCAGCAGGGGAAGGGCGATGGTGTGGTCACCGCCCAGAGTCATCAGGCGGGCGCCGGTGCCGAGCAGGTCGTCCGCCGCCGCCTCGATCGTCTCCACGGCGTCATGGATGTCGAACGGGTTCACCGCGATGTCCCCCGCGTCCGCGACCTGCGCCAGCGCGAAGGGAGAGGCGTCCTGCGCCGGGTTGTACGGGCGCAGCAGCCGGGACGCCTCACGGATCGCGTTGCCGCCGAAGCGGGCGCCCGGCCGGTACGAGACACCCGAGTCGAACGGCACGCCGACCACCGCGACCCCGGCGCCGCCGACCTCGTCGAGGCGGGGCAGCCGGGCGAAGGTCGCGGGCCCGGCGTACCGAGGGATCCGGGAGGAATCGACGGGGCCGCGGGGCGTCTCGATGCCGCTCATGATGAATTGCCTTCTTCCTTGCGCTTTGCAGCACTTTTTCTCTGCCATGACGACGTTACCGGTGGGTCGGGACCGGCTCCCACCCGGTCTCGGGCGCCCGTCCGGACGCCCGCCCGGAGGGCCGCCCGCGCCGGGCGTGAGCGCGTGACCCATGTCCCAGCGGGCGGGACGTCGAGGACGGACCCGGGGATCTGGCCCACAATGGGAGCCATGCCGATACCCGGGACACCGACACCCAGCCGCGCCCAGCTCATCGACCATCTCGTCAAGACCCGCATCGCCGGCGAGGTCGCCACGCCGCGCGAGAACAACCTCTCCCACTACCGCCAGCTCGCGAACGGCGTCCGCAATTTCTGGCTCGGCCTGGAGCTGGGCGACCGCTGGACCGACGAGCAGGACGTGCTCGCGGTGATGGCGGAGCGGGTCGGCGTCCACGACGACCCCGAGTACCGGCACGGACAGGACACCATCGACCCCGAGCTGACCGTGGCCGCTCTGGACCGGCTGGCCGCACGGCTGCGCAAGGCGGCGGCGGGCGAGCAGCGGGTGCTGTTCGCCACCGGGCACCCCGGCGGGCTGCTGGACGTGCACAGAGCGACGGCCGCCGCGCTGCGCGGCGCGGGCTGCGAGATCGTGGTCATCCCGGACGGCCTCCAGACGGAGGAGGGGTACGTGATGCAGTTCGCGGACGTGGCGATGCTGGAGCACGGGGCGACGCTCTGGCACACCCACTCCGGCGAGCCGATGAAGGCGATCCTGACCGCGCTGGAGCGCGAGGGGCGCCCGCTGCCCGACCTGGTGGTCGCCGACCACGGCTGGGCGGGCTACGCGGGCCGGCACGGCGTCGAGTCGGTGGGCTACGCCGACTGCAACGACCCGGCCCTGTTCATCGCGGAGGCCGAGGGCACGGTCCAGGTGACGGTCCCCCTGGACGACCATGTGCTCAGTCCCCGGTACTACGACCCGATGACGGCGTATCTGCTGACGGAGGCGGGACTGACCTGACCTGGCCTGGCGGAGGTTTGGGCGGACGGACGGTTGGGGCCGGGGCCCGGTGAGGGTGACGGCTCGCGGCCAGGCCCCCGGTGAGGGTCCTGGCCGCTGCTCAGGAACCCGGCGCAAGGGGCGGCGGCCGACGGCGCCAGAGCCCTGGCGGGGTCGGAACCCCGCCGCGCCGGTCACTCCCAGGGACTGAGCCCCTCCTCGCGCCGCTGCCCGTACCCCGGTGTCGGGTCGAGATACACCCGCCCGATCCCCGGGAACGCCTCCCGCAGGCGCGCTTCGGCGCTCTCGCAGGCCCACTCGATCTGCGCGGCACTCGCCACGTCCCGGAAGTCGACCTTCGCCGCGACGAGTACCTGCCGCGGGCCCTGGACCAGGGTGGTCAGCTCCAGTACGGCCTCGATGTGCTCCACCGCGAGCAGTTCGGCGCGGATCCGCTCACGCATGGGGCGGGGCAGGGCGCGTCCGATGAGGAGTTCGGCGTTGGACCGGCCCAGCTCCCAGGCGACGTAGAGCAGGAGCAGGCCGATCAGCAGGGAGGCCAGGCCGTCCCAGACGCCGGAGCCGGTGAGCTGCCCGCCGAGCAGACCACCGGCGGCGAGCACCAGGCCGGCCAGTGCGGCCGTGTCCTCCATGACGACGGCCTTCACGGCGGTGTCGGGGGTGTGCCGCAGATAGCGGCGGAAGGGCGTCCGGAGCCGGGCGGCCTCCCCGCGCGCCTGCCGCACGCCGGTACGCAGGGAGTAGCCCTCCAGGAGGAAGGCGACGCCCAGGACGAGGTACGAGATAAGCGGGTCGCCGGGTTTCTCGCCGTGCACGAGGGTGTGGATACCGTCGTAGAAGGAGAAGACGGCACCGCCGACGAAGGTGGCGACGGCGGCGAGCAGCGCCCAGATGTAGCGTTCGGCGCCGTAACCGAGGGGATGGTCCTCGTCGGCCGGTTTCCCGCCGCGCTTGAGGGACACCAGCAGCATCAGCTCGGTGACGGTGTCGGCGACCGAGTGCGCGGCCTCCGAGAGCATCGCGCTGGAGCCGCTGATGACACCCGCGACGGCCTTGGCGACGGCGATCCCGAGGTTGGCCGCGGCGGCGACGAGCACGGTGCCGACGCTCTCGCCCCCGCCCCCGCTCTCCGGTGCCGCAGCCGGGTCCCCGGCGTCCCCGGCGTCCTGTGATGGTGAGGCCATGTCCCCCAGTCTCACCGAGGGACGCGGACCACGCCCTCCTGGATGACGGAGACGGCGAGCCGTCCGTCCTGGGTGTAGATCCGGGCCTGGCCCAGGCCCCGCCCGGCGTACGCCGACGGCGACTCCTGGTCGTAC
The DNA here is from genome assembly GCF_042790455.1 of Streptomyces sp. NPDC056734. NCBI lineage: Bacteria > Bacillati > Actinomycetota > Actinomycetes > Kitasatosporales > Streptomycetaceae > Streptomyces > Streptomyces sp. NPDC056734. The sequence continues at coordinate 262,243 of NZ_JBHTZD010000002.1, forward strand.
AGGAGCCATTCGTCGGCGCGGAACGGGCGGTGGAACCACATGGCGTGGTCGAGGGAGGCGCCGACGACATCGCCGACGGCCCAGCCGCCCCGGCCGTGCGCGAGCAGGACCGAGTCGAGCAGGGTCATGTCGGAGACGTACGTCGCGAGGACGACGTGCAGCAGGGGGTCGTCGGCGAGTTTGCCGTTGGTGCGGAACCAGACCTGGGAGTGCGGTGCGCGGGGCTCGCCGAACCGCCCGTACGGCGGTTCGTCGACATACCGCAGATCGACGGCCTCACCGGCCTCCAGCATGTGCTCCACGACCTTGGGGTGCAGATGGCCGTAGTGGCGCAGCCGCTCCCCGGCGGTGGGCAGGCCCGCCGGGTCGGGCGCGGGCGGCATGGGGATCTGGTGGTCCAGTCCGTCCTCGTACGTCTGGAAGGACGCCGACAGGGCGAAGACGGGCTGGCCGTGCTGGACGGCGACGACCCGGCGGGTGGTGAAGGAGCGGCCGTCGCGCATCCGGTCGACGGTGTAGACGATGGGGGCGCCGGGGTCCCCGGTGCGCAGGAAGTACGCGTGCAGGGAGTGCGCGTGGCGGTCGGCGGGGACGGTCCGTCCGGCGGCGACCATCGCCTGCGCGGCGACCTGTCCGCCGAAGACCCGGGGGACGACGGCGGAGCGGGACCGCCCACGGAACATGTCCTCCTCGATCCGCTCCAGGTCGAGCAGATCGAGGAGATCGAGCAGGGGCTGACGTGCCTCACTCATGGCTGACGTGCCTGGGTCATGATCACAGGCCCATGTCCTTGGCGATGATCGTCTTCATGATCTCGCTGGTGCCGCCGTAGATCCGGTTGACGCGGTTGTCGGCGTACAGGCGGGCGATCGGGTACTCGTTCATATAGCCGTAGCCGCCGTGCAGCTGGAGGCAGCGGTCGATGACCCGGTGGGCGACCTCGGTGCAGAACAGCTTGGCACTGGCGGCCTCGGCGGGGGTCAGCTCCCCGGCGTCGAGCGCTTCGAGGGCCCGGTCGGCGACGGCCTCGGCGGCGTCCACCTCGGCCTGGCAGGCGGCCAGCTCGAACTTGGTGTTCTGGAAGTGGGCGACGGGCTTGCCGAAGACGGTCCGCTCCTGGACGTAGTTCTTGGCGAACCGGACGGCGGCCCTGGCCTGCGCGTAGGCGCCGAAGGCGATGCCCCAGCGCTCGGAGGGGAGATTGGCCCCGAGGTAGGAGAAGCCCTTGTTCTCCTCCCCGAGGAGATCCTCCACGGGCACCTTGACGTCGACGAAGGCCAGCTCGGCGGTGTCGGAGGTCTTCAGGCCCAGCTTGTCGAGCTTGCGGCCGATGGAGTACCCGTCCGACGTGGTGTCGACGGCGAGGAGCGAGATTCCGTGCCGCCGGTCCTCGGCGGTGGCGGGGGCGGTGCGGGCGCAGACGATGACACGCTCGGCGTGCACACCGCCGGTGATGAAGGTCTTGGATCCGTTCAGCACGTAGTGCGTGCCGTCCTCGGAGAGCCTGGCGGTGGTCTTCATGCCCGCGAGGTCGGAGCCGGTGCCCGGCTCGGTCATCGCGATGGCCCACATCTCCTCGCCGCTGACGAACTTCGGCAGATACCGCTTCTTCTGCTCGTCGGTGGCGAGCGACTTGATGTACGGCAGGGCGAGCAGCACATGCACACCGGAGCCGCCGAAGCTGACGCCCGCGCGGGCGGTCTCCTCGTACTGGATCGCCTCGAACTTGTGGGTCTCCAGCCCGGCGCCGCCGTACTCCTCCGGGACGTTGATCCCGAAGAGCCCCAGCTCGGCGAGCTGGTGGTAGAACTCCCGCGGCGCCTGGCCGGCGGCGAACCACTCGTCGTACACGGGCACGACCTCGGCCTCGATGAAGGCGCGCAGGGTCTCCCGGAACGCCTCGTGATCCTCGTTGAACACCGTACGGCGCACGCCGCCTCCTCCTGCCGGGTGGGACCAGCTGTCTAAGCGCTTGCTCAGCTAACTTTACCGGCGGGTACGGTGCCTAGTCCAGACGGGGGGATGTGGCACGCGACCCACTTTCCGGGGGCCGCTCGTCGGGCCAGTACAGCCGCATGGGGTTCGCGACGAGGAGCTTGTGGCGCAGTTCCGGGGTGACGGCGATCCGGGGGATGTGATCGACGAGGAGTCCGTCGTCGGGCATGTGGTCGGTGAGATTGGGGTGCGGCCAGTCGGTGCCCCACAGCACCCGGTCGGGAAACTCCTCGACGGCCCGGCGGCCGAAGGGGACCACGTCGGCGTACGGGTGGCGCTCGCCCTTGCGGGCGGCCGGGCCGGTGACGGTGAGCCGCTCGGGGCACGTCACCTTCACCCAGACGTCATTGCGCTCGACGAAGCGCAGAAAGCCGGCGAACTCGGGGCCGGTGACCGGCCGGGTGACGTCCGGGCGGCCCATGTGGTCCACCACCAGCGGCGTGGGCAGCGCGCCGAAGAAGTCCGCCAGCTCCGGCAGGTCGGCGGCCTCGAAGTAGAGCACGATGTGCCAGCCGAGGGGGGCGATCCGCTCGGCGACGGCGGTCAGGTCCTCCCGGGGCGCGCTGTCGACCAGCCGCTTGAGGAAGTTGAACCGCACCCCGCGCACCCCGGCCGCGTCGAGCCTGCGCAGCTCGGCGTCGGTGACGTCGGGCCGCACGGTGGCGATGCCGCGCGCCCGTCCGCCGGCGGCCAGCACGGCATCGGTCATGGCACGGTTGTCGGCGCCGTGGCAGGTGGCCTGGACGATGACGCCGCGGCTGACACCCAAGTGACCGTGGAGCGCGAAGAGCTGGTCCTTGCTCGCGTCGCAGGGCGTGTACTTCCGCTCCGGCGCGAAGGGGAAGGCGGCCTGGGGTCCGAAGACATGACAGTGGGTGTCCACGGTGCCGGGAGGCAGGGCGAACCGGGGCTCGGACGGCTCGGGACACCAGTCCAGCCAGCCGGGGGTTTTGGGGGCCGGTGCGGTCATGGGGGCTCCTTGGGGTTGGGGGGCGGGTCTCTGGGGGCTGGAACCGCCGCCGAGCGGAAGGCGGGGCGCCGACCACGACGCACGCGGGATGACCGGTGACACCGCGGAGCGGCACGGCGCGACAGGGGTCAGTCCGTGTAGCGCAGGCCCGCTGCCCTGAGCGGCTCGCGCATGCCGTAGAGGTCGAGGCCCAGTTCGCCGGCCGCGAACCGCTTGCGCTTCTCCTCCTCGGCGGCCTCCCGCCGCGCCGCCGCCTCGGCGACCTCGGCGGCCCGCCCCGCGGGTACCACGACCACACCGTCGCCGTCCGCCAGCACCACATCGCCGGGTCGGACCAGCGCGCCCGCGCAGACGACCGGCACATTGACCGAGCCGAGGGTGGCCTTGACCGTGCCCTTGGCGCTGACCGCCCGGCTGAAGACCGGGAAGTCCATCGCCTCCAGTTCCGCCACGTCCCGGCAGCCGCCGTCGATGACCAGGCCCGTACAGCCCCGGGCCCGCATCGAGGTGGCCAGCAGTTCGCCGAAGAAGCCGTCCTCGTTGTCCGTGGTGCAGGCCGCCACCAGCACGTCCCCGGGGCGGATCTGCTCGGCGGCGACGTGCAGCATCCAGTTGTCGCCGGGCTGGAGCAGCACGGTGACGGCGGGCCCGCACATCCGGGCGCCGGGGTAGACCGGCCGCAGCCGGGGGCGCATCAGGCCGGTGCGGCCCATGGCCTCGTGGACGGTGCTCACCCCGAACGGGGCGAGCGCCTCGACATCGGTGCGGGAGGCACGGGTGATGGTGCGGTGGACGACACCCAGTTCGTACATGGTCCTCTGCTCTCTGCCGGGTCAGCGGCCCTGCCGCCGCAGCAGGGCGGCCAGGCGCGGATAGACGGTGCGGGCGTTGTGCTCCTCGACGGCGGCCAGGTCGGCGGCGGACAGCCCGGTGTTCTCGACATAGCGGCGGGTGTCGTCGAAGTGGTGGCCGGTGCCCGGGTCGATGCCGCGGACGGCGCCGATCATCTCCGAGGCGAAGAGGATGTTGCGCGCCGGGACGACCCGGCACAGCAGATCGATGCCGGGCTGGTGGTAGACGCAGGTGTCGAAGAAGACGTTGCCCAGCAGGTGTTCGTCCAGCGGGGGCCTGCCGAGCGCCATGGCCAGCCCCTGGAAGCGGCCCCAGTGGTACGGGACGGCGCCGCCCCCGTGCGGGATGATCAGCCGCAGGGCCGGGAAGTCGGCGAACAGATCGCCCTGCACCAGCTGCATGAACGCCGTGGTGTCGGCGTTCAGATAGTGCGCCCCCGTGGTGTGGAAGGCCGGGCTGACGCTGGTGCTCACATGCACCATGGCCGGGACGTCGTACTCGACCAGCTTCTCGTAGAGGGGGTACCACGAGCGGTCGGTCAGCGGCGGGGCCGTCCAGTGGCCGCCGGACGGGTCGGGGTTGAGATTCACCGCGACCGCGCCGAGTTCCTCGACACAGCGGATCAGCTCGGGCACACAGGTGGCCGGATCGACGCCCGGCGACTGGGGCAGCATGGCCGCCGGTACGAACCGCTGCGGGAACAGCCCGGCGACCCGGTGACACAGGTCGTTGCACAGCTCGGCCCACTGGGCGGAGGTACGGAAGTCGCCGATGTGATGCGCCATGAACGAGGCCCGGGGTGAGAAGACCGTGACGTCGATACCGCGCTCGTCCATCATGCGCAGCTGGTTGTCCTCGATGCTCCGGCGCAGTTCACCGTCGTCGATGCGCAGTTCGGCGGGGTCGGGGGCGCGGTGCGGGTCGGTGGCGGCACCGGGGTCGGTCAGGGCCGCGATCTGGCGGTCGCGCCACTCGCCGAGCGCGGCCGGCGCGGTGGTGTAGTGACCGTGGCAGTCGATGATCATCGGGCCTCCTCGGGGTACCGGACACGGCCGGGTATCAGGACATCGCCCGCCATGATCAGACGGGCGGTGCGGACCAGGGCCGACCGGGTGACCCGGCGCGGACGCGTCCCGGAGAGCCCGAGCCGGAGGGTGAACTCACCGGCGGGGTGCTCGACGGACACCGGGACGTCCACGCCGTGCGCGTCGTCCCCGCCGTAGGCGTCGTCCGGGCCGTGCGCGTCGTCCACGCCGTACGCGTCATCCGGGCCGTACGCGTCCCCCGCACCGGCGCTTCCGGAGCCACCGGCGCTTCCGGGGCCGTCCAGGCCGCCCGGGAGGGACGCCAGGTCGTGGGCGACCGAGCCGTCGAGGACACAGGCCGTGGCGACCGTGACCGCCGCGAGGACGCCGATCGACCGATGGCAGACGCGGGGGACGAAGCTCCGCGTGGCGATGACGCCGCCCCGGGCGGGCGGTGCGACCAGCGTCATCTTCGGGTAGTTCTTCGCGGTCACATCGCCGAGCCCCATCAGCTCACCGCAGACCAGCCGCAGCGCCTCCACGCGCGCCTTCAGTACGTCGTCGGCTTCGAGGTCCGATACGGACTCGTGCCCCGTACGCCCCAGCGCCGCCGCCGCGACGATCACCACCGGCTGACCGTTGTCGATGCAGGTGACGTCGACGGGGCCGAGGCCGGCCACCGTGACCCGGTCGCGCACCTTGCCGGTGGGCAGCAGGCCCGAGCACACGGACCCCGCGGTGTCCAGGAAGCCGACCGTCACCGGTGCCGCCGTACCGGGCACACCGTCGATCCGCGTGTCCCCCGCGTACCCGGCGTGGCGCCGCCCGTCCGGGTCCCGGGGCGTTCGGACGGTGATCTCGGCGACGAGTCCGGTGTTGAGGGTGAGCACGCGTGCCGTCGTGGTGTCCCCCTGCGGGGCGAGCAGGCCGGACTCGACGGCGAACGGCACCACCGCCGCGAGCATGTTGCCGCAGTTGGGGGTCATGTCGACGAGGTCGCTGTCCGGTTGCAGCTGGGCGAAGGCGAACTCCAGGTCGACGCCGGGGCGGGTACCCGGGCCGACGATGCCGGCCTTGCTGGTCAGCGGGTGCGCCCCGCCCAGACCGTCGATCTGCCGGGGATCGGGCGAGCCCAGCGCGGCGAGCAGCACGGCGTCCCGGGCCGCCCGGTCCGCGGGCAGATCGGCGCTGCGGAAGAACGGGCCGCGCGAGGTGCCGCCGCGCATGAACCAGCACGGGATCGCGATCTGGTCGCCGTGCCTCCGCGGAAGATGCTGCATGGTGGCCTCACCGGTGGAGTAGTCACCGACCTGGATGTCGATGGGGGTCTTCCCGAATGTCGATGGATATCTATGAATGTCGATAGATGTCGACGGATGTCTGGGCAACGCGGCGGTGCCGAGCCCCGCCCCGGCCCGCCCCGGCCCGGCGCTCAGCCGCTGAGCTGCCGCTCCAGCCGGGCCAGTACCCGGTAGCTGTCGAGCACCGCGGCCAGGCCGGACTCGGGCTCGCGCCCGGCACGGACGGCGGCGATGAAGGCGCGGTCCTGGCCCTCGATCCCGTTGGCGGGACAGCCGGTGCCCGACAGGTCGACCGGCTCGTCCCGGCCCGTGACCAGGTCGTCGTAGCGGGCGATATAGGTCCCGGTGTCCCCGATGTAGCGGAAGACGCTGCCGAAGGGGCCGTCGTTGTTGAAGCTCAGGGAGAGGGTGCAGACGGTGCCGCCCTCGGTGAGCAGCTGGATGGACATGTCCATCGCGATGCCCAGCTCGGGATGGGGCGGCCCCTGGATCGCGTGGGCGGTGACGATGTCCTCGCCGGTCTGGAACCGCAGCAGGTCGACGGTGTGCGCGGCGTGGTGCCACAGCAGATGGTCGGTCCAGGTGCGGGGCTGGTTCAGGGCGTTGAGGTTGCTGCGGCGCAGGAAGTGGGTCTGCACCTCAAGGTGCTGCAACCGGAGCCCGCCGGCCGCGATCCGCTGCCGTATCCAGCGGTGGGAGGGGTTGAACCGGCGGGTGTGGCCGACCATGCAGATCCGGCCGGTGTCGCGCTGGGTCTCGGCGACGGCCTCGGCGTCCGCCCAGCTGTCCGCCAGCGGGATCTCCACCTCGACGTCCTTCCCGGCACGCATGACCGCGATGGCCTGCTCGGCGTGCAGGGGCGTGGGGGTGCACAGGACGACCGCGTCGATGTCGTCCCGCTTCAGCACCTCCGCGAGGTCCGTCGCGGCCGATGCCGCCCCGTAGCGGGTGGCGAGGGCGTCCGCCTGTGAGCGGTCCGGGGTGACGACGGCGGCCAGTTCGGCGTCCTCGATCGCGGCCAGCGCGTCCAGGTGCTTGATGCCGAAGGCACCGGCGCCGACGAGCGCGATCCGGGTGGGCGGTGTGGTTCCTGGCATCAGCTCGATCCCTCCGGTGTCGCCGCGGCTTCCTGTGCCTCAAGGACGATGTGGCCCACGGCGGTGTTGGACGCCGGGACGTGGTAGTGGCGGTGGAGTTCCCTGACGTCGGCGCCCAGCGCGCCGCGCATGATCAGCCACATGACCAGCTCGATCCCCTCGGAACCGGCGTCCCGCAGATATTCGAGGTGCGGGATGTGCCGCAGCGCCTGCGGATCGGAGGTCAGCCGGTCCAGGAAGGCGGTGTCGAACGGGGTGTTGATCAGTCCGGCGCGGGGCCCCTGGAGCTGGTGGCTCATCCCGCCGGTGCCCCAGATCTGGACATCGAGATCCTCGTCGTACGCCCGGACCGCCCTGCCGATCGCCTCGCCCAGCGTCCAGCAGCGGTTTCCCGTCGGCGGCGGATACTGGATGACGTTCACGGCGAGCGGGATGACCCGCACCGGCCAGGCGTCGGGGCTGCCGAACATCAGCGACAGCGGGACCGTCAGACCGTGGTCGACATCCAGCCGGTTCATGATGGTGAGGTCGAACTCGTCCAGGATCAGCGACTCCGCGAGATGCCAGGCGAGTTCGGGATGACCCTGCACGGTCGGCACCGGACGCGGCCCGAATCCCTCGTCGGCGGGCTCGAAGGTGGCCGCGCAGCCGAGGGCGAAGGTGGGGATGGTCTCCAGGGAGAAGGCCGAGGCGTGGTCGTTGTAGACGAGGACGACGACATCCGGCCGGTTCCGGTCGAGCCAGGTCCGGGTCCACTCGTAGCCCTGGAACAGCGGCTTCCAGTAGTCCTGTCCGGTGTCGCCGTGATCGATGGCCGCGCCGATGGCGGGGACATGGCTGGTGCTGATACCCGCGGTGATCCGTGCCATGGTCATCGCCCTTCGGTACGGGAGCGCAGGCCGTCCGGCGACCGGCCGCCGGCGAGCATGATGGCGGCGTACTCGTCGAGGGGGATTCCGGTCATGGCGCTGGCGGCCTCCCGGAAGGACGTCCCGTCGGTGCCGAGGATCTTGCCGAGGAAGTAGATGTTCCCGCCCTCGGCGATGGCGGCGTTCCAGTCACGGGCGAGCACCGCCCGCTTCTGGGCCTCGGTCAAGGGCCACTCGTCGAGGTAGGCGCTTTCGTCGGCCTTGAACCGGGCACGGTTCTCGCTCCGGGTCAGGCTCATGCAGAACTGGTTGAGGGCATAGCCCTTGCGGGTCTGTTCCCCGGTGAACACGGTGGTGCCCGGAATGTCGTTCAGCGCGTCTCGTTCCTGCATCTTCCCTCACTCCCCTGGCGTCGAAGTCGAACTCGTAGTCGAATGAACCGGGCCCGGTCCGCGGGCGGACCCGGTCGCGGAGCGGACCCCCGTCCCGGGCGGACCCGCGCTATCGGTAGGACCAGCCCTGTTCATAGGGCAGCCCGGTGTAGTTCTCGGCCAGCGCGGTGGCCATCGACCGGGAAGAGGCGACCCAGTCCAGCTGGGTCTCGGCGAGCCGGTCGTCGAAGGGGTCGCCGTCGGGGGACTTGTGCAGCATCGAGGTCATCCACCAGGAGAAGTGGGTGGCCCGCCAGACCCGCCGCGAGGCGGCCTCGGTGTAACCGGCCAGCAGATCCGCGCGCCCGGCGGCGTAGTGGCCGCCCAGGGCGTGGGCGAGCAGCCGGACGTCGGCCACGGCGAGGTTCATCCCCTTGGCGCCCGTGGGCGGGACGATGTGGGCGGCGTCCCCGACCAGGAACAGCCGCTCGCGCTGCATCGGGGTGGTCACGAAACTGCGCATCGGCGTGATGTTCTTGTCCAGCACCGGGCCCTCGCTCAGCGTGAACCCCTCGTCATCGCCGAGCCTGACCTGAAGCTCGGCCCAGACCCGGTCGTCCGGCCAGGCGGCCAGGTCCTCGTCCGGGGCGACCTGGAGATAGAGCCGGGTGACCTGGGGGGAACGCATGCTGTGCAGCGCGAAACCGTGGGGGTGCCGGGCGTAGATGACCTCGGGGCACGAGGGCGGTGTGCGGGCCAGGATGCCCAGCCAGGCGTAGGGATAGCTCCGCTCGAACTCGGTGCGCCCGGCTATCAGGCCGCGGCAGATGCCGTGAAAGCCGTCGGCGCCGACGACGAAGTCGCACCGGACCTCGTCGGGGTTCCCGTCCTGGACGAAGGTGATCCGCGGCCGGGGCCCGTCGATGTCGTGCACGGTCACGTCGGCCGCGCCGAACCGGACATCGCCCCCGGCCTCCAGCCGGGCGGCGATGAGGTCCTTCACCACTTCCTGCTGGCCGTAGACGGTGACCCCGCGTCCGGTCAGGTCGTGCAGGTCCAACCGGTGGGTACGGGCGCCGAAGCGGATGTTCAGCCCTTCGTGGACCAGTCCCTCGGCGTCCAGGCGATCGGCCACCCCGGCCTCACGAAGGGTCTGGACGGTGCCGTGTTCGAGCACCCCGGCACGCACCCGGTGCTCGACGTAGTCCCGGTCCCTGACCTCCAGTACCACCGAGTCGATCCCCTGCAAGGAGAGCAGATGCGACAGCAGCAGCCCCGCGGGGCCGGCGCCGATGATCCCCACCTGAGTCCGCATGTCGGCCTCCGATCCCGTTTCGCGGCTGGTGCGGGCAGCTTCGCCGCCACGGCCGACGCCGGGGCTACGATTTCCACCCTGAGGAAAACTTTGCGGTCGAGGTGGGAGCCCGGGTGATGACCATCGACAGGCTGACCAGCACCCGGCGGGCGCTGGACGTGCTGGACTGCTTCACCGCGGACACTCCGGCGCTGACCTTGTCCGAGATCGCGCGGCGGCTCGACCGGCCGGTCTCCTCCACCCACCGCCAGATCCGGGAGCTGACCCGCTGGGGCGCGCTGGAGCGCGACGAGTCCGGGCGGTACTCGATCGGGCTGCATCTGTGGGAGGTGGGCGCGCTGGCCCCGCGCAGCAAGAGCCTGCGCGAGGCGGCCCTGCCGTTCCTGGAGGATCTGTACGAGGCGACCCATCAGAACGTGCAGGTGGCCATCCTCGACGGCAAGGAGGTCGTGTACGTCGAGCGGCTGTTCAGCCATCACGCCACCCGGATCGTCGCCCGTCCGGGCACCCGGCTCCCGCTGCATGTGACCGGCGTCGGCCGGGTCCTGCTGGCGCACGCCGGGACCGAGCTGATCAACGAGGTGCTCGACGGTCCGCTGCGGCCCTACACGGAGTACAGCGTGGTGGACCCCGCTCAGCTGCGCCGGGAACTCGCGGCCATCCACCGGGACGGCTTCGCCCTCAGCGACCGGCAGTTCGAGCTGGTCTCCGCGTCGGTGGCGGCCCCGATCCGGGGCGCGGACAATACGGTGGTCGCGGCGCTGTCGATCATCGTCCCGTCCCGCGACGGCACCGCCCGCGCCCTCGCCCCGGCCGTCGTCACGGCGGCCCGAGGCATCTCCCGCGCCCTGGGAGCACCACTCCCCCGCCCACGCTGAGCCCCGGTCGGGGCCGTGCCCGGGCCGTGCCGGAGCCCTGCGGAGCCCTGCGGGAGCCCTGCCGGGCAAATCCCCGGACCATCCTCCGCCGGGCAGACCTCCGCCGACCCGACCCCGCCGGGCCGATCCCGCCCGGCCGACCCCCGCCGGGCCCAACCCACCGGCCGGCCCACACGCGCCGGCCCCCGCAGCGGACCGGCCCCCGGAAGGCCCGCACAGCCGACCCCGCCCAGCCCCCCATCGCGGGTACCCCTAACCCCCCAGGGGCGCGGGGAACTGCGCGACCAGCCCACCACCGCCCCGCGGCTAACGCACCGCCCAGCTGATCCCCTACGTCTACGTCGCCGGAACGCCCCCGCTCAACCGATCCCCCACCCCACCGGAACGCCCCCCACAGCCACCCCCGCACCTCCCGACCGCCCACCGGAGAGCCGAAACCACACCTCACCCAAGCCACACCTCACCCGAAACAGCCCTCACCCTCACCCCCGTCCTCCCCGTCCCCCTCCCCCCGCTCCCCCGCCGCCGCGAACGCCCCCGTCGCCATCCGATGCAGCAGCTCCGCCATGGCCCCCCGCCCCGGCAGGGACCCCCGGCGGCCGAAATGGGGCGTGGAGTTCAGAAGGCCGAAGACGGAATGCACCGCCGAGCGGGCCGACGGCTCCGGCAGGGACGGGTACAGCTCGCGGACCACCGTCACCCACAGCTCGACGTACTGCCGCTGAAGCTGCCGCACCAGCTTGCGGTCGCTGTCGCGCAGGCGGTCCAGCTCGCGGTCGTGGAGGGTGATCAGGGGACGGTCGTCCAGGGCGAAATCGATATGGCCCTCGATGAGCGAGTCCAGGACGTCACCCGGCGGGCACTCCTGACCCGCCTCCGTCAGGCGGCGCTTCGCGCCGGTCAGGAGCCGGCCACTGATCCCCACCAGCAGCTCGGCGAGCATCGCGTCCTTGCCGGGGAAGTGCCGGTAGAGGCCGGGGCCGCTGATGCCGACGGCCGCGCCTATCTCGTCCACGCCCACGCCATGGAAGCCTCGTTCGGCGAACAGCCGGGCAGCCTCCTTGAGGATCTGCTCGCGGCGGGTGAGGGCGTCGGTTCTGATGGCCATGACGGCAATTCTAGACAGGAAGGTTAGCGGTCGTTAACCTGGAGGAAATGCGTTAACGCTCATTAACAAAGTGAGGGGGCTCGCGGGATGGATCAGGCACCGGAGCTGTCGAGCGCGGCAGACCCCGCGTCGGCGGCGTTCCGCGCCAACGAGGCGGCGCAGCGCGCGCTGGTGGACGAGCTGCACAGCAGGCTCGCCACCGCGCGACTCGGCGGCGGCGAGAAGGCGCGCGCCCGGCACACCGCGCGGGGCAAGCTGCTGCCGCGCGACCGGGTCGACACCCTCCTGGACCCCGGTTCGCCCTTCCTGGAGCTGGCCCCGCTGGCCGCCGAGGGGATGTACGAGGGACAGGCCCCGGCGGCGGGGGTGATCGCCGGGATCGGGCGGGTCAGCGGGCGCGAGTGCGTGATCGTCGCCAATGACGCCACCGTCAAGGGCGGCACGTACTACCCGATGACCGTGAAGAAGCATCTGCGCGCGCAGGAGGTGGCTCTCGACAACCGCCTCCCCTGCGTCTACCTCGTGGACTCCGGCGGCGCCTTCCTGCCGATGCAGGACGAGGTCTTCCCGGACCGGGACCACTTCGGGCGGATCTTCTTCAACCAGGCCCGGATGTCCGCCGCCGGGATCCCGCAGATCGCCGCCGTCATGGGGTCGTGCACGGCCGGGGGCGCCTATGTGCCCGCGATGAGCGACGAGGCCGTCATCGTCCGAGGTCAGGGCACGATCTTCCTAGGCGGACCCCCGCTGGTGAAGGCCGCCACGGGCGAGGTCGTGACCGCCGAGGAGCTGGGCGGCGGGGAGGTGCACGCGCGCGTGTCGGGGGTCACCGACCATCTCGCCGAGGACGACGCCCACGCGCTGCGGATCGTGCGGGACATCGTCGCCACGGTGCCCGCGCGCGGGCCGCTGCCCTGGCAGGTGGCGCCGGTCATCGAGCCGAAGGTCGACCCGTACGGGCTGTACGGGGCGGTGCCCGCCGACCCCCGCACCCCCTACGACGTCCGCGAGATCATCGCCCGGACCGTCGACGGCTCGCGCTTCGCCGAGTTCAAGGCCGAGTTCGGGCAGACCCTGGTCACCGGCTTCGCCCGGATCCACGGCCACCCCGTCGGCATCGTCGCGAACAACGGCATCCTGTTCTCCGAGTCCGCCCAGAAGGGCGCCCACTTCATCGAGCTGTGCGACCAGCGCGGCATCCCCCTGGTGTTCCTCCAGAACATCTCGGGCTTCATGGTCGGCAGGGCCTACGAGGCCGGGGGCATCGCCAAGCACGGGGCGAAGATGGTCACCGCCGTCGCCACCACCCGCGTACCGAAGCTGACGGTCGTGGTCGGCGGGTCGTACGGCGCGGGGAACTACTCGATGTGCGGGCGGGCCTACTCGCCGCGCTTTCTGTGGATGTGGCCCGGCGCCAAGATCTCCGTGATGGGCGGCGAGCAGGCCGCCTCCGTGCTCGCCACGGTCAAGCGGGATCAGATCGAGGGCCGGGGCGAATCCTGGGCCACCGGGGACGAGGACGCGTTCAAGGCGCCGATCCGCGCGCAGTACGAGCATCAGGGGAATGCCTACTACGCGACCGCCCGGCTCTGGGACGACGGCGTCATCGACCCGCTCCAGACCCGCCAGGTACTGGGCCTGGCCCTGACCGCGTGCGCCAACGCGCCCCTGGGTGACCCCCAGTTCGGCGTCTTCCGGATGTGAGGGGACTCAAGGAAATGCCCGACACCATGCCCGGCACGATGCCCGGAGGCCCGGCCGACGCCTCATCCGGCGCCAGGCCCGCCGACACCCCGGCCGACGCCTCATCCGGCGCCAGGTCCGTGGTCGCCCCATCCGGCACTCCATCCGGCACCCCGTCCGGCGCGATGTTCGACACCGTCCTGGTAGCCAACCGCGGTGAGATCGCCGTCCGGGTCATCCGTACGCTGCGCGCCCTGGGCGTGCGCTCGGTCGCCGTGTTCTCCGACGCCGACGCCGACGCCCGGCATGTGCGCGAGGCCGACACGGCGGTACGGATCGGTCCGGCGCCCGCGAGCGAGAGCTATCTGTCGGCCGAGCGCATCCTTGAGGCCGCCGCGCGCACCGGCGCCCAGGCGGTCCACCCCGGCTACGGCTTCCTCGCCGAGAACGCCGCCTTCGCCCGCGCGTGCGCGAAGGCGGGGCTGGTGTTCATCGGCCCGCCCGCCGACGCGATCGCCCTCATGGGCGACAAGATCCGCGCCAAGGAGACGGTGAGCGCGGCCGGGGTGCCGGTCGTGCCCGGGGGCCGCGACCCGGACCTCGCCGAGGCCGCCCGCGCGCTGGGCGCACCCGTGCTGCTCAAGCCCAGCGCGGGCGGCGGCGGCAAGGGCATGCGGCTGGTGCGGGACCTGGCCGTGCTGGACGAGGAGATCGCCGCCGCCCGCCGTGAGGCCGCCGCCTCCTTCGGTGATGACACGCTGCTGGTCGAGCGGTGGATCGACCGCCCCCGGCACATCGAGATCCAGGTGCTGGCCGACGCCCACGGCCATGTCATCCATCTGGGCGAGCGCGAATGCTCCCTCCAGCGCCGCCACCAGAAGGTCATCGAGGAGGCGCCGAGCGTCCTGCTGGACGAGGCGACCCGCGCGGCGATGGGCGAGGCCGCGGTCCAGGCGGCCCGCTCGTGCGGGTACGTGGGCGCGGGCACGGTCGAGTTCATCGTCCCCGGCGGCGCCCCGGGAGCGGCCGGGGGGACCTCCGCCGAGCCCGCCGTATCGGCGTACCACTTCATGGAGATGAACACCCGCCTCCAGGTGGAACACCCGGTCACCGAGCTGGTCACCGGCCTCGACCTGGTGGAGTGGCAGCTCCGGATCGCCGCCGGGGAGCCGCTGCCCTGCGCCCAGGACGACATCACGCTCACCGGGCACGCGATCGAGGCCCGGATCTGCGCCGAGGACCCCGCCCGCGGTTTCCTCCCCTCCGGCGGCACGGTCCTGCTGCTGCGCGAGCCCGAGGGCGACGGCATCCGCACCGACTCCGGGCTGAGCGAGGGCACCGAGGTGGGCAGCCTGTACGACCCGATGCTGTCCAAGGTGATCGCGTACGGCCCCGACCGGGCGAGCGCCCTGCGCAGGCTCCGGGCCGCCCTCGCCGGCACCGTCACCCTGGGTGTGCCGACCAACGCCGGATTCCTGCGGCGGCTGCTGGCCCATCCGGCGGTGGTGGCGGGCGACCTGGACACCGGGCTGGTGGAGCGGGAGGCGCAGACGCTGATCCCCGAGGACGTACCCGAGGAGGTGTACGAGGCGGCGGCGGCCGTACGGCTGGACGCGCTGCGGCCCGCCCCGGACCCGGCCGGCTGGACCGACCCCTTCTCGGTGCCCAGCGGCTGGCGGCTCGGCGGGGAGCCCCGGCCGATCGGCTTCCCGCTGAAGGTGCGCGAGCCGCTGACGTACGTCCCGCGCGGCGCGCACACCGTCACCGGCGACCGGGTGTCGGTGACCCTCGACGGCGTCCGGCACACCTTCACGCGCGCGGGCGACTGGCTGGGCCGCGACGGCGACGCCTGGCACGTACGGGACCACGACCCCGTCGCCGCGTCGCTGACCGGCGCCGCCCGCTCCGGCGCCGACTCGCTGACCGCCCCGATGCCGGGCACGGTGACGGTGGTGAAGGTCGCCGTCGGGGACCCGGTGAGCGCCGGTCAGAGTCTGCTGGTGGTGGAGGCGATGAAGATGGAGCACGTGATCTCCGCACCGCACGCGGGGACGGTCACCGAGCTGGAGGTGACACCGGGGGCGACCGTGGCGATGGACCAGGTGCTGGCGGTGATCGAGCCGGAGGCGAGCGAGCGGCCTCCCGCCAGTGGAGAGGCAACCTCATGACCACCCCCGAACCCGGCCTCCCCATGGTCGTCCCCGCCCCCGACCTCCCCGCCCGGGTCCGTATCCATGAGGTGGGCCCCCGCGACGGCCTTCAGAACGAGAAAGTGACCGTCCCGACCGAGATCAAGGCGGAGTTCGTCCACCGCCTGGCCGACGCGGGACTCACCACCATCGAGGCGACCAGCTTCGTCCACCCCGAGTGGGTCCCCCAATTGGCGGACGCCGAGCGGCTCTTCCCCCTCCTCGGCGACCTGCCCGGGGTGGAGCTGCCGGTGCTGGTGCCCAACGGGCGCGGCCTGGACCGGGCGCTGGCCCTCGGCGCCCGCCGGGTCGCCGTGTTCGCCAGCGCCACCGAGTCCTTCGCACGGGCCAACCTCAACCGCACGGTGGACGAGGCGCTCGCCATGTTCGAGCCGGTGGTCCGCCGCGCCAAGGACACGAGCCACGGCCATGACGGCAAGGTGCACGTCCGCGGCTATCTCTCCATGTGCTTCGGCGACCCCTGGGAAGGTCCGGTCCCCCTCCACCAGGTGGTCCGGGTCGCCAGGGCCCTGCTCGACATGGGCTGCGACGAACTGAGCCTCGGCGACACCATCGGGGTGGCCACCCCGGCCCATGTCCAGGATCTGCTGGCCCAGCTCAATGAGGAGGGCGTGCCGACCTCCGCGATCGGCGTGCACTTCCACGACACCTACGGCCAGGCCCTCGCCAACACCCTGGCCGCCCTCCAGCACGGCGTCTCCACCGTCGACGCCTCCGCGGGCGGCCTCGGCGGCTGCCCGTACGCCAGGTCCGCCACCGGCAATCTCGCCACCGAGGATCTCGTGTGGATGCTGCGCGGCCTCGGCATCGAGACCGGGGTCGATCTCGGCCGCCTCACCGCCACCAGCGTGTGGATGGCCGGGCAACTGGGCCGCCCCAGCCCGTCCCGCACCGTCAGAGCCCTGTCCCACGAAGACCGGGCCCCGGACCAGCAGGAGCAATGAGCCAGATGAATCACCGTCTCTCCCCCGAACTGGAAGAACTCCGCCGCACGGTGGAGGAGTTCGCGCACGACGTGATCGCCCCGAAGATCGGCGACTACTACGAGCGGCACGAGTTCCCCTACGAGATCGTCCGCGAGATGGGCCGCATGGGCCTGTTCGGCCTGCCGTTCCCGGAGGAGTACGGCGGTATGGGCGGCGACTATCTGGCACTGGGCGTGGCCCTGGAGGAACTGGCCCGGGTGGACTCCTCCGTGGCCATCACCCTGGAGGCGGGCGTCTCGCTGGGCGCGATGCCGCTGCATCTGTTCGGCACCGAGGAGCAGAAGCGCCGGTGGCTGCCCGGACTGTGCTCCGGCGAGACCCTGGGCGCGTTCGGCCTGACCGAGCCCGACGGCGGCACGGACGCGGGCGCGACCCGGACGACGGCCCGCCTGGACGAGGCGACGCAGGACTGGGTGATCAACGGCACCAAGTGCTTCATCACCAACTCCGGTACGGACATCACGGGCCTGGTCACGGTCACCGCGGTCACCGGCCGCACCCCCGACGGCAAGCCGCTGATCTCCTCGATCATCGTCCCGTCGGGAACCCCGGGCTTCACGGTGGCCGCCCCGTACTCGAAGGTGGGCTGGAACGCGTCGGACACCCGGGAGCTGTCCTTCACGGACGTCCGGGTGCCGCGCGCGAACCTGCTGGGCGAGGAGGGCCGGGGCTACGCCCAGTTCCTGCGCATCCTGGACGAGGGCCGGATCGCGATCGCCGCGCTGGCGACCGGGCTGGCGCAGGGCTGCGTCGACGAATCGGTGAAGTACGCGAAGGAACGTCACGCCTTCGGCCGGGCGATCGCCGGGTACCAGGCCATCCAGTTCAAGATCGCCGACATGGAGATGCGGGCCCACACCGCCCGCCTGGCCTGGCGCGACGCCGCGTACCGACTGGTCGACGGCGAGCCCTTCAAGAAGGAGGCGGCCCTGGCCAAGCTGTACTCCTCCACGATCGCGGTCGACAACGCCCGCGACGCCACCCAGATCCACGGCGGCTACGGCTTCATGAACGAGTACCCGGTCGCCCGCATGTGGCGGGACTCCAAGATCCTGGAGATCGGCGAGGGCACGAGCGAGGTACAGCGGATGCTGATCGCGAGGGAGTTGGGTCTGACCGGCTGAGGGTCCGGGGCGGTGTGCGGGGGGCAGTGTGCGGGGGGGCAGTACGGCTCTGGCGCGCAAGGGGCGGACCGGCGCCCGGCGGGGAGGCCGGACCGGCCTGAGCGGCGCGGTCACCCACTCACCGATCACCCACTCACCGATCGCCCACTCACCCGCTCGGCGGCCCGCCCGCTCACCCGGGCGGGCGTGCCGGACGCGGACCGGTCGCCGGGCTCACCGGCGAACTCCCCGTCCCCATCCCCGCCCGTACTCATCCCACCGCGGCACCCCCTCCGCTCAGTCGAAGACGGCGAGGGCGAGCACGGTGAGCAGATAAGGGACGGGGATCGCGAGTGCCGCGGTCAGCCAGCGCCGCCGGTGCCATCCCAGCCCGGCGGGGAAGAACACGTCCACGGCGAGCACCAACAGCAGCCCGAGCCCACCGACGAACAGCAGGCCCACCCGTGCCGCTCCGGCCCCCTCGATGACACTGATGTCACCGCAGTCGGTGCGACCGACCGGGGAGTTGTCGAACGCGCACGACCGGTAGTCGGTGAGCAGCAGCCAGGCCGAGTGGAGCGGCACCATGGCGGGCACGCCGAGCAGCAGATTGACGCAGACGGGAACGGAGCGCCGCCAGCGCGACCTCCGCACGGACGCCTGGAGTTCGGGTTCCTGCATGGCCTCTTCCCATGTCACTCACAGCACCGGCGGCCGTCGCCGAGTCTCACCCCGAGAACACAGGAAGGTTAGGCTAACCTTGCTTCGAATGTCCCGGCGAACGCCCCGCCCCGTTCGAAAGCAGCCCCACCATGCCTCACGCCCACACCCACGCCCCCCACCTCACCCGCCGCAGAATACTCACCGCCGGCGGCGCCCTCGGCCTCGGTGCCGTCCTCGTCGCCTGCGGGGGCGACGACACGACCGCCGTGGAGTCGGACCCCGCCGACGACGCCCAGAACTCCGGCCCTTGGTCCTTCGAGGACGACCGCGGCGAGACCGCGCAGGCCGACAGCACCCCCGCCACCGTCGTCGCCTTCACCGGCGTCGCCGCCGCCCTGCACGACTACGGTGTCACCGTCAAGGGCGTGTTCGGCCCCACCGAGACCGCCGACGGCGAGCCCGACGTCCAGGCCGGTGACCTCGACATCAGCAAGGTCACCATCCTGGGCAACGAGTGGGGCCAGTTCAACATCGAGCAGTACGCCGCGCTCCAGCCGGACGTCCTGATCTCCACGATGTTCGACGACCAGGGCACCCTCTGGTACGTCCCCGACGAGTCCAAGGACAAGATCCTGGCCCTCGGCGCCCCCAGTGTCGGCATCTCCGTCTACGACCGGCTGCTCACCCAGTCCCTGGAGCGGATGGCCGAGTTGGCCGCCTCGCTCGGCGCCGATCTGGCCTCCGCCGAGGTCACGGCGGCGAAGAAGCGGTTCGAGGACGCGGCGGCCCGGCTGCGCGCCGCCGCCAAGGCCAAGCCCGACATCAAGGTGCTGGCCGGTTCCGCGAGCCAGGACATCTTCTACGTCTCCGGCTCCAACCTCGCCATCGACCTGGAGTACTACAAGTCCCTCGGCGTGAACTTCGTGGAACCCCCCGCCGCGGCCATGGCGGACACCGGCGGCTGGTTCCAGTCACTGAGCTGGGAGAACGCGAACACCTACGACGCCGACGTGCTCTTCATGGACAACCGCTCCTCGGCGATCCAGCCCGCCGACATCACGGAGGGCACCTGGAAGCAGCTGCCCGCGGTGAAGGCGGGTCAGGTGATCCCCCGGGACGGCGAGCCGATCCTGTCCTACGCCAAGTGCGCACCGGCGCTGGAGGCCCTGGCGGAGGCCCTGGAGAACGCCCAGAAGGTCAGCTGAGCGAGCGGCCCGACGGAAACCCGACGGAAAAGGGTGGACCGCTCCCCGACCCGGAAGACAGGGACCACCCGCCGCGACTCCGGTGGAACAATCCCTGTCATGGCGGAAATCATCCAGAAGGACGGCACCTGGGAGTTCGACGGTGACGCGCTGCGGCTGACGCCCGGACGGGACAAATCCGTCGGTCTGCTGCGCAGGACCCTCGGCGAGCGGGTCGTACCCCTTGCCGCGCTGGCGGGCATCTCCTTCGAGCAGGGCCGCAGGGCGGGACGGGTCAGGCTGCGGCTGCGGGACGGTTCGGACCCGCTCCAGATCGCCACGGGCGGACGGCTGGCCGAGCCGCACGACCCGTACCAGCTGGTGGTGGAGTCCGACCGGTACGGGGTCGCCGAGTACTTCGTGGACGAGGTCCGCAACGCGCTGCTGCTGGACCAGGTGCCGGGCGACCCGGTGGACGCCTACCTGCTGACGGGCCCGGCGGTGCCGCTGTCGTTCGCGGCCGGGGACGCCAAGGTGAGCTTCGACGGCGAGCAGGTGCGGCTGGAGTGGAACTGGAAGACGGAGGAGGCCAAGTCCGCCGCCGGCCCCCGGACCATCGCCGTCACCGAGATCACGGCCGTGGACTGGCACCCGTCGGCCGGCCTGGAGAACGGCTACCTCCGCTTCACCGTGCGCAACGCGCCGACGAAGGCCCCGCCCAAGTACGACCCCCACGCGGTGGACCTGTGGGGCTTCAAGAAGGACCCCCTGATGGCGCTGATCGCGGCGGCCGTCCAGTCCCGGCTCGCGCACCCGGCGGCACCCTCACCCGACGGCCACCCACAACCCCCGGCCGACGCACCCGTACACCCAGCCGCCCCCACCCCCACCCCCACCCCGGACGACCATGACGCCCTGCTGCGGCGGCTGCGCGAGCTGGGTGAGCTGCACCGCGCGGGCGTGCTGACCGACGAGGAGTTCACGCTGGCCAAACAGGCGGTCCTCAAACGCCTGTGACACGCCCCTGCCCGGAATCGGGCAGGATTCTTGCGAAAGCCTCGCCACTCCTTCAGGATCAAGCGGGTGCACGACGAACTCGTAGATCATCTGACACGCTCCACCCCCCTGAACCGGGGCGAGGCTCTGCGGGTGATCCAGGACGTGCTCGCCTACTTCGACGAGACGACCGTGGAGTTCGTCCGTCGCCGCCACCGCGAGCTACAGGCCCAGGGCCTGGTGAACGCGGCGATCTTCGAGCGGATCGAGGCGGACCTGAAATACCGGGCGGTGGCACCCCCGGAGCTGTCGCTCCGTCAGCTGCGCCGCATCGTCTACGGCTAGGAAAATCCATACATGTGCGGAATCGTCGGATATATCGGCAAGCGTGATGTCACCCCGCTGCTCCTGGAGGGCCTCCAGCGCCTGGAGTACCGCGGCTACGACTCGGCGGGCATCGCCGTCACCTCCGCCAAGGCGGCCGGCCTCAGGACGGTCAAGGCCAAGGGCCGGGTCCGCGACCTGGAGGCCAAGGTCCCGGCCCGCTTCAAGGGCACCACCGGGATCGCCCACACCCGCTGGGCCACCCACGGCGCCCCCTCCGACGCCAACGCCCACCCGCACCTGGACGCCGAGGGCAAGGTCGCCGTCGTCCACAACGGCATCATCGACAACGCCGCCGACCTGCGCCGCAAGCTGGAGGCGGACGGCGTCGTCTTCCTCTCCGAGACCGACACCGAGGTCCTGGTCCACCTCATCTCCCGCTCGCAGGCCGAGAAGCTGGAGGACAGGGTCCGCGAGACCCTGCGCCTGATCGAGGGCACGTACGGCATCGCCGTGCTGCACGCCGACTTCCCCGACCGGATCGTGGTCGCCCGCAACGGCTCCCCGGTCGTCCTCGGCATCGGCGAGAAGGAGATGTTCGTCGCCTCCGACATCGCCGCGCTGGTCACCCACACCCGGCAGATAGTGACGCTGGACGACGGCGAGATGGCCACCCTGAAGGCCGACGACTTCCGCACATACACGACAGAGGGCACCCGTACGACGTCCGAGCCCACCACGGTCGAGTGGGAAGCGGCGTCGTACGACATGGGCGGCCATGACACCTACATGCACAAGGAGATCCACGAGCAGTCCGAGGCCGTGGACCGGGTGCTGCGCGGCCGGATCGACGACCGCTTCTCCACGGTCCACCTCGGCGGCCTCAACCTCGACGCCCGCGAGGCCCGCGCGGTCCGCCGCGTCAAGATCCTCGGCTGCGGCACCTCGTACCACGCGGGCATGATCGGCGCCCAGCTCATCGAGGAGCTGGCCCGCATCCCCGCCGACGCCGAGCCCGCCTCCGAGTTCCGCTACCGCAACGCCGTCGTCGACCCCGACACCCTGTACATCGCCGTCTCCCAGTCCGGTGAGACGTACGACGTACTGGCCGCCGTCCAGGAGCTGAAGCGCAAGGGCGGCAAGGTCCTCGGCGTGGTGAACGTGGTCGGCTCGGCGATCGCCCGCGAGGCCGACGGCGGCATCTACGTGCACGCGGGCCCTGAGGTCTGCGTGGTCTCCACCAAGTGCTTCACCAACACCACGGTCGCCTTCGCGCTGCTCGCCCTGCACCTGGGCCGGGTCCGCGACCTCTCGGTCCGCGACGGCAAGCGGATCATCGCCGGACTGCGGCAGCTCCCCGCCCAGATCGCCGAGATCATGAAGCAGGAGCAGGAGATCGAGCAGCTGGCCAAGAGCTACGCGGACGCCCGCTCGATGCTCTTCATCGGCCGGGTGCGCGGCTATCCGGTGGCCCGCGAGGCGTCCCTGAAGCTCAAGGAGGTCTCCTACATCCACGCCGAGGCGTACCCCGCCTCCGAGCTGAAGCACGGCCCCCTGGCCCTGATCGAGCCCGCCCTCCCCACGGTCGCGATCGTCCCCGACGACGACCTGCTGGAGAAGAACCGCGCCGCGATGGAGGAGATCAAGGCCCGCAGCGGCAAGATCCTCGCGGTCGCCCACCAGCCCCAGGAGAAGGCCGACCAGACCCTCCTGGTCCCCAAGAACGAGGACGAACTCGACCCCATCCTCATGGGCATCCCCCTCCAGCTCCTCGCCTACCACACGGCCCTGACCCTGGGCCGAGACATCGACAAGCCCCGAAACCTGGCAAAGTCGGTAACGGTGGAGTAGCCGAGAATCGCCGGGCCGGAGTACGCCCCTAAGGGGCGCGGGGAACTGCGCGACCGGCCCCCACCCACCCGCACAGGCCCCCCAACGGAACGAGCCCCCACGTGCTGCCACCAGCCACGGGGGGCTCGCTCACTGTCACCGGACCACAGAACCCGGCCCGGCCCACGCGACTAGCCGACAGCCGTCACACCCCGCCCGGCCGCCCGCCGCGGCAACGCGGTCGGCCAGTGCGCAAGCACCGCCGTAGCCGCGTACCAGGCCACCGCGCCCGCCGCGACGGCGACCCATCCCCCGACCTTGGCCAGCCCGTCGTTCTCCGCGAGGAACGCGATCGCGAGCAGCACCAGGGAGACGAAGAACAGCCCGTACGCGACCTGTCCGAGCTGGTCCCCACCGGCGAGGGTGAGGGTCAGCGCGACCAGGGCGAACAGCAGCAGGAACAGTCCGGCCGCGTTGGCCGAGACCTGGTCGCCGACCGAGACGGCCCAGGTGAACCAGAGGGCGCCGAGCACCGAGAAGGCCGTACCGGAGGCCGTGTCACGGTCACGGAAGGCCAGCAGCCCGACGACGAAGAGGGCGACTCCGCCCACGTACTGAGCGATTGACGCGGCATCAGTGGCCGACACGCCGTCGACCACATCGGTGAATCCGAACCCGAAGGCCAGCAGGGTGATCCCCAGGGCGAGTCGGCCGACCACAGTAGTGTTTCCGCTTCCCGCGGAGACAGCGTTGTCCACGGCGGGCTCCCTTCATGCATGTGCGGTTGTGGTGCCCGATGTATGCCCTTCACAAAGGCACAAACACCTCTACGCGCGAGTAGATTGGGCGAGCCGGGGAAAGCCCGGAGCGCAACCGGAACGGCCCATCTCACCTGGGACGACGGCGAGTTACGGAATGACGACGACGGGCCGCTTCGCGCGCTTGGCGAGCCGTCCGGCGACCGAGCCGAACATCCGCCCCACGATGCCGTGCGTGGATCCGACGACGATCGCGTCCGCCTCGTACTCCCGCCCGACCTCTTCGAGTTCGTGACAGATGTCGCCGCCGCGCTCGACCAGGATCCAGGGCACCTCGGCGAGATAGTCCGCGCAGGCCAGCTCCAGCCCCAGCACCTCGGTGCGGTGGTCGGGGACGTCCACGAAGACGGGGGGCTCACAGCCGGCCCAGACAGTGGTCGGGAGCCGGTTGGCGACATGCACGATGATCAGGCCCGAGCCGGAGCGCCGGGCCATGCCGATGGCGTACGCGAGGGCACGCTCGCTGGAGGTGGAGCCGTCGAAGCCGACGACGACGCCGTGCTTGAAGGCAGGGTCGCACGCATGGCGTGGCTCTTCCGCCGCCAGGGGATCGGCCGCCGTGTGGTCGGCGACGGGCCGCTTGCGGTCCGCGGGTTCGGAGAATTCGTGACCGGCCATGGCTGTCTCGGCGTTGTGATCCTTCATAGGGGAGAGACGACTGTGTCGTCCGAGCTGTGTCCGGGAAACATCTTCCCAACCCCATACCCGCAAGGGTACGGCGGCACGCCTCCTTCGCCCAGTTCCCGCACGGCTGCCCGGCGGGTTTCGTGGAGCATGCACGAGGGGGCGCCCGTCACGCAATGGTTGCTGCCCCGTACAGGCGGTTTGCACAGGATTCGCTGACGCGCAAGGGTGACCGCCCGTCCCGCTCGCTGACAGTGACCGTCCCGGGACGCGGACGTTGAAGTGCGTGAACCATGCCACAGGGAGCACGCCATGTCCGCACCCCGTACCGCCCCAGCCGCCCCCTCCACCCCCGCCCCTTCCTCCCCCTCCTTGGCGTCCGGCGGCGCCGCGGGCGCCTCACGCCGGGCCCCGGCCCCGCAGGACCCCTCGCCCGCACCGCGCACCCCGCCCCCGGCGGCACCGGGCGCGGCGGCGGACCCGGCCGGGGACGTGGTGCGCTGGGCGGTCTTCAGCTGCACCCTCGTCCCCCTGGTCCTGCTCTGGTACGGCACCTCCCTGGCCGGCGCGGCCGGTACGGCGCTGGGGCTGGCCGCGGTCACCGGAGCGTGCCGGGTGCTGCTGCGCCGCTCGGAGCGCCGCGCCCGCGCGACGGCCGGCGAGGAGCCGTCACCCAGCCTTCCCCGGCACCCGGGCAAGGAGCCGTCACCCAGCCCTCACCGGCACCCGGTCGAGGGCCCGCCGCCCCCCGCCCGACAGGCGGGAGCGGGGCGGGGAACCGCCCCCGGAGCCGCCGGGAACCCCCCGCACGCCTGGGAGACTCCACGCCACCCGGGCGGGAACGGCCTCTCGGGCTGACGCAGACTGACCGGTTTCCGCGCACCGGCCCGTATCTTTTCAGCCAACTTCTGGTTCCCGTGCATCCACTGGTCTGACCACCCTCCACGCCCCGTTCGACCTGCACGGAAAGGGTCTCAGGCGGCTTCCGCACCCTACGCGGATTGGCCACCGCGACAAGGCGCACTTCCCTGCACGTCCCGGGAGTGCAACGCTTCGTGATCGAATGCTTTACGCCAAGTTGCCAAGTCGACAATCCGCAGGGGTGGCAATCCGGTCACACCCGCGGTGCGGGACCCAGTAGATTCGATCTTGACTGTCGTATGGCGGGGGACTCGTGCAGGACCGAGGGGAAACGTGCAGGAGCGACACAACCGAGGAGCCGCGACCACCGAGGGGGGCTTAGCAGTATGAGCCACGACTCCACTGCCGCGCCGGAAGCCGCGACCCGGAAACTGACCGGGCGGCGGCGCAAGGAGATCGTCGCGGTGCTGCTGTTCAGCGGCGGCCCCATCTTCGAGAGTTCCATACCGCTGTCGGTGTTCGGAATCGACCGCCAGGACGCCGGTGTGCCGCGCTACCGCCTGCTGGTCTGTGCCGGCGAGGACGGCCCGCTGCGGACCACCGGGGGCCTGGAACTCAGCGCGCCGCATGGCCTGGAAGCGATCTCACGGGCGGGCACGGTCGTCGTGCCGGCCTGGCGTTCGATCACTTCCCCGCCACCGGACGACGCGCTCGACGCGCTGCGCCGGGCCCACGAGGAAGGCGCCCGGATCGTCGGGCTGTGCACCGGCGCCTTCGTCCTCGCGGCGGCGGGCCTGCTGGACAGCCGCCCGGCCACCACCCACTGGATGTACGCGCCGACGCTGGCCAAGCGCTATCCGTCGGTCCACGTCGATCCCCGAGAACTCTTCGTGGACGACGGCGACGTACTGACCTCGGCGGGTACCGCCGCCGGAATCGATCTGTGTCTGCACATCGTGCGCACGGACCACGGCAACGAGGCCGCCGGGGCACTGGCCCGCCGGCTGGTGGTGCCGCCACGCCGGAGCGGAGGCCAGGAACGCTACCTGGACCGCTCTTTACCAGAGGAGATCGGCGCCGACCCGCTCGCCGAGGTCGTCGCCTGGGCGCTGGAGCATCTCCACGAGCAGTTCGACGTGGAGACGCTGGCGGCCCGCGCGTACATGAGCCGACGGACCTTCGACCGCCGGTTCCGGTCGCTGACCGGCAGTGCCCCGCTGCAATGGCTGATCACTCAGCGGGTGCTCCAGGCGCAGCGGCTGCTGGAGACGTCGGACTACTCGGTGGACGAGGTGGCGGGCCGCTGCGGCTTCCGCTCCCCGGTGGCCCTGCGCGGTCACTTCCGCCGCCAGCTCGGCTCGTCCCCGGCGGCCTACCGCGCCGCGTACCGGGCCCGCCGTCCCCAGTCGGACAAACCGTCCGAACCGGACCACGGCTCACCGTCCTCCCTCCCGCCCACGACCGCCCACCTCGCCCCGCCCCACGCCCTCCACCCGGACTCACCGGTCCCGCTCCAGTCCCGCCGCACCGCGGCGGCGAGCGCGCTGGGCGCGGGGGCACCGCTGGCGAGTCTGCCGGGGCAGCGCAGCGGTATGTGAGCGCGGGGAAGTCCCGCTGAAGGCGCCGAGGGCGCGGACCAGGTGTCCGCGCCCTCGGCGTGTCCGGCGACGTGAAAGCGGCCGGGCCCCGGGGGCGTCCGCTCAGGGTCGGTGGTACCGCGGGCATCGCAGGTGCCGACGTCGGCCGTAGGGTGGTCGCATGAACGATCGCATGGTGTGGATCGACTGCGAGATGACCGGCCTCTCGCTGTCCGACGACGCGCTCATCGAGGTGGCCGCCCTGGTCACCGACTCCGAGCTGAATGTGCTCGGCGAGGGCGTGGATATCGTCGTCCGTCCGCCGGACTCCGCCCTGGAGACGATGCCGGAGGTGGTACGGGAGATGCACACCGCGTCCGGACTGCTCACCGAGCTGCCGGGCGGCACGACCCTCGCCGACGCCGAGGAACAGGTCCTGACGTATGTACGCGAACACGTCAAGGAGCCGGGCAAGGCCCCCCTGTGCGGCAACTCCGTCGGCACCGACCGCGGCTTCCTGCTGCGCGACATGCCGACGCTGGAGAGCTACCTCCACTACCGCATCGTGGATGTCTCCAGCGTCAAGGAACTGGCCCGCCGCTGGTACCCGAGGGCGTACTTCAACAGCCCCGAGAAGAACGGCAACCATCGCGCGCTCGCCGACATCCGCGAGTCGATCGCGGAACTGCGCTACTACCGCCAGGCGATCTTCGTGCCCCAGCCGGGCCCGGACTCCGAGACCGCGCGGGCGATCGCCGCACAGCACGTCCTGCCTGCGCGGTAACCCGGATCGGGCCCCCTCGCGGACCCCCCGGAAAAGCCGGGCGCGAGCACCCCTTCGGACCCTGTACACTTTTTCTCGGCTGGTCGGGGAGACAACAGTCTCAACCGCCGGTCATGGTGGGTGTAGCTCAGTTGGTAGAGCACCTGGTTGTGGTCCAGGTGGCCGCGGGTTCAAGTCCCGTCACTCACCCTCGTAAGGCGAAGGGCCGATCCGGTCGAACCGGGTCGGCCCTTCGTCATGCCCGTCGCAGGTCGTGTTCGTCGCAGGTCGTGTCTGGTGTGGGTCGTAGCCGATGAGGGCCACGTCGTCCGGGAGGCAGCGAAGAAGGCGTCCCGGTGGCGGCGGCCGGTGATCTCAGCTGTCGGAGTCGACGGCGGCGCGCGTGGCTGCGCGGGATCGCTGGAGGGCCGTGCGGGACTGTCGCTGGGGGACGGGACGCGACACCAAATGGGGGGGAAGGTGTCGCGTCCCGCTACTCCCCTCGGGGTCCGGGCGTGTCAGGGCGCCATTGCCAGGGGAGGTCGGGGCGCCGAGGCGATGCCCTTGGGGGAACAGGGCATACGCTATCTAAGCGGAACCCGGCAAATACCCTGTAACGGGCGCGAGTTGGGATTCTTAGGGTGGGCTTAAGGAAGGGATCGGGAGCGGTTAAAGGTCGGGACCAGCCGGCGCGGGCGGCGTCTGCGCACACCCCCGCGATGCCCTCGCCGCTCCGGGCGGTGCCCGGCGAGCTGGATCCAGACCCGCACCTCGGTGCCCCCGAGCACGGAGGAGCCGATCCGTACGTCCCCGCCGGTGGACTCGGCGAGCCTGCGCACGATGTCCAGGCCGAGCCCGGTCGAGCCGTCGGCGCCGGAGCCCCGGCCCCGGGCCATGGCCGCCTCGGGGTCGGCGATGCCCGGCCCCGCGTCGGAGACCAGGACGATCACCGCGTCCTCGCCGTTGTGCAGGTCGACCGCGAAGGCGGTGCCCACCTTGGTGTGCCGGAAGACATTGCCGAGCAGTGCGTCGAGCGCGGCGGCCAGATCGGCGCGGACCACCGGTATCCGTACCGGCGTGTCCGCGCCCGCCACCCGCCACTTGCGGCCCTCGTCCTCGGCCAGCGCGGACCAGAACACCATCCGCTCACGCACCACCTCGGCCGCGTCGCACCCGGCGCCCGGCCCGGCGGCGCCGGTCTGCGGCTTGGCCTCGCGGGCCGTGCGGATGATGGTGTCGACCTCGCGCTCCAGCTGGGCGACGGCCGCGCGGGTCTGCTCGGCGGCCGGTCCCTCGCCCAGCGAGGCCGCGTTGAGCCGCAGCACGGTCAGCGGGGTGCGCAGCCGGTGGGAGAGATCGGCGGCCAGCTCCCGCTCGTTGGCGAGCAGCTGGACGACCTGGTCGGCCATGGAGTTGAACGCGACGGCCGCGAGGCGCAGTTCGGTCGGGCCCTCCTCGGGGACGCGGGAACCGAGCTTGCCGTCGCCGAGTTCGCGGGCGCCCTCGACCAGCCGCTGGGCGGCCCGCACCATCCGGGCGCCGAGCCGGTCGGCGACCGCGACCGAGCCGACGATCAGGGCGAGTCCGACGCCCACGAGCACCGTCCACGCCGTGTGCACGCCCGCGCCGACGGCGGCGTCGGCGACGTACACCTCGACCACGGCTATCTCCCCGGAGCTGAGCGCGACCGGCTGGAGCAGGGCGGAGCCGTCGGGGACCTGGACGGTGGCGGCGCGGCCCAGCCGCCGGGTGGACTCGATGTCCTCGGGCAGCGCGCGCCGCATGCCGATGCCGGCCGCCTCCGCCGCGCCGTCGACGGCCGGCAGATGCACGGCCATCCGGTCACCGGAGCCCGCGGACGCGACCGCCCGCCGAAGCTGCTCGTGGTCGGTGGTGATGGACAGCGCGGGGGCGATCTCGGCGGCGTCCCGCTCGGCGTTGGAGAACGCGCGATCGCGGGCCAGTTCCTTGATGACCAGGCCGAGCGGGACCGCGAAGGCGACCACGACCATCGCCGTGACGGCCAGGGAGACCTTGACCAGTGCCCATCTCATCGCGGCGGCTCCGCTCCCGGTGGTTCCAGCTTCACCCCGACGCCCCGCAGGGTGTGCAGATAGCGCGGCCGGGCCGCGGTCTCGCCGAGCTTGCGGCGCAGCCAGGAGAGATGGACGTCGATCGTCTGGTCGTCGCCGTACGACTGCTGCCACACCTCGGCCAGCAGCTCGCGGCGCGGTACGACCACACCCGGCCGCCCGGCGAGGAACGCCAGCAGGTCGAACTCACGGCGGGTCAGGTCGAGGCGGAGGCCGTCCAGCTCGGCCTGGCGGCGCAGCGGGTCGACGGTGAGGCCGCCCACCCGCAGCACCGGCGAGGGCGGGGCCTCCCCGGTCGTGGCCCGCGAGCGGCGCAGCACGGCGGCGATCCGGGCGGAGAGGTGCTCCACGGAGAACGGCTTGGTCAGATAGTCGTCCGCGCCGTCGTTGAGCAGCCGCACGATCTCGGTCTCGTCGTCGCGCGCGGTGGCGATGATGACCGGCACATCGGTGATGCCGCGCAGCATCTTCAGGGCCTCGGCGCCGTCCAGATCGGGCAGTCCGAGGTCCAGGATGACCACGTCGAAGCGGAAATGGGCGACCTCGCGCAATGCCTCCAGCGCCGTGCCGACACTGCGCACGGTGTGCGTGGCGTCGGTCAGATGCCGGATGAGCGCCGAGCGTACGAACTGGTCGTCCTCGACCACGAGCACACTTGCCATGCGCGGCACCGTACGCCATACGGGCGACGCCCATCCGCCCCCTGTGGACAACTCCCGCGTTGTGGACAGCGAGGGGGCAGCGGCGGGGCAGCGGTGGGACAACGCCGGTGCGGGTGAGGCACTATGGCGCGATGCTGCGCGGATTCGTACACCTTCTGGCTTGGTCGCTCGCCACGGGCGCGGCGGTCACGCTGTCGTGGTGGGGCGTCCATACGGTGATGGTGGCGACGGCGTACGACCCGCCGCGCGCCCTATCGGTCACGGTGGCCGCCGAGTCCCCCGAGGCGCCGGATCCGCAGGCCACGCCCACCCCGTCGGAGTCCTCGGAGCCCTCGGGCGGGTCTGAGGAGGCGGACAGCCCGGCCGCCGCGAGCGAGCCCCCGGCTCCGCCCGAGCTGTCCGCCTCCCCGGCCGCCCCCTCCTCGGCCTCCGCCCCGCCCGCCTCCGCCCCGGCCGCCTCCGGCGAGATCCGCAGTTACGACACCGAGGGCGGGCGGGCGGTCTTCGACATCGGCGACACCTCCGCGTCCTTCGTGTCGGCGACGCCCGCCACCGGCTGGTCGATGCAGGTGTGGCCCACGTCGACCTGGATCCGGGTGGAGTTCGCGTCGGGCGAGGAGCGGGTGTCGGTGTTCTGCACCTGGCACGACGGTCCGCCCCGGGTGAATGTCGAGACCTACTAGCGGCGATCGGGGGCGACACGCCGGGGTCGGTCGTTCGTTCGCACTCCGGGAATACGGTAAGCTGATCACAGAGCAGCCGCCCGGAACACCCGGTCACTGCCCGTGCGTTGGTGGTCCAAGGAAAGACGCCCCACTTCCTGTGGGGAGATGCAGGTGCAAGGCCTGCCCGGCGCTCCAGATGATGCAGTTGACGGACCCCGTCCAGCGATCGCGCGGGACGGGGTCCGTCGCGTTGTCACCCCTACGGCCGTGCCACCTCCGGCGACGGAGGGCGGACAGTACCCGCCATTTTCGAGGTCTTCCGGAAGCCGGTGATGTGCCCCGGTTTTCTTTGGAACCGGTCAATTGCGGGCGGCTACGAAACACCGACATCCGGTACGAGTCCGCGAGCCGGCCCTGCGCGAGGGGATCGTTTCCGGTCGCCGACGCCCCTTCGATACGTCAACTCGCTGACGGAATTGGGGATCTGTACAGCACTGACGTCACCCACGTCACCCACGTCACTCTGCTCTCTGCCCCCACCCACAGACAGGGACGACCTTGCTGGCATCCCCGAGAACCCGCGCGAGAAGCCGGTTCACCGCTGCCCTCACGCTGCTCCTGGCGGCGGGACTCACCGGCACCCCGGCCATGGCCGCGCCGGACGCCTCCGTACCCGTACTCTCCCCCTCCGCCTACCGCTCGGTGACGCTGATCACCGGCGATCAGGTGCTCCTGGACGCGCAGGGCGACGCCGTCGGTGTCACGCCCGGCGAGGGCCGGTCCGGCATCCCGCTCCAGATCGGCCGGACCGGCGAGCACACCTATGTCGTGCCCGCCGACGCCGAGCCGCTGATCGACGCGGGCACGCTGGATCTGGCGCTGTTCGACGTGGCCGAGCTGAGCCGCCCCGAATACGGCGAGGTGGCGGGCGGCGGGGCCCCGGTGCTGGTCCGGTACGCGACCGAGGACCCGGCGGCACGCGGCCGGCTGGACGCGGGCACGGACGCCGAGGTGCGCGAGCTGGCGTCGGTGGACGGCGAGGCGGTCGTGGTCGCGCCGGAGGAGACACCGGCGGCCTGGTCCGCGCTCACCGACACCGAGGACGGCCGCAGTGAACTGGCCCCGGGCGTCGCGTCGTTGCGGCTGGACCGGGTGGTGACCGCCGCCCTGGACACCAGCGTGCCGCAGATCGGCGCCCCCGGGCTGTGGGAGGCGGGCCTGGACGGGACCGGCGTACGGATCGCCGTCCTGGACACCGGCATCGACACCACGCACCCGGATCTCGCGGGCCAGGTGGTCGCCGGGCAGAACTTCTCCTCGGACGCCGACCTGCGCGACGGCAACGGGCACGGCACGCATGTCGCCGCCACGGCCGCCGGGACCGGCGCGGGCTCCGAGGGCCGCTTCAAGGGCGTGGCGCCCGGCGCGGAACTCCTCGACGGCAAGGTGCTGAACACCGCGGGCTCCGGGCTGACCTCGGGGATCGTCGCCGGGATGGAATGGGCGGTGGCGCAGGGCGCCGATGTCGTCAACCTGTCCCTCGGGGCGACCGACACCCCGGGCACCGACCCGCTGGAAGAGGCCGTGGAGGCGCTGTCCGACCGGGCGCTGTTCGTGGTCGCGGCGGGCAACGCCGGGTCGGGGGCGGGCACGCTGGCCTCGCCCGGGGTCGCGGAGGCCGCGCTGACCGTGGGCGCGGTGGACAAGCTGGACCAGCTCGCGGACTTCTCCTCGCGCGGGCCGCGCATGGACGGCGGCGTCAAACCCGATGTCACCGCGCCGGGCGTCGCCATCACCGCCGCCTCGGCCGAGGGCACCCGGCCGGACGCCCCGCACCCGGCGCCCGGCTATGTCACCCTCAACGGCACCTCCATGGCCACCCCGCATGTCGCGGGCGCGGCGGCCCTGCTGATGCAGCGTCACCCGGAGTGGAGCGGCGCCCAGGTCAAGGCCCTGCTGACCGGTTCGGCGCTGCCCGGTGACGGTACGGCGTACGAGCAGGGCACGGGCCGGATCGACCTCACCCGCGCGACCACCCAGAGCGTGGTCGCCGAGCCCGGCTCGCTGAACTTCGGCCGCGCCGAGTGGCCGCACACCGACGACGAGCCCCAGACCCGTACGGTCAGTTACCGCAACCTCGGCGACACGTCGGTCACCCTCGAACTGACCGCCGCCACCACCGGCCCCGACGGCGGCCCGGCCCCCGAGGGCCTGTTCACCCTCGGCGCGGACCGGGTCACCGTCCCGGCGGGCGGCACCGCGGGCGTCGAGGTCACCGCCGACACGCGCGTCGGCGGCGAGGCCGACGGGGCGTACAGCCTGACGCTGACCGCCGCCGGGGACGGTCAGAGCGTGCGCAGCGCGGGTGGTCTCGACCGGGCGGGCAATACGTACGAGGTCACCATCGAGGCCACCGGCCGGGACGGGCTGCCGCCCGGGATCTTCAGCTGGGCCGCCTGGCTCACCGGGCTCGGCAATGGGGTGTTCGAGCTGGTCAGGGGCGAGAACGGCACCGCGACCGTGGAGGTCCCGGCCGGTGACTACACCCTGGTCGGCCGTCACTTCGCGGCCGGTGGCATCGACAACCTGGTCGCCCCGAAGGTGACCGTCGACCGGGACATGACCATCGCCTTCGACGCGCGCGACGCCCGGCCGGTCGAGGTCACCCTGCCCGATCCGGGGGCCAGGGGCTACGCCACCTTCATGTCGACGGTGGTCCGCTCGGGCGGCCTGGAGGCGTCCTCCAGCATCGGTCTGCCGGCGAGCCTGACGGGCGCTCGCACCGGTCTGATCGGCGACCCGCCCACGCCGGGCGAGGTCACCTCGTACTTCGTCTCGCACTGGACCGGCGGCGACGGCAGCGAGTACCACCTCGCCCACACCCTGCCCGACAGCTTCTACACCGGTCATGTCCAGCACGTCGCCGCCGCCGACCTGGCGAAGCTGACCCTGCGCCAGGGCTCCTCCGTGGCGGGCGCGACCGGCGTGAACTGGACGCTGCTGCCCGGCACCGGCACCTCCGGCGTCGGCTACTACAGCGACCTGCCGAACACGCGGACCGTCTATCTCCAGGGCGACTACACCTGGTCGGCCCGCTCCGAGCAACGCGATACGACCAACGGGAGCCTTCAGACGCAGTACGAGATCCCCGCCCGCGCGTACCGGCCGGGCGAGAGCCGTACGGAGACGGTCAACACGGGCGTGTTCGGCCCGGCGCTGGGGGCCGGGACCGGCGGGGGCGGACTGGTCCGCGACGGGGACACGCTCAGCGGCTCGATCGCCCCCTTCACCGACGGGGCGGGCCACGCGGGCGGCAGCCTGTACGACCTCGCCGCGACGACCACCAGTCTCTACCGCGACGGCCGTCTCCTCGCCACCGCCGACGGCCCGCTCGACTCCGCGCGCTTCCAGCTGCCGCCCGGCAAGGCCCGCTACCGGCTGGTCACGACGGCCGCCCGCCCGGCCGCGATCGCCTCGGTCACCTCCGAGGTGACCTGGCAGGCCGAGTTCACCTCCGCCCACACGTCGTCCCCCACCGCCGTCCCGGCGAGCGTCGTCCGGTACGCGCCCGAACTGGCGCTCGACTCCACGGCACCGGCGGGCGCGCGGCAGCTGATCCCGGTCACCGTGGCGGGTTCGGCGGCGGGCCGCGGCCTCGCCTCGCTGTCCGTGTCCGTGTCGTACGACGACGGCGGGACCTGGCGTCCGGCGGCCGTCCGGCAGGGGGCGGTGACCGTCACGAACCCGGCGGCGGGCGGGTCGGTGTCCTTGCGGGCGACGGTACGGGACCGGCAGGGGAACGCCTTCGGCCAGACGATCCTGGACGCCTATCGCACGACGTGAGCGGGCCGCTCCGGCTCACCCGGGCCCGCGCGCTCTGACCTATCGGAAGACGGACGGCGGTGGTGCCGGTGACGCCACCGCCGCCGCGTCCGTCACCGGGAGCGCCCCGCCCGTGAAGCCGGTCAGCTCGCGGCCGTGCGCCACCCGGGCGGGGTGCGGGTCGCAGGCGGCGCGGCGGGTGAGTTCGGCGAGCGGCAGCGGCAGGTCGGAGGCGACCAGTACGGCGTTGCCGAACCGCTTGCCGCGCAGTACCGCCGGGTCGGCGATCAGGGCGACCTCGGTGAACCGGGCGGCGGCGGTGGCGATCTGGCCGCGCAGATGGGCGAGCGGCGGCCCGTCGGCGAGGTTCGCGGCGTACAGGCCGCCCGGCCGCAGCGCCCGGCGGACCTCGTCGAGGAACTCGGTGGAGGTCAGATGGGCGGGGGTGCGGGCGCCGCTGAACACATCCACCAGGATCAGATCGGCCCATCCGTCGGCGACCTTGGCGAGTCCTTCGCGCGCGTCGGCCGACCGGACCCGGATCCGGGCCCCGGCCGCCAACGGCAGTTCGCGCCGGACCAGTTCGACGAGGGGTGCGTCCCGCTCGACGACCTGCTGGGTGGCGCGGGGGCGGGTGGCGGCGAGATAGCGGGCCAGGGTGAGGGCACCGCCGCCCAGATGCACCGCCTTCAGGGGGGTGCCGGGCGGGGCGGCGAGGTCGATGACATGGCCGAGGCGGCGCTGGTACTCGAAGGAGAGGAACGCCGGGTCGTCCAGATCGACGTGGGACTGCGGTGCCCCGTCGATCAGCAGCGTCCAGGCCCGCGCCCGCTCCCGGTCCGGGATCAGCTCGGCGAGCCCGCCGTCGACGGTCTCGACAAGGGCCCCGGCGGGTCGGCGCCGGGGCGTGTTCCTGGACTTTCCCATGGGGCCAGTGTCCCAGGGGGTGGGGGGCGGCGCCCGTCCTGGGCACCTGGTCATGTGCGCGGGGTCGGCGGCGCCGGATATGGGGTCGGATACGGGGTCGTGGATGTCGGGTCGGGGACGCCGGGTCGGCGGCGTCCGGTCACGGACACCGGGGCGGGGGACACCGGGGCGGGGGACGCCGGGTCGTGGGCGTCCGGTCCGGCCTGGGGCTCGTACGGCCTGCGGCTCGTACGGCCTGGGGGCCCGTACGGTCTGTCGTCAGCGGCAGTTGTCCGCCGCCGCGATCAGCCGGGCCGCCTCGCCGAGGGCCTCGCGCAGCACGGCCGGGTCGGTGGCGCGGTCGGTGTCGCCGGGGGGCAGCAGCCAGCCGGAGCCGTCGGCGGGGGGTTCGGGGGCGGCGACGCTCAGTCCGCGGCCGTCGGTCTCGGTACAGGTGCTGCCGGGGACGTCCCAGGCGGCGGCGGTGCCGGGCGGCACCAGAAAGCCGAGGGTGTCGCAGCCGTCGTCGTGGAGGACGGGGCCCACCGCCTCGCAGGCGCCCCGGCGCAGGATGTCGACCGCCTCAAGTCCCTGCCGCGCGGGGACGGTCACGAGGTCCCACTCGGTCGGCGGCGCGCTGTGCACACCTCTCGCACTCCGCGCACCACGGAAATCGATACTCTGCCTGGTCTCCATCCCGGCCTCCACCACGAACCTCCTTGGGCATGCGGTCGGGAGTCGGGTGGCTCCCGGTCCGCAGGGTTCAACGCGGCGGAGCGTCAACGGCTACGCCGGAAGTGCGCCGCAAAGGATGGCAGTTCATGGCAGATCACGGATGAGATATCCGGTTTGTAGCCAAACACCGCGTGGCGGACCCCCCACGGGGGTACGTTCGTGCCGCCGGACCACAGGGGCACCATCCTGGCAAACCTGACCAATAGGTCAACTCTCCTCACATCCGGCAGGGTTCGACGGTTCGCATGAGAGGACCCGGCCATGACGTCGTCAACGGTGACCTCGTCCCAGCCCCCACGGCCACCGCGGCCGAACCTCGCCTTCCGGCGACTGCGCGGGCGGCGCTCACCGGCCGAGTTCGCCGCGGAGGTGCGGCGGGCCGCGCGGGAGATCGGCGAGCAGGTCAGCTGTGACGCGCGCTACATCGGCCGGGTCGAGGCGGGTGAGATCCGCTGCCCCAACTACGCGTACGAGCGGGTGTTCCTGCACCTGTTCCCCGGCCGGACGCTGACCGACCTGGGCTTCGCTCCCCGTTCGTCCGTCCGCGGCCGGGCAGCGCGTACGACGCCCCGGGCGTCCCCCGCGCACAGCGCGAGCCCGGCGCGGGAGGTGGGTGAGGTGCGGGGGGAGCATCCGACGGGCGGGGCACGGGACCCGTACGCATGGCACCACGACTACGAGGAGAGCGACGTGCTGCGTCGCGCGTTCATGACCGGCGGTGGCGTCACCGTGGCCGCCGCCTCGCTGGGGCCGCTGGCCCTGGCACCCGGCGCCCTCGCCGCGCAGCGTTCCGGGCCGCGGGCCGGGGCGAGCGAGGCGGGTGCCCTGGAGGAGGCGGTCCGCAGGATCCGGCTGCTGGACGACCGGCACGGCGCCGACGGTCTCTACCGGCGTGCGGCGGCCCCGCTGCGCGCCGCCTACGCGCTGCTGGACGCGGGCGCGACCCGGCAGGCGACCGCCGACCGGCTGCACTCGGGCGCCGGGGAACTGGCCATCTCGGTGGGCTGGCTGGCGCATGACTCGGGCCGGTTCGACGACGCCCGCTCGCACTACGCGGAGGCGCTGGCCACCGCGCGGGTGGCCGGGGACGCGGGACTGGAGGCGCACGCGTTCTGCAACACGGCGTTCCTCGCGCGGGACGCCGGGCGGCCCCGGGAGGCGGTGCGGACGGCGCAGGCCGCGCAGCGCATCGCGCGCCCGCTGGGTTCCGCGCGGCTGATGTCGCTGCTCGCGCTGCGGGAGGCGGGCGGCTGGGCGGGGCTCGCCGACCGCACCGGCTGCGCCCAGGCCCTGGCCCGCGCGCAGGCCCTCTTCGAACGGGGCGCCTGCGACGCCGACCCGGAGTGGATGACCTTCTACGGCGAGGCCGAGCTGGAGGGCCTTGAGGCACAGTGCTGGTCGACCCTCGGCGACTGGTCCCGCGCCGCCCGGCACGCCCGCCGGGCCGCCCATCTCCAGGACCCGCACTTCACCCGCAACATCGCCCTGTACACCGCGGAACTCGCTGACGACCTCGCCCGCGGCGGCCGCCCCGACGAAGCCGCCCAGGCGGGCCTCAGCGTCCTCGCCCTCCTCCACCAGGTCCAGTCCTCCCGCATCCAGACCATGCTCGCCGGCACGGCCCGGGTCCTCCTCCCCCACCGCCGCGCGTCGGGTGTGTCGGACTTCCTGGAGCGACACGCTGCGCTGCCGCGGGCGGTTTGAGGGGTGGGGTGGAGGGTGGGGGCAGGGGCGTCGCGTTGCTTGTCGGTGGCTGTGGGTGGGTCGGGGGTGGTTGCGGTCGTCCGAGCGGGGGCGTTTTCCCGGCACCGCCGCGCGGGGCGGGCGGGTCGCCTGCTGGCTGCCGCGCGGGGCGAGCGGGTCACCTGCGGGTGCCGCATGGGTGGGGGGCTTGCGGCCGACCGGGCGGCAGCCATGGGCACCGCGCCCAGCCGCAGAAACAGCGACACACCCGCGGCCAACCCCGTCGGCACCCACTCCCCCACGCTCGTCCGCGCGGATGACCCTCCAGAGGGCCGCCCGCGCGCGGGCGGGAAAGGCGGGTCGCGGGTGGTCGCTCGTCTTTCTGTCCGCGCGGCCCGGGAAACCGAGCTGCACGGCTGCCGTCGACGGCGTGTTCGAAGGGGCCGGGGGACCCGCTCGGTGCTATCCCAGGTGCCCCCGGTCGTTCCAGGTCTCGATGGCCGGTTCGTCGTAGGCCCAGGACAGGAGGGAGAGGGAGGTCGGGGCCAGTTTGATGCGGGCGGCGAAGAGGAGGGGGAGGCCGAGCCAGCGGGCTGCCAGGGCGCGCAGGATGTGGCCGTGGGCGAAGACCAGGACATCGCGGTCGGACGAGCGGGCCCAGGCGACGATCTCGTCGGCGCGGGAGGTCAGGTCGGCCGTGGTCTCGCCGTCGGGGACGCCGTCGCGCCAGATCAGCCAGCCTGGGCGGACGGCCTGGATCTCGTGCGGGGTCATGCCCTCGTACGCCCCGTAGTCCCATTCCAGGAGCGTGTCCCAGGGCGTGGCGCGGTCGCCGAAGCCGGCGAGTTCGCAGGTCTCGCGGGCGCGGACGAGCGGGCTGGTGCGGACCTCGGCGTCCGCGAGGCCCTCGAAGGGCGGCCGGTGCAACCGCTCCCCCAGCAGCTTCGCGCCGCGCCGGCCCTCTTCCAGGAGGGGGACATCGGTCCTGCCGGTGTGCTTGCCGGACAGTGACCACTGGGTCTGTCCGTGCCGGGCCAGCAGGATGCGCGGTGCCATGGCGGGGGCCTTTCCGGAATGCCGGGCGTCCGAGGAGCGCCGGGGGGTGTCGTGGCGGTGTCGTGGGCTTGTCGCCGGGGTGTCGCCCGGGTGTCGCGGGGCGAGAAGCCGGACGGCTTCCTCCATCATCGCCTACGCCCATATAGGGCAACCCGGCGGGAGATCTCTGCGTCTTCCCGGGCTGGAGTGCCCCATCGGAGCTGCGGGTGTACGCCGTAAAGTGACACGACCGGGACGAGGGGGAGGGCGATCGGATGCCGCATTCCGACAGTACGGGCATCGAGGCGTCCTCAGCACCCCGCCCGCGCTGGTGGACCGAGCTGCCGCTGCTTCTGCTCGTGTACGGCTGCTACTCCGCGGGCCGGCTGCTCGCCCGGGGCGACGAGTCCACGGCCGTCGACCACGGTCTGGCGATCCTGCGTCTGGAGAAGGCGCTGCGGCTCAACGCCGAGCATCCGCTCAACCGGCTGTTCACCCGCGAGCCATGGATCGGGATACCCGCCGACTTCTGGTACGCCTCGCTGCACTACCTGCTCACCCCGGCCATCCTGATCTGGCTGTTCCGCTCCCGGACCGTGCGCTACCGCGCCGCCCGCACCTGGCTGATGACCTCGACCTTCATCGGCCTGATCGGCTTCACCCTGATACCCACCTGCCCGCCCCGGCTGCTCGACCCCTCCTACGGGTTCGTCGACACGATGGCGCAGTACAGCGCGTACGGCTGGTGGGCGGGAGAGGCGAGCGCGCCGCGCGGGCTGGGCGCGATGACGAACCAGTACGCGGCGCTGCCGAGTCTGCACGTCGGCTGGGCGCTGTGGTGCGGGGTGATCCTGTGGCGGTTCGGCGGGACCCGGCTGACGAAGGCCGCGGCGGTGCTCTATCCGCTGGTGACGACGGTCGTGGTGATGGGCACCGCGAACCACTACTTCCTGGACGCGGTCGCGGGCGCGCTCGTGATGGGCGCGGGACTGCTGCTGACGCCGTACGTGCTGCGGGCCGCGGACCGGCTGGGGGCGGCCGTCACGGCCCGGTACCCGGCGTTGGCTTGGGGCTCGTGGGCCGCGCGGGCCCCGGTTGTCAGTGGTGGATGCCAGACTTCCACGGGTGAACGAATTCCACGGCAGCGCGAGTCACCAACCGGACCGGGTTCCGCCCCCGCGGACCCAGGAGCCGGCGGCGTCGCGGGATGGGAACTCTCCCGCAGCGGCGAGGCCGAGAGCGTGGGCAAGGCTCGCTGAGCTGCGCGGCCCGGGCGTCCCGGCCAAGGCTATGGACGCGCGCGCCCTGGCGGCGCTGGCCGCCAACCCGGGCTGTTCCCGCCGGGCGATCCTGGACGGCGCCGGGGTGAACAAGGCGAAGCTGGCGAGCGCGCTGGGCTCCCCGTCGGTGTTCGGCCAGTCCCAGTTCGCCTTCGCGCGGGGCAACGCCTTCGAGGCCCGGGTCAATGCGGACGGCGGCGCGGAGCTGCTGGGCCTGGTGCACCGCACGCTCGACGCGGGCGCCGAACCGCCCGCCTCCGCGCGCGTGCCCGACCTGTCGGCGACCGGCCCCGAGGGCCGCGCGGCGCGTACGGCGCTGGCGCTGCGCGCGGCCACCCCCGCCGGGGCGTGGACACTGCTGGACCATCCGATGCTCGCCCTGGACGTGGCGGGCGCCCCCGCGTTCCTGGAGCCGGACGCGGTGGTGGTGCACCCGGACGGGCACTGGACGGTCGTGGAGATCAAGTCCTTCCCGATGCTGGACGGTTCGGCGGACCCGGCGAAGGTGGGCGCGGCGGCCCGCCAGGCGGCGGTGTACGTGCTGGCGCTGGAGGAGGTCGCCGCGCGCCTGGACCCCGCCCCGCGCGTGGGTCACCAGGTGCTGCTGGTCTGTCCCAGGGACTTCTCCAACCTGCCCACCGCCTCCGCCGTCGACGTCCGCAAGCAGCGCGCGGTGACCGCCCGCCAGCTGCGCCGGCTGACCCGCCTGGACGAGATCGCCGCCGCCCTCCCCGAGGGCACCTGCTTCGCCCCCGAGCTGCCCGCCGAGCAGCTGGTGGCGTCCGTCGAGTCGGTCCCGGCGGCCTACGCGCCCGAGTGTCTGTCGGCCTGCGAGCTGGCCTTCCACTGCCGGGCGCGGGCCCGCGAGGCCGGCGCGGTGACCGCCCTCGGCCGCCCGCTGCGCGCCGAACTCGGCGCCCTGACCGACGTGGAGGGCGTCCTGGCGGCGGCCCGCGGCGCGTACGGCGACCCGGACGGCCCGGACGGCCCGGCTGACGCGCACGACCCGCACGATCCGCACGACCCCACGGTCATCGCGCTGCGCCGGGCGGCGCGGCTGCGGGCGGAGGCGCTGGGCGAGGCGGCGGCACGGCGGCTCACGGTCGTCGGGCCGGTGACCGGGACGCCGGGCGCGGGGAGCCCGGAGAGCGAGGGCGCCGTATGTCGCTGATCTCGACGCTCGCCCGGCTGGAGGCCGTGCACACCGGGCGCGCCCAGCCCGCCGCCACCGTCCGGCACCGGCAGCTGTCCGCGCACCCGCTGGTGTTCGTGCCGCTCACCACCGCCGGTGAGGCCGGTGCGCCGCTCGGGGCGCTGGTCGGCACCGACCGGGACGCGCCCCGGCTGCTGACCGTGGCGCAGCCGCGCGACCGGGAGCTGCGGTTCGCGTTCCTCGCCGAGCTGGCCGACGTGGTCCTGCCCTCTGTCGACGCCCACGCGGAGTCGGTCGAGGCCGCCGAGCGCACCGAGACCGACCCGGAGACCGGCAAGCGGGTCAAGGTCGAGGTCGACCTGTGCGCGGACGCCCCGCAGCTGATCGTCCCGAACCGCGCGGGGGTGGCGTACGTACGGCTGCTGGGCCGTTCGACCCGGTTCCGGCGGACGGCGGAGCAGGACCCGGAGGCGCCCTATCCGGCGCCCCCGCGCGTGCCGCTGCTCGGGCGGTGGCTGACGCACTACGGGGAGCGGGCGCGCGTGCCGGGCTCCTCGCTGCTCCTGGCCATGACCGATCTGCTGTCCCGGCACTGGGCGACCGGCCAGTCCGGCATGGAGGACCAGCATCTGGGCACGCTGCTCGCCTGGATCGACCCGCCCGGCGGCGGTTCCGGCGCGGGGGCGGCACTCGCGGCGGAGCTGGACCGGGACCGGGAGGGGCAGTTGCGCTGCCCGCCGGCCGGTCCCGCCACCGACCCGGCGTTCGACAACAAGCTGCTCGCCCCGGCCATCGACCGCTACGACCGCGCGCGTACGGCGTTCGCCGCCGCCGAGGACGGCCTGGAGGCCGACGACCGGCTGGGCGAGGTCACCGCCGCCGAGCGAGCCGTCCGGGAGCTGGTGGCGTCCCGGACGCTGCCCACCTGGCACGCGGTCTGGCGCGGCCTCGACCTGCTGCGGGAGCTGCCCGAGGGCGCGCGGGTCCAGGAGCGGTGGACGCGCGACCGGTGGTCGTTCACCGGGCACCGCGACCGGGTCCTCGCGGGTGAGCCGCCGCAGCCGCGCCACGACGACGCGGTGACCGCCGCGAACAAACTCGCCACCCGCGAGCGCGAACAGGCCCGCCTGGAGGCACAGGAGGCGCTCGACGACCCGCTGGTGATGGCGGGACGGCGGCTGGCCGGAGAGGCGCTGGTGGGCGAGGTCGTCGAGGTGGTCATGACGCACAGCGAGGGCAAACGCCCCAGCCCCCGCCCGCTGGTCACGGTCCGCACGCAGGACCGGCCGCATCTGGGTGAGCGGGCGAAGGTGTTCCGCTCCCTGGGCGGCAAACCGCAGGCGGCCGAGTTCGCCGGATACGCCGGACACGACGAGTCCGGTGGGTCCGGGGAAAACGGGGGCCCTGTCCCGGGGGACGGCAGCGCGCTGGTCGTGCTGCGGATCCTCGACAAGATGGGCCGCGGCAAGGAACCGGCGGAAGGATCGCTGCCGGAGAAGGGCGACCGGGTGTGCTTCACCCTGTTCGAGCACGAACAGCGCGGCGGCGCCCGGCTCCCCGAGCCGGAGAACACGCCATGGACCCACGGCGGGCCACCGGGTGAAACGGCCGGATCGACCGGACCGACCGGATCGGCTGAATCAACCGGATCAACCGGATTGACCTCCGATCCCGTCACCGAGGAGGACATCCTGTGACCACGACCTCCCCCGGAACCTCGTCCTGGGCCTCCCCCGGCCCGCCCCCGCTCGACCCCGGCACCGCGGCGGCGCGGGCCACCGACGCGATCCTGCGTGACACCCTGCGCGGCACCGAGCGCGGGGTCGTGGTCGACTCCCCGCCCGGCGCCGGGAAGTCCACGCTGGTGGTGCGCGCCGCGCTGGAGCTGGCCGACGCCGGACGCCCCCTGATGGTGGTCGCGCAGACCAACGCGCAGGTCGACGACCTGGTGCTGCGGCTCGCCGAGAAGCGGCCCGAGCTGCCGGTGGGGCGCCTGCACAGCAGCGACTCCGACCCGTACGACAAGGCGCTGGACGGCCTGGAGCAGGTGCGTACGTCGGCGAAGGCGGCCGAGCTGGCGGGCCTGCCGGTGGTGATCTCGACGGCGGCGAAGTGGGCGCACGTCCAGGTGGACGAGCCCTGGCGGCACGCGATCGTGGACGAGGCGTACCAGATGCGCTCGGACGCGCTGCTGGCCGTGGCCGGGCTGTTCGAGCGGGCGCTGTTCGTGGGCGACCCGGGGCAGCTCGACCCGTTCTCGATCGTCGGCAGCGAGCAGTGGGCGGGGCTGTCGTACGACCCGTCCGCCTCGGCCGTGATGACGCTGCTCGCGCACAATCCGCAGCTCCCGCAGCACCGGCTGCCGGTCTCCTGGCGGCTGCCCGCGTCGGCGGCACCGCTGGTCTCGGCCGCCTTCTACCCGTACACCCCGTTCCGCAGCGGCACCGGCCACGGGGACCGGCGGCTGACCTTCGCCGTCCCGGCCGACGGCTCCGGCCCGGACCGGGTGATCGACGCGGCGGCCGAGTCCGGCTGGGGCCTGCTGGAGCTGCCCGCCCGGCACACCCCGCGCACCGACCCGGAGGCGGTCCGCGCGGTGGCGACGGTGGTACGGCGGCTCCTGGACCGGGGCGGCGCGGCCACCTCGGAGCGCTCACCCGATCCCGTACCGCTGACGGCGGGCCGGGTCGCCGTCGGCACCGCCCACCGCGACCAGGCGGCGGCCGTCCGCGCGGCCCTGGCCGAGCTGGGCGTGTCCGGGGTCA
The DNA here is from genome assembly GCF_042790455.1 of Streptomyces sp. NPDC056734. NCBI lineage: Bacteria > Bacillati > Actinomycetota > Actinomycetes > Kitasatosporales > Streptomycetaceae > Streptomyces > Streptomyces sp. NPDC056734. The sequence goes on from NZ_JBHTZD010000002.1 coordinate 306,445, forward strand.
CGGTGGACACGGCCAACCGGCTCCAGGGCATGGAGTTCGACGTCACGGTCGTCCTGCATCCGCTGTCCGGCCGCCCCGACGCCACCGCCTTCCACCTGGAGACGGGCCGGCTGTGCGTGCTGGCGTCCCGGCACCGGCACGCCTGTGTCGTGGTGTGCCGGGCGGGCGTGAGCGAGCTGCTCGACGCGTACCCGTCGACCGAGCCGGTGCAGCTGGGGACGGTGGTGAAGTTCCCGGACGGCTGGGAGGCCCATCATGCGGTGTTGTCGCATCTCGGCGAGCATCGGGTGAGCTGGCGGCCCTGAGCCGGGCCGGCCCGGCAGCGCCGGGCGCCGGACGGTGCTGCCGCCCGGCGTCAGGTGCGGGTCCGCGGCCGTCGGCGCGGCCCCCTTGCGCGTACGCGAGACAATGGACGGTGGCCCGTGGTGTTCGAGTGCGGGTACGCCACCGACCGTACGAGGAGGAAAAGACATGGCGGAGCCCACGCCGCGCCGCAATGAACCGCGGCTACGCCCCGCGCCCCTGCTCTTCGAGCCGATGCAGGCGGCGGCCGATCCGGAGCACTTCTTCGACCTGGAGTCGATCGACGACCCGCGTGCGCTGCTGGCGCGGGCGACCGAGCTGGCACAGGCGTTCCGGGCGGCGGCCGACCGTGCGGTCGAGTTCCAGGCGATGGCGGCGGCCCAGCTGGCCGATCCGCGCCGGTTCGACCGGCTGACCCCGGCGGACCTCGCCGAACAGGCCGAGTGGACCGAGGACTACGCGAAGAAGATGGTCGAGTTCGGGCAGGATCTGATGCGGGGCGCCGAGGGGAGCCGGGGGCGGGGGCATGTGGATCCCGTGTGAGCCGTCCGGTGGGGTGCGGGTAGCTCTGTTGGCCCCTTGCGGGCCTTCGGGTTGCTTCACCGGCCCCAGGTGGCGCTGAGTGGGGCTCGGGGGCGCCGGTGGTCCGGCGGCTCCGGCGGCTCCGGCAGTCCAGTTGGCCCAGTTAGCCGAGTTGGCCCAGTTGGTCCGGCCGACCCGGCCGGTCCGGCACCGCGCGCCTCGCATATGCCAGGCGGGCAAGATACTCCCACACACCCCCTCCTGTCTCGATTTTCGGCAACTCGTTGAGATCGGATGCTCACAGCAGGTAGATCTGGACGACATGAGCAGCGCCCGGAATGAACCTTTCTCCACAGCCCCCACCACCATTTTCGCCGCCTTTCCCTCACCCTCCACACCGCCGTTCCCCGATGCCGCCGAGGTCTCCGGCGTCACCCCGGACGGCGCCGACTGGCTCGCCTCGGCCGGCACGTACCCGCGCAGCACCCTCGCGCTGTGGCAGGAGCATCCGGAGGCCCCCGTCGTCCTGCCCTGCGGCACCGCCTTCGACGTGGTGAGCGCGCCCGCGATGTTCGGCCGCCGGATGCTGGACCGGCTGTGGGACGACGGGCCCGGCTCCGGCCCGGTCGCCGTCTACCGGGGCCGTGTGCTCCTCTTCGCCGCGTCCGGCACCGCCCAGCGGCTCCCCTCACTGCTGCACTGGGAGGAGTGGGGCGCCCGCGCGGACGGCCCCGGCACCGAGGCCGACGGCGGCCGTGCCGAAGGCATCCCGCCCCTGCTGTGCCACGGCACCGGCGACGCCGTGACCGTCCCCGCGCCCACCGCCCCCACCGGCTGCGCCGGGCCCTTCGACAACCGCTGGCTCGTCGCCCCGGACACCCGCCACCCCTGGCTGCCCGGCCCGGAAGTGCTGCTGTGGGCCGCCGTGCGGGCCGCCCGCTCCGCCGTACGTATTTCGATTTTTCCTCCCCAGGACCAGGATGCTAAGGTCTACGACGTCAGCAGGCGCCGCTAGCTCAGTTGGTTAGAGCAGCTGACTCTTAATCAGCGGGTCCGGGGTTCGAGTCCCTGGCGGCGCACGATGACGATGGCGAGACGTTCGCGGAAAGCGAGCTGTCTCGCCATCTCTGTTTTTGCGCGGCCTCCGCCGCGCGTCGTGGGGGCTTCGCCACCCACACCCCCACCCCCCTTCTTCCGCCGGTTGACCTTCCCGTTGCCCGGACAGGGGCGGTCAGCTCGTGGGGGTGATGCGGATGGTCCAGGCTCCTGTGGCGGTGCGGTTCTCCACCTTCACCCGGACCTGGGCGCCGGGGACCGTGAAGCTCTCGCCCAGTTCCACGGGGGCGTCGGCCAGGGGTGGGTAGACCGAGTTCTGCCAGCACGCCTCCTTGCCGGGGTGGGCGTCGACGACCTGGACGGGGCCGGCGCCGGACGCGGTGTCGGCCTCGATCCGGTAGACCAGGACACCCTGGCGGCAGGTCGTGGCGTCATTGCCGACGGCCCCGCGCGCCTCGAAGGCCAGCGCGCTGCCGGGGCCCGTACGGACCACCGCGAGCTTGGTGCCACGGCCGGTGCCGAAGGCGGGGGAACCGGCCGCGCCGGTCGCCGGGGCGTCCGGGCCCACGCCCAGGGACTCCAGGGTGAGCCGGGTCGGGCCGGAGCCCGGGACACAGACGACCTGGCGGTCCTCCAGCCAGCCCAGCTTCCACTTGTGCCAGGCGAAGAGATCCGGGGCGAGCCCGAACTGGCTGCCCATCAGATCCCAGTCACCGACATGGGTGTCCCAGTCGCCGTGACCGTCCACCGGACGGTGGTAGAGGTCCGGCAGATCGAAGACATGGCCCGTCTCATGGGCCAGAACCAGCCGGTCCGGCGGATGCTGCTCGAAGACCGTCACCACCCGGCGGATGTCCGTGCCGTCCGCGCGCAGCGGGGTGTCCAGGTTCACCACCTTCGTGGCGTCCGAGTCCACGCCCGGGGCGTCCGGGTCGGCGACGAAGTAGACGACGTCGTAGCGGGAGAAGTCCACCTGGCCGTCGGCCGCGGCGAGGGCGTCGCGCAGGTAGGCGGCCCGGTGGGCGGCGTTCCAGTCACGCTGCATGGCGTACGCGGTGGACGGGCGCGGCATGCGGATCCACTGGCGCAGTGGGTGCGGGCGCAGGCTGAAGCGGCCGTAGGAGGCGCGGGAGAAGAAGTCGGAGGTGGCGGGGAAGTGATCGGCGGTCAGTTCGGCCGGGTTGGTGCGGGGGGCCGCGTCCGGGAAGGACAGGAAGATCATCACCGCGTCCAGGGACCGGGCCGGCTTCGGATACGCGGCGTTCCAGGTGTCGAGGCCCTCGGAGTGATGGGCGTCGGTACGGGTGAGGGCGCACGGGGAGGCGGCGAAGGGCTCGGCGATGGAGGGGGCGGTGATGAAGGAGGTGGCGGCGACGGCCGACAGGACGGTGAACACGGCCGCGGTGCTGCGCAGTCGGGGGCGCGGAAGCGGACGCGGCACAGGTACCTCCGGGAGCGGATCGTGGGACACCGCACCCAGCCTGTGGGAATTTCATGTCGTATGCCCTGTTTGTCTACCCCGGGTGGGTGAGGAGCCGGTCACACCCGCCGCGTCAACACCCCGGGAATGTTCACGGTCCGTCACAATCGGTCGGTGGTTGTGGAAACCGGTCCCCGCACGGGCAGAAACGATCTGTCAGGACAGTGGGGCCATCCGCGACACTGGACAGTGGCTGGAAGGGCCGGGGACCAACCTCTATGATCGGCACACTTTCCTGACACTTTCCTGCCCGGACAGAGATCGAGCAGATCGAGTGCACTGCGGGAGCGAGCGGTGAGCGGAACGTCCGAAGGGCCGACGCCCGCGGCAGACCTCATCCGGCCGGCCGTCACAGAGAGCGATCATCCTGCGGCTCGTCGTACCGGTGACGGGTCCGCCGACAGTACGAGTGCCACCGAGGGCGCCTATCGGGCCGCCTTCGTCTGCGCGCCGCTGGCCATGGCGGTCGTGGACCGCGAGGGGCTGGTGGTCAGCGCGAACGAGGCGCTGGGTGAGCTGCTGGGGATCGTGCCCGGCCGGCTGGCGGGCCGGGCCGCCGCCGATCTGGTGGACCTGGCCTCCGACGCCCGTACCTGGCATGCCTACCGTGAGGTGCTGCGCGGGCGGCAGGCGCGGCTGCGCTGCACCCGGCGGCTGAAGCATCCCGACGACGGTCATGCGGTGTGGGTGCAGATCACCGTCGCCCCGCTGCCCGGCGATCCGCACGCGGTGCTGCTCTCCGCCGGGGACATCAGTGCCCGCCGGGAACTCCAGGCGCGGCTGCGGCACTTGCAGATGCACGACCCGGTGACCCGGCTGCCCAACCGGACCCTGTTCTTCGAGCGGCTCACCACCGCGCTGGAGGCCGAGCCGGAGGTCACCGGCGGCACCGGGCGGATCGGGCTGTGTTATCTCGACCTCGACGGCTTCAAGGCCATCAATGACACCCTCGGCCACCGGATCGGTGACCGGCTGCTGGCCGCCGTCGCCGAGCGGCTCACCCGCTGTGCCGACACGGCCGGTCATACGAGGGCCAGCGCGCCGCTGGTGGCCCGGCTCGGCGGCGACGAGTTCGCGCTGATGGTGGAGGACTCCACCGGCACCGAGCAGCTCGCCGATCTCGCCGAGTCGGTGCTGACCGCGCTCCAGGCGCCGTTCGACCTGTCCGGGCGGCGGCTGTCGGTGTCGGCGTCGATCGGGGTGGTGGAGCGGCTCGCGGCGGGGACCAGCGCGACCGGGCTGATGCAGGCCGCGGACACCACGCTGTACTGGGCCAAGGCCGACGGCAAGGACCGCTGGACGCTCTTCGACCCGGAGCGCAACGCCCACCGGATGACCCGTCAGGCGCTCGCCTCCACCTTGCGGCCCGCGATCGAGCGCAAGGAGTTCGTGCTGGAGTATCAGCCGCTGGTCGGGATGTCCGACGGGCGGCTGAGCGGGGTGGAGGCGCTGGTGCGCTGGAATCACCCGCAGTTCGGCATGCTGACGCCGAATCGCTTCATCACACTGGCCGAGGAGGACGGCGCGATCGTGCCGCTCGGGCGCTGGGTGCTGGCCACCGCGTGCCGGCAGGCCCGCCGCTGGCAGCTCGACCATCCCGACGAGGAGCCGATCTTCGTCAGCGTCAATGTGGCCGTGCGCCAGGTCTGGGACTCCGATCTGGTCGCCGATGTGGCCCGGATCCTCGCCGAGACCGGGCTCGCCCCGCATCTGCTGCAACTGGAGCTGACCGAGTCCGCGGTGATGGGCTCCTCCGGCCGGCCGCTGCAAGCGTTGCAGTCCCTCAGCGACATGGGGGTCCGTATCGCCATCGACGACTTCGGCACGGGGTACTCGAATCTCGCCTACCTGAGCCGGCTTCCGGTGTCGGTGCTGAAGCTGGACGGGTCCTTCGTCCGGGGCTTCCAGTACGACGAGCGCGAGGCGGGCAGCCGCGCCAACCCGGCCGACGAGGTGGTCGTCGAGGCGATGATCCAGCTCGCCCACCGGCTCGGCCTGACGGTGACCGCCGAATGCGTGGAGACCTCGGCCCAGGCCGGCCGCCTGCGCCGTATCGGCTGCGACACCGGCCAGGGGTGGCTCTACTCCCGCCCGGTATCGCCGGATCGCATCTCCGAGCTGCTGACCTGCCCCAGCCCCAGCGAGACGGAACAGACGGTGGGGAAGCCGTAGGGGCGGCGCCTGCGGGTGCTGGGCCGTGGCGGGTGGCTCCCGGGGGGGCGGTGGTGTGAGCGGGGTGGCCCGGCGCGGGTGAGTGGGGCGGGGCGCCGGGAGGGTGTACGGCCTGGGCGGGGAGTCATACGCGCGGCGCTGCCCGTATGCCCCAGGCCCGGAGCCGAGACGGGCGGTCGGAAGCCCTGGGCGTCGGGACGGGACGGGCAGGGCCGTCCCCGGTTGGCGTGGGTCTACGCCGATGGGACGCAGGCAGAACGGTCACCCCGGCCCACCCGGCCTCGCGAGAGACCGCCAAGAGCGTCGGTCACCTGGTCGTCGACAGGGTTGGACAGACCGGCTGCCGGGACCCGCACGGCCCCGAGTGAGGCGGGCAGAACGGTCGCCCGGGTCCACCCGGCCTCGCGGCAGACCGCCAAGAGCGTCGATCACCTGCTCGTCGACAGGGTGGACAGACCGGCTGCCGGGACCCGCACGGCCCCGGGTGAGGCGGGCAGAACGGTCGCCCGGGTCCACCCGGCCTCGCGAGGGGCTGTCAGGGGCGTCCGTCAGGTGGTCGTCGGTAGCTCGTACGCGTCTGCTATCAGGGCGTAGGAGTTCAGGCGTACGTCGCCGCCGGGGATGTTCGCGGTGATCATCAGTTCGTCGGCGCCGGTGCGCTTGTGGAGGTCGTTGAGGGCGGTTGTCACCTCGTCGGGGGTGCCGTGGATGACGTTGCCGTTCCAGGAGTCGATGAAGTCGCGTTCCATCGCGCTGAAGGTGTGGGCGGCGGCTTCCTCGGGGGTCGGCATCAGGCCGGGGCGGCCGGTGCGCAGGCGGACCATGCCCAGGGCGGCGGCGAGGACCTGGCCGCGGGCCACCTCGGGGTCCTCGGTGGCGACGGCGGAGACGCCGATCGCGGCGTAGGGCCGGTCCAGGAGGGGCGAGGGCGAGAAGGACTCGCGGTAGAGGTCCAGGGCCGGGACGGTGTTCTGGGCGGAGAAGTGGTGGGCGAAGGCGAAGGGCAGGCCCAGCAGGCCGGCGAGGCGGGCGCTGAAGCCGGAGGAGCCGAGCAGCCAGACCGGCGGGCGGTGCGGGGACTGGACGCCGCCGGGCGAGGTCGCCTGGACCGGGCCGGGGACCGCGTGGATCCGGCGGTAGGGGTGGCCCTCGGGGAAGTCGTCGTCCAGGAAGCGGATCAGTTCCGTGAGCTGCTGGGGGAAGTCGTCGGCGCCTTCGCCCAGGGTCGCCGTGCGGCGCAGGGCCGCTGCCGTGGGGCCGTCCGTGCCGGGGGCGCGGCCCAGGCCCAGGTCGATCCGGCCGGGGGCCATCGCCTCCAGCGTGCCGAACTGCTCCGCGATCACCAGCGGGGCGTGGTTGGGGAGCATGACACCGCCGGAGCCCAGCCGGATCCGGGAGGTGTGCGCGGCGAGATGGGCGAGGATCACGGCCGGTGAGGAGCTGGCGACACCGGGCATGGAGTGGTGTTCGGCCACCCAGAAGCGGTGGAAGCCGCGGGCCTCCGCGAGGCGGGCGATCTCGACCCCGGTGGTGAGGGCTTCCGTGGCGGTGTGGCCCGTACCGACCGTCGCCAGGTCCAGGACGGAGAGGGGGACAGGTGCGGTGCCCTGTGCCCGGCCACGGATTCCGTCTGCCACTGCCGCCGCGTTTGCCGTCACCTTGTGCCTCCTGTTCGGGTCCTTCCGGGCGTAACAGGGGACTGTCTCCGGTTATTCCGGCTCACTCACACCTGCACGATCGGCTCCCGGTCGAACAGGGCGCCCAGCCCGGGGGCGTTCACCCTTCGGTCGGTCAGGCGCAGGGCCTCCCAGACCGTGACCTGGGACGCCGTGAGGACCGGCTTGGACAGGTCCGCCTCCAGGTGCTGGAGATGGGCCGCGCTCTGGAGGGCGGGGTCGGGGAACAGGACGGCCTGTGTCCGAGGGGTGTCGGCCGCCCGGGCCAGTGCCAGGAGGTCACCGGCCGGGCCCGTGACGGTCCGGGTGACCTCCAGTCCCGCCTCCCGCAGGAACGCGGCGCTGCGGTCCGCCTCGGGTTCCGGGCCGGTCGACGCGACGGCGACCCGCCGGGCGTCCAGTTCCCGTACCGCGTTGACGAAGGCCAGCGGGGCGCAGGAGGCGGGCATGCCGGCGGCCAGGGCCAGGGCGCGGCACTGGGCGCGGGCGGTGCGCAGGTCGACGGGGTCCGGGCCGGTCCGTACGACCGCCTCGGCGCCGGTCAGCCGGAGCCGTTCCGCGATCGCCGCCAGCCGGGCGGGGCTGTCGGCCCCGTCCGCGCTCCCCGTGCCGCCCGCTTCCGCCGGGTCGGCGAGGTCCGCGCGGACGACGTCCAGGCGGATGTCACTGCCGAGCAGCTGCTCGATGCGCGGATAGTCGTCCGCGGGGGCGTCGCCCGGGTGGAGGAATCCGAGTGCGGTCATGTCCTGCCTTCCTGCTGCGCGCGGGGCCGCGGCCCCCAGGACTCCCCTGCCCGGGTACCCGGCCCGTACGCCGACCTCTCCAGCGTCACCCTCCCGGCGGAGATCCGCGCCCCGGCGGGCCCGGAAACGCAAAGGTCTCCTTCCGGTCACTGTTTCATCACATCGAGCCGGGTTCGGGCATAGCTTCCAGCCATCGGGCAGGCGGGAGAACTGGTCGCGACCGGTACGAGAGCACCCCATCTGGAGGCACGTCCATGTCGTCATTCCCGCAGCTGTCCCGCAGGGTCTTCCTCACGAGAACGGCGGCCGTCGGCGGCGCGCTCACGGTGCCCGGACTGCTCACCGCGTGCAGCAAGACGGACGCGGGCGGCGAGGCCGCCGGGCTGGACAAGCTCAAGGAGCAGGGTTACGTCAGGGTCGCCTACGCCAATGAGGCGCCGTACGGCTATGAGGAGGACGGGCAGCTCAAGGGGGAGGCGCCCACGCTGCACCGGGAGATCTTCCAGGCGCTCGGGGTGGCCGAGCTGCGGCCCTCCTTCTCCGAGTGGGACGGGCTGATCCCGGGGCTCCAGGCCGGGAAGTACGACGTGATCAGCGCCGGGATGGCGATCACCCCGGAGCGCTGTGCGAAGACGCTGTTCTCCGAGCCGGAGTTCATCTCGCCCACCGCGCTGATGGTCCAGCAGGGCAACCCGAAGAACCTCACCGATCTGGCCTCCGCCAAGGACGCCGGGGCGGTGATCGGGGTGATGTCGGGCGCGGTCGAGAAGGGCTACGCCACCGGCGCCGGGATCGCCGACGGTGACATCGAGACGCTCCAGAAGCCGCAGGACGGCGCCGACGCGGTCAAGGCCGGCCGGGTCGACGCGTTCCTGCTGACCGGCATCTCGCTGAACTGGCTCGCGAAGAACAACAGCGGCCTGGAGGTGACCGAGTCGTTCGTGCCGGAGGTCGACGGGGTGCAGCAGTACAGCCCCGGGGGTGCCGTCTTCCGGCAGGGCGGCGAGGAGGTGCGGGACGCATTCAACCGTGAGCTGAAGAAGATCACCTCCGACCCCGGCCGGTATGTGCAGCTGCTCGGCGAGTACGGCTTCGGCGAGGACACCATCCCGCCGGCCGACCTCAGGACCGCCGACCTGTGCCAGGCGTGACGGGGACCCGTACCCATGGGTGACTTCTACACGTACTTCTTCGACCATCTGCCCGAGGTGTGGTCCGGCCTCGGGGTGACCGTCGCGGCCACCCTGCTGGGCTCGGCCCTCGCGCTCGTGCTGGCGTTCGTGTTCGGTTTCATGGCGCGCGGGCGGGCGGCGGTCGTGCGCGGGGTGTCCCGGGTGCTGGTGGAGTTCTTCCGCGGCACCTCCCTGTACGTCCAGCTGTTCTGGCTGTACTACGCCCTTCCGCTGCTCATCGGCTACGAGCTGTCGCCGCTGTTCTGTGGTGTGGTCGCCCTGGGCATCAATTACGGGGCCTACGGTTCCGAGGTGGTGCGGGGCGCGCTGAACGCCGTACCGAAGGCGCAGTGGGAGGCGGCCGTCGCGCTGAACCTGTCGCCGGCGCAGCGGATGCGGCGGGTGATCCTGCCGCAGGCGTGGCCGCAGATGATTCCGTCGTTCACGAATCTGCTGATCCAGCTGCTGAAGTGCACGCCGCTGCTGTGGCTGATCTCGGCGGCCGATCTGACGACGGTCGTGCAGCAGATGCGGGACCGCACGGGTGAGTCGGCGGCGGCGTATCTGACCCTGCTGGTCCTGTACTTCGTGCTGGCCTACGCGCTGACCCTGCTGATGAACGCCCTGGAGCGGCACGCCAAGGCCCGGCTCGACGGCCGGTCCGGGACGCGGGCGGCGCTCCGGGCGGGCGTGGCGAAGACCGGGGCCATGAGCGGAGGGGCGCGGTGAACTACGACTGGGACTGGAACGCCGTACGCGACTCGCTGCCCCTGCTGTGGGAGGGGTTCCGCACGACGCTGCTGGCGACCGTGCTGGGCACGCTGGTCGCCGCCGTGCTCGGGCTGGTCGTGGCGGTCGCGGGGCGGGCGCCGACCCGGCTGGTGACCGTGCCGGTGAAGGCGGTCATGGAGTTCGTACGGTCGACGCCGCTGCTGGTGCAGCTGGTCGCCGCGTACGCGGTGTTCCACACCGTCGATCCGCTGGCCATCGGCATCGCCGTGCTCGGCGTCCACTACGCCGCGTATCTGTCGGAGGTCTACCGGGCCGGTATCGACGCCGTGCCGAACGGGCAGTGGGAGGCGTGCCGGGCGCTGTCGATGTCGCCGCGGCGCACCTGGCAGGCGGTGATCCTGCCGCAGGCGGTGCGCAAGGTGCTGCCCGCGCTGGGCAACTACGCGATCTCCATGTTCAAGGAGACACCCTTCCTGGCCGTGATCACGGTCACCGAGATGGTCGCCCAGGCGCGGGAGTACGGGGCCTACCACTTCGCCTACGTCGAGACCTTCACCCTCGCCGGTCTGATCTTCCTGCTGGCGAGCTACCCGACCTCGCTCGCGATGAGAAAGCTGGAGAAACGCCTTGGCCACTGATCCATTGCAGAAGACCGTTGATCCGTCGCAGAAGACCGTCACCGGCGTCCCGCCGGGACCCGCCCCGGCCGGGCGGCTGGTGGAGTTCGACCGGGTGGTCAAGCGGTACGGCGACCATGTGGTGCTCGACCGGCTCGACTTCACCGTCGAGCGGGGCCGGCATGTGACGCTGATCGGGCCGAGCGGCTCGGGCAAGACGACCATCCTGCGGCTGCTGATGACGCTGGAGCCGGTCAGCTCCGGGACCATCACCGTGGACGGCGCCCCGCTGTCCCACATGCCGGGCCCGGACGGGCGGCTCAGACCGGCGAGCGAGAAGTACCGGCGGGAGATCCGCCGGAAGATCGGGATGGTCTTCCAGCAGTTCAATCTGTTCCCGAACATGAACGTGCTCCAGAACATCACCGAGGCGCCGGTCAATGTGCTCGGCGTGGAGCGCGCCCAGGCCGAGGAGCGGGCGCGTGAGCTGCTGGAGCTGGTCGGGCTGAGCGACAAGGTGGACGCGCATCCGACCCGGCTCTCCGGCGGTCAGCAGCAGCGGGTGGCGATCGCGCGGGCGCTGGCCATGCGGCCGGAGATCCTGCTCCTGGACGAGGTGACCTCGGCGCTGGACCCGGAGCTGGTGGCCGGGGTGCTCGACGTCCTGCGGGACATCGCGCGCAGCACGGACATCACGCTTCTGTGCGTGACCCATGAGATGAATTTCGCCAGGGACATCTCCGATACCGTACTCATGTTCGACTCCGGTCGGGTGATCGAGGCGGGCCCGCCGGAGAAGATCTTCGGCGACCCGGAGCACGCGCGGACCCGGGAGTTCCTGGGTGCGGTGCTGTGAGGGGTCGGGGGCGGGGCCGGGGGCGGGCGTGCGGGTGAGTGGTGATCATGTCTGTGGCATATGCCAGCGGACCGTTCCCCCCGTGGGAAGGGGTGGGTTCTCGCCAACCGCCTCTTCCGGAAGGGTGGGTGGCGGTTATCGCGGGGAGGATCCGCCGACCGGATCAGGGATCAGGGCCTAGCGACCGGGGGACACCGTGGCGCTGACGCACGAGCCGACCGCGGCGTACCACTCGGCCCAGGACGCCCTGCGGGTCCTGGAGTCGGTGGCACGGCACTCGACCGGGGTCACCGGCACCGAGCTGGCCCGCCGGACCGGGCTCGGCGGCGAGCGGCTGACCGGGCTGCTGCGGATGCTGCGCCGCGAGGGCTACGTCGAGCGGCTCACCGACGGCACCCATGTGACCGGCGAGGCGCTGACCCGGCTCGGCTCCGCGCACCGCCGCGATCAGGCGCTGCGGGCCCAGCTCCAGCGCACCCTGGACCGGCTGCGCGACTCGCTGGGCGCGGCCGTCTATCTGAGCCGGTACGTGGACGGCGAGGTCAAGGTCACCCAGTACGCGGCGGGCCCGGGGACGCCGGTGGTCAACGAGTGGGTGGACTTCCGCCACTCCGCGCACGCCACCGCCCTCGGCAAGAGCCTGCTCGGCCAGCTCGACCACAACGGGCGGCGCGACCATCTCTCCCGGTACCGGGCGGTCCGGCTCACCTCCCGCACCATCACCAGCGAAAGACAGCTGCTGTCCCGGCTGGCGGCCCAGCCGCCGACCGTGCCGGTGCTGGACCTCCAGGAGTACGCGATCGGCACGGTCTGTGCGGCCGTACCGATCACGGCGGGCTCGGCGGCCGGCTGCCTCGCCCTGTCGCTGCCCGTCGAGCACGCCCACCGCCTGCGCCAGGCCGCCGACACCCTCAACCGCAAGGCGGCCCCGGTGCTGCTGTCGCTCGCGATCCAGAGCGCCGCGCCGCCGGGGCCCCGGGGGGGCCGTTTCCGGGTGGTCCGGAGCACCCCTGTGGAGCGGGTAGTATTTTTTCAGTCGCCGCCCGCGAGAGCACGAGAACGCGGTCGGGACGGGTCATGCGCCGCTAGCTCAGTTGGTTAGAGCAGCTGACTCTTAATCAGCGGGTCCGGGGTTCGAGTCCCTGGCGGCGCACCGACGAAGGGCCTTCCGTGGGAGCGGGGGGCCCTTCGACGTATCTCCGGGCATCCCCGCACACACGCCGGGACCGGTGGGGCCGGTGCCGGCGTGCGCGGGGGTCAGCCGGACCTGCGTCAGAAAGTGACGTCCGAGCAGGCGTAGAACGCGTTCGTCGTGTCGGCGACGGTCCAGACCGCCACGATGACATGACGTCCGGTCAGACCCGACGGGATGGTGCCCGAGTGGGACAGGGTCGCCGGCGGGCGCTGGTTGTTGTAGGGGACGGTCAGGAACGGGGTGAGGTTGAGGTCGGAGCGGGCCAGGTTGTGGTTCTGGTTCCAGCCCGCCTTGGTGATGTAGTACTTGAAGTCGGTCGTGGCGTGCATGGCGGTGAACTGCCAGCGGAAGTTATAGCTCTGGCCGCCGGTGACCTTGGTGGCGGGCCAGGCCGCACCGGACGGCGTCTTCGGCGCGCTGAGCTGGGCGAACGAACCCAGACCGGCGTTGCAGATCGATCCGTCGGCCGGACCTGCGGCGGGGAAGCCCTTCGGGCCCTCGACGCTCTGCGGCTCCCACTGGATGTTTCCGCAGTTGGTGACGGTGCCGTTCTGGCAGGCCTTCTGCCTGCTGAGGGGGAGGTCGGTGTAGCCGTGGCCGGTGGCGCCCGGGGACGAGAGCACGAGTGCTCCGGTGGTCGCCATTCCCACGGCGGTCGCGTACAGCTTGGTCCTAGTGCGCATAATCTGCCGCTCCTGGAGAGAACGTGGGGGTGAGATCAGTGAGCCGTGCAGGTCTAGACCAAGCAATAATGTATTGCCGTTAGTTGAACATGTCCATACCAACCTCAGAACCTGGCCACGACCAGGGACGACCGGCCGCACACGTGTCAGTGCGCGGTGTCCCCGGCCCGTCCCGAGCAGAAGGCCACGGTCAAGTCCCGTACCAGGACCTTGCGTTCGTAGTCGTCCAGCTCGACCAGGCCGCGCATGGTCAGCCGGGTCACCGTGTCCTCGACCGAGTCGACGACCGAGGTGAGCATGGTCGCCCGCTGCTGTGCGTCCAGCGCGGCGATCCGGCGCCGGTGCATCGCGGCGGCCACCTCCGGCGCGTACTCCACCCGCACCGGCTGCACCGAGAACACCTCCAGGCCCACCACCGCCGCGTCCCCCGACACCAGCCGGGTCAGCGTCTCCGCCGCCACCGGGGCGCGGGCGGCGCCCGGCGGCTCCACCGCCACCCGGGCCAGCGCCGACTCCACGCACTCGCGCAGATAGCTCTCGTGGTCCTCGACGCCCAGCACGGCCCGCGCGGTGTCCCGCACCCGCCACGACACCAGCACCACCACCCGCAGCGCGACCCCGCTGCCGTCGGCCCCGTGCATCGGCTCGCTGCGCCAGTGCCGCAGCCGGACGTCCACCCGGCGGCGCAGCAGCAGCGGGTTGACCCACATCAGACCGGTGCGCCGGACCGTCCCCCGGTAGCGGCCGAAGAGACCGAGGACCCAGGCCCGTCCGGTGCCGCCGCGCGCCAGCCCGCCGAAGCCGAACAGGGCGAGCGCCCCGGCGCCCGTGTACGCCGCCCACTGGACCGGGCCGAGCCCCGCCCCGGCGGACACGGGCAGCCCCAGCGCCGCCTCGGCCAGCGGGGGCAGCACCCCGGCCCACCACGAGACGGCCGCGCATCCGGCCGCCCCGCCGAGCCCGGCCAGCACTCCGGCCGACGCGGGCAGCACCCGCGCCGGGTGCTCCACCAGCTCCGGGTCGACCTGGGCCACCGGGCGCGGTTTCGCGGGCATCGGGCGCCGGGTGCGGGGCTGCTCCCCGGTGCCCTGGCGCCGGTTCACCACGGCCGGGCGCAGCGGCACCGGCCGGGGGTCGGGTTCGTCGCGGAAGAGCAGATGGACGGGGATCTCGGTGGTGGCCTCGTTCTGGATCAGCCGGGGGGCCGGGCGGCCGGGCGCCGGTTCGAGGGCGTCCGGGGGCTCGGGTTCGGGTGGGGTGCTCAGGTCGTCGTACATGTTCATGGGTGCCTCCAGCCTCCGCGCCGGGTGCGTCATGACGATGGGGGGATGGTGAGGGTGGGGGTGATGGGGGTGGTGGGGGTCATGGGGGTGGTGAGGGTGGTGGGGGTGGTGATGGGTGGGTGGGGGTGAGGGTGTGGGGTGAGGGGGAAGGGCGGGTGGTGGGGGTGACGGCCGGAGTCGGGTGTCAGGTGAACAGGCGGCGCCAGGTCTCCGGGCCCGGGTAGCCGTCCGCCGCCGCGCCCCGCCAGCCCTGGGCCCGCTGGAACGCCTCGACGGCACGGCGGTCCGCGTCTCCGAAGCGCGGGCCGGGGCCGGATGTGTAGAACCGGCCGTATCCCTTCTTGACCAGCTGCTTTCCGAGCTGGGTGACGTAGGGACTGGTCACCCCCGGGCGGAACACGGCCGCCCCGGGGTAGGGCGGCACCCGGGGCGAGACGGGTGCCGGGGGCTTGGTGGGCGTCGAGGGCTTGGCGGGTGCAGGGGGCTTGATGGATGCCGGGGACCGGGTGGGCGTCGCGGGTGGGGTGAGGGTCGGCGGCTTGGTCGGACCGGGCGGCTTGGTGGAGGCGGGTGGCTTGGTGGAGGCGGGTGGCTTGATGGGGGTCGGGGGCTTGGTCGGGGCCGGGGGCCCCGCCGCGGCGGCCGATGGGATGTTCTTGCCCTTGCCGGTGACCAGCAGGTTCCAGGTCTGCGGGCCGGGGATGCCGTCGGCGGCGCTGCCCGTCCAGCCCTGGGCCTGCTGGAACGCCTGGGTGGCCCGGCGGTCGGCGTCGGTCCAGACCGGGCCGGGGCCCGAGGTGTAGAAGCGGGCGCCGCCCCGCTTGACCAGCATCTGGCCGAGCTGGGTGACGTACTTGTTGTTGGCGCCGGGACCGAAGGACGCCGCCCCCGGGAACGGGGTCGCCGGGGTCTGCGGCTTGGCGACGACCGGTTCCTTTTCGCCGCCGCCGGTGCCCACCGGGCTTTCGGCGACGCCCTTGTAGCGGTAAGGGACGTACCGCGCGGAATTCGCCCAGTAGGCGTACGGCGTGGCCTGGCGGCGGGCGTGCGGGCGGGTGGACTCGTAGGCGATGTAGGAGGAATGGGTGTAGTCCGTCCAGCCGCCGAAAAGGACGACGTGCGAGCCCTTCTCGGGGTTCGCGGGATTGTGGAACAGCAGCATGTCGCCGGGCTGGAGTTCCTCCTTGGAAATCTTCACCCCGTACTTGTCGAGCGAGCCGGTCCATTCGTTGCCGGCCAGTTTCCAGGCCATCGAGACATAGCCCGAGCAGTCCTGCCGGTAACCGTCGGTCCAGTACTCCGTCATGCTGTACGGCACCTTCGCCGCGACCCAGGTCTTCGCCCGGTTGATGATCTCCGCGCGGGTGATCGAGCCCGGCTTGGGGGCCACCGGGGGTGCCGGGGTGCCCCCCGGGCCGTGCAGCGGGGCCTTGCTGCCCTGCGGGGTGTCCGGTTCGTCCGCCGCGGGTACGCCGGGGCGGCCCGGGGCGTGCGGGGCGGCGGCGGCCGGCAGGGCCAGACCGGCGCCGAGGGCGGAGGCCGCGGCGGCGACCACCACGACCCGGTGGACGGCCGCCGGACGGGCCGCGCCCGGGAAACCCTGGAAACCCGGCGGGCCCGCGGAATACCGGGAATGCGACGAGGGCGGCCGGGTGTGCCGTCGCCGGCGGCAGCCGGGACAGTCGCAATCGCTCACCGGATCGATCTCCTCGAATGCCGGAGACTCCATGCGATTCCCCTCACATTTCTGTTCACGCTTCTGCTGGACAGGTCCGCGGCTGTGCACGTTGATCAGTTTTTCCCAACTGTCCGCACAACGCGCATTCTGACGGTCCGAATGATGTACCCGGGGCCCGAGATCCCGCTTCCGGGCCCTTCCCGGCCACCGTCCGGCCCCTTTCCGGACCACCGCTGGAGGGCGCCCGGACCCCGCCGGCGGTCCGGAGCACCCCGGGCGGTCCGGTAAAGTTTCCGGGGTCGGCAGGCGCCGCTAGCTCAGTTGGTTAGAGCAGCTGACTCTTAATCAGCGGGTCCGGGGTTCGAGTCCCTGGCGGCGCACGACACGGCAGGCCCCCTCCATCCGAGGGGGCCTGTCGGCTTTCCCACACTCCCGCATCCTGCGCCCGGCTCGACACAGACGCCCCATTGGTCGCGTATGACCGGTAAATACCGTGTAGAGCGTCTTGCGATCATGCTGAACGCCGTAGAACCCTGGTGTGGAAGAGGCTGTGGATACGCGCCTGTTGGGGGGCGGGAAACCGGTCGCCGTTCATCGCGGGGAGAGGGGGCCCCGTACCTGAAGGGATGCCGAGGGGGGCATCATGCAACCGGCGGGTCGCCGTTCCATGTCTATAGGCTGTGAACGAGGTGGTGACCGTGGCCCACCACTGGTACGGCTGTGAAGGGTCGAGGGGGACCCCAGCAGGCGAAAGGAACCGACAGACACGTGGGACCACCCGCGTGTGGGGGGATGACTCATGACGTCGAGGCCGACGGGTGCCCGGCAGGACTCCGACCCGTCCGAGACCACTCAGCTCAGAGTGCCGTCGCATCGCACCGGCAACACGGGTGCCTTCCGGCGGATCAAGAAGACCCTGCCCCGGTACGACTACGAGCACTACAGCCGGCTCGCGGGCCCCCTCACCCAGCCCGACCCGAACAAGCCGTACAAGGTGCAGTACCGGTCGCTGATCTCACAGGAACCGCACCGCATACGCGTGGCGCTGATGCTGGCCGCCGCGCCGCTGCTGTCCCTGGTCCTGCTCGCCTGGCTGCTCCAGCCCGCGCACTGGACCGAACGCGACTACCCGGCCTACGACTTCCTGCCCGCCCTCGATGTCGTGATGCTGGTCTCGATCGGTCTGATCGAGTTCTTCCGCTGTATGAACGTGCTGTCCAACGCGCACGCCACGCTCGTCGCCCGCGACCCCGTCCCGGTGGTGCCGGAGACCGGCACCAAAGTCGCCTTTCTCACCTCCTTCGTGCCCGGCAAGGAGCCGCTGGAGATGGTGACCAAGACCCTGGAGGCGGCCGTCAAGCTGCGCCATCGGGGTCTGATGCATGTCTGGCTGCTCGACGAGGGCGACGACCCGGACGTGAAGGAGGTGTGCGCCCGGCTCGGCGTGCACCACTTCTCCCGCAAGGGCATCGCCAAGTGGAACCAGACCAAGGGTCCGCACCGCGCCAAGACCAAGCACGGCAACTACAACGCCTGGCTGGAGGCGCACGGCGGCGACTACGACTTCTTCGCCTCCGTCGACACCGACCACGTACCGCTGCCCAACTATCTGGAGCGGATGCTCGGCTTCTTCCGCGACCCGGACGTCGGCTTCGTGATCGGCCCGCAGGTGTACGGCAACTACGACTCCTTCGTCACCAAGGCCGCCGAGTCCCAGCAGTTCCTCTTCCACGCCCTGATCCAGCGCGCCGGCAACAAGTACGGCGCCCCGATGTTCGTCGGCACCTCCAACGCGGTGCGGATCACGGCACTGAAGCAGATCGGCGGGCTGTACGACTCGATCACCGAGGACATGGCGACCGGGTTCGAGATCCACCGCGCGAAGAACCCGGCCACCGGCAACAAATGGCGCTCGGTCTACACCCCGGACGTGCTCGCCGTCGGTGAGGGCCCGAGCGCCTGGACGGACTTCTTCACCCAGCAGATGCGCTGGTCACGGGGGACGTACGAGACGATCCTCAAGCAGTACTGGAAGGGCTGGTACTCGCTGCCGCCGAGCAAGCTCTTCAACTACACCATGATGATCATCTTCTATCCGATGTCGGCCCTGAACTGGATCCTGGCGGCGCTCAGCTGCGCCCTGTTCCTGGGTCTGGGCGCCTCGGGTGTCAATATCGACCCGGTGGTCTGGCTGATGCTGTACGGCAATGCCTCCGCCCTCCAGATCGGCCTGTACGTCTGGAACCGCCGCCACAATGTCTCCCCGCACGAGCCGGAGGGCTCCGGCGGGGTGGCCGGCATGGTGATGTCCGCGCTGTCGGCGCCGCTGTACGCGAAGGCGCTGATCGACGCGGCGCTGCGGCGCAAGAGCAAGTTCGTGGTGACGCCCAAGGGCGATTCGGCGAGCCCGGACCGCTGGTTCGGGACCTTCCGTTACCACTGGTACTTCATCCTGATCTTCGGTGCCTCGATCGGCGCCGGTTTCGCCTTCGGCCACTCGCACCCGGCGATGATCATCTGGGCGATCTTCGCCATGCTGATCACCGCGACGCCGATCTTCGCGTGGCGCTGGTCGCTGCGGGAGGCGAAGAAGCGGCCCGCCGCGCCCGCGCCGGGGCCGGGGGCCGGGTCGCAGGACACGGCGTCGGGGGCGCCCGGCGCCTCGGGCCCGTATCAGCAGTATCAGCCGCAGCCGCTGCCCACGGGGGCGCCGGGTTCACCGGGGTCACCGGGTTCGCCGGGTTCGCCGGGGTCCGGGCAGCATGCCGCGGCGCACACACCGCACGCGCCGCAGCAGCGGCCCAGCTGGGCCGCTTCCGGCCAGCCGCCGGGTGGCCAGGGCGCCCCGGGTGCGGGCAATGACCAGACCATGCAGATCGCCCTTGGTGGACTTGGGGGACGTAAGGAATGAACGACCGTGGAGGCCGCCGTCGCGCCCGTCGACTCGCGATCGGCACGGTGGTGGTACCCCCGCTGGCCGGCATGAACGGGCCGTGGCTCTATCGCTTCGGCTCGGAGAAATACCACCAGTACCAGATCAACCGACCCGAGTACAAAGCCGAGAACGGCAAGTGGGAGGTCGTCGAGTTCCCCGACGAGTACAAGCAGAACACCATTCACGCGGCGCTGCTGCGGACCGGAAAGGTGCTGCTGGTCGCCGGGTCGGGCAACGACCAGGACAATTTCGACGCGAAGCAGTTCGACACCCGGATCTGGGACCCGGTCAAGGACACCATCAAGAAGGTGCCGACCCCGACCGACCTGTTCTGCACCGGGCACACCCAGCTCGCCAACGGCAATCTGCTGATCGCCGGCGGCACCAAGCGGTACGAGAAGCTTGAGGGCGATGTCACCAAGGCCGGTGGCCTGATGGTCGTCCACAACGAGAACCCGGACAAGCCGATCACGCTGCCCGCGGGCACCAAGTTCACCGGCAAGGAGAACGGCAAGACGTTCGTCTCCAGGGACCCGGTGCTGGTGCCGCGCGCCGAGAAGGTCTTCGACCCGGAGACCGGAGAATTCCTGCGCAACGACCCCGGGCTCGGCCGTATCTATGTCGAGGCGCAGAAATCCGGCGCGGAGTACGAGACCGGCACCCAGGACAACTACCGGGTGCAGGGCCTCAGCGGCGCCGACACGCGCAACACCTATGGCATCGCGGAGAAACTCGCCCTGGACAAGAAAGACTTCCAGGGCATCCGGGACGCGTACGAGTTCGATCCGATCGCCGAGAAGTACATCAAGGTCGATCCGATGAACGAGGCGCGCTGGTATCCGACGCTCACCACGCTGAGCGACGGAAAGGTGCTGAGTGTCTCCGGGCTCGATGACATCGGGCAGCTGGTGCCGGGCAAGAACGAGGTCTACGACCCCGAGACCCAGACCTGGGAGTACACCGAGGAACTGCGGCAGTTCCCGACCTATCCCGCGCTGTTCCTGATGCAGGACGGGAAGATCTTCTACTCGGGGGCGAACGCCGGGTACGGGCCGGACGACGTGGGGCGCGATCCCGGTATCTGGGATGTGGAGACCAACGAGTTCACCGAGGTGCCCGGCATGAGCGACGCGAACATGCTGGAGACCGCGAACAGTGTGCTGCTGCCGCCCGCGCAGGACGAGAAGTACATGGTGATCGGTGGCGGCGGGGTCGGTGAGTCCCAGCTGTCCAGCGAGAAGACCCGGATCGCCGACCTGAGTGCCGACGATCCGAAGTTCGTGGACGGGCCGTCGCTGGAGAAGGGGACGCGGTATCCGATGGCGTCCGTGCTGCCGGATGACTCCGTCCTCATCTCGGGCGGGTCCGAGGACTATCGCGGGCGCGGGGACTCCAACATCCTCCAGGCGCATATGTACGATCCCGAGTCGAATGCGATGGAGCGGGTCGCCGATCCGCTGGTGGGGCGCAACTACCACTCCGGGTCGATTCTGCTGCCGGACGGGCGGGTGATGTTCTTCGGGTCCGACTCGCTCTACGCGGACAAGGCGAACACGAAGCCGGGTGAGTTCGAGCAGCGGATCGAGATCTATACGCCGCCGTATCTCTTCCAGGGGGCGCAGCCGACGCTGTCCGGGGGGCCGGACACCATCGAGCGGGGGGAATCGGGGACGTTCACGTCCCAGCACGCGTCTTCTCTCAAGACCGCGCGGTTGATTCGGCCCAGTGCGTCCACGCATGTCACCGATGTGGATCAGCGGTCCATCGCGCTGGACATGGAGGTGTCGGGGGACGAGGTGACGGTCACTGTGCCGGAGAATCGGAATTTGGTGCAGGCTGGGTGGTACATGTTGTTTGTTACGGATGATCAGGGGACGCCTAGCGAGGCTCAGTGGGTTCAGGTTCCGTAGCGGATAACTAAGACGCTCCCGCAGGTTGTTTTTTACCTGCGGGAGCGTCGTGGTTGTTCGCGCGGTTCCCCGCGCCCCTAGCCCGGCGTTGTGGCCTGGGCCAACTTCAAGGCGTAGTCGGGCCACCATTCGCCTGCCTTGGGGCCGCCCTTGCATTCGCCGTCTGATTCTCCTGGGCGTTTGACCCAGACGTAGGCGTCGACCAGGGGGTCGGCCGTGTCGGTCGTGGGGGTTTCGCCCAGGGCGCGGCCCGGGGGGTTGCACCAGCGTTCGCCGGGGTCGCCCTCGGTGTACGGGCCGTTGCCGTTGCGGCTGGTGTCGATGACGAAGGGCTTGTTGCCGATCTTCGCGGAGAGTTCCTTGCCGTAGGCGATGGAGTCGGCGGTGGTGTAGAAGTTCGAGACGTTCACCGAGAAGCCGTCGGCCTGGGCGACACCGGCGCGGTTCAGGGGGTCGAAGATCTGCTCCGGGTTGCCCCAGCCGGCATTGCCCGCGTCCAGGTAGACCTGGGTGGCGGGCAGGTTCCCGAGCTTGTCGATGGCGTAGGTGAGGAGGTCGTAGCGCTCCTCGTGGAACTCGCCGGGGGTGCAGCCGTCGACCAGGTGCAGTACCGCGTCGGGTTCCAGGACGACCGTCGCCGCGCGCGACTCGATGCCGGCGGCCACCCCGTCGATCCAGGAGCGGTAGGCGTTGCCGTCGGCCGCGCCGCCGCCCGAGTACTGGCCGCAGTCGCGGTGCGGGATGTTGTAGAGGACCAGCAGCGCCGTGCGGTCGGCCGCCGCGGCGGCCTCGGTGAAGCCACGGGCCTGGTCCTCGGGACTCTCCGGGCTGATCCACTCGCCGGTCGGATACTCGGCGATCTTGCGGATCTCGTCCGCCTCGGTCTGTTCGCCGTCCTTCTCGTAGGCCGCGACCTGGTCCGCCGCGTTGCTGTCCGGGTTGACCCAGAACGGGTCGGCACCCTTGGGCTGTTGGCTGATCCCCGAGTCCGGCTCGTCACCGTCGTCCCCCGACGAGCAACCCGCTATCAGCAGCGCCGCCCCCAGCGCCGCCGCGGGCGCGCGCAGTCGCCCCGCCCCCCTGCTGCCGTACATCCAGCTCCCCCTTGGGTGACTTCTCGTGTGCTCAATCCTGACATACGTCCCGGCACGGCCACGAGGGCGCCGATGGCGGCTGTCCCGGAGCTGTTACGGGGGCGGGGGTTCAGCGGGCCGTGCTCGTCAGGTACGCCGACACGATCACGTTCGCCGTGTAGCTGCGGGTCGCAGGGTCGAAGGTGCCGCCGCAGGTGATCAGGCGGAGTTCGGCGCGGCCCGACTCGCGGGGGCCGTACGCGCGCCGGGCGTCGAAGTCGTCGCGGGTGAGGACCTGGACGTCGTCGACGGTGAACTCCGCGACCTTGCCGTCGTCGCGGACCACCCTGATCCGTTCGCCGGGTTGCAGGGTGCTGACCTTGTAGAAGACGGCGGGGCGGGCCTCGGTGTCGACATGGCCCACCATCAGGGCGGTGCCCGCGGCGCCGGGCTTGGCGCCGGCCGCGTACCAGCCGACGGTGCCGGCCTGGTCGTAGGGCGGTGGGTCGATGGCGCCCGCCCGGTCCAGGCCGCGGGCGACGACGGGGGCCTGGACGCCGATGCCGGGGATGTCGAGGCGTTGCGGGCCGGCGTCGGCGAGGGGTGGGGCGGGTGGGGGCAGTTCGGCCTGGGCGGGGCGGCCCACGGCGGCCACATCGCCGGTGGTGGGGGCGGATATGCCCTCGCGCAGATCGGTCACCTCGCGGCCCCACAGCCAGAGCCCGAGCAGCAGCAGCGCCCAGGCCACGCCGGTCAGCAGCCGCCCGGTGCCGGGGGCGTGGTCACGTTCGGTCATGGTCGGGCCGTCTCACCGGGTCCGGCGGCTCTTGCGAGCGCCGCGCAGGATGACGGCCACGGCGGCGGCCCCGGCCAGCAGCAGACCGGTGATGGCGTGGGCGGTGCCGGGGCCCTCGCGGTCGGCGTCGGCAGCGGTGGTGGTGAGGTGGGCATGAGCCGAGGTGCCGCCGCCGCCCGCGCGGACGGGGGCGGTGGGTGAGGGGGGTGTGGAGGGGTGGGGGGCGGTGGCCGAGTCGGGGGCGGTGTCGGTACGGGTGCCGGTATCGGTACGGGTATCGGTGCCGGAGTCGGTATCGGTACGGCCGCCGGTGCCGGTGCCGGTGCCGGTGCCAGTGTCGGTGTCGGTGTCGGTGTCGGTGCCGGTGTCGGCTCTGTGTTCTGCCACCCGGATGTTGCCCCTCGCCGTGCGGTCGCCGCAGGTGATCCGCACGGCGTACGCGCCGACCTTCAGCGAGGTGCGGATCCGGGTCTCGCCGGTGACCGTCCCGCCGGAGCCGGTGAGCCGGGCCTCCGAGACGAACGCCGCCGAGACCGCGGTGGCCGTGCCGCCGTCGCAGCCGGTGAGCCGCAGGGCGATGTCGCCGCCCGGGGCCGGGCTCTCGGGGCTGACGGAGACGGTCCCACCGGTGTCCTCGGCGGCGTGGGCGGTGAGCGGGGTGAGGGCGGTGACAGCGGTCAGGAGTCCGGTACATAGCGTGAGGTGCAGGGAACCCATCGTGAACCTCCAGATATCTGGAGACTCCCCCGATCGGCCGGACCACGCATCCCCGCGCGGGGTCCGGCTGCTCCGAACGGGTTGTTTCCGGGCGTCCGGAGGTTTCGACGGGCGGCGTCGGCGCCGGTCAGATCAGGTCCACCAGGTCCGCGATGGACTCCACGACCTGCGACGGGCGGTAGGGGAACTCCTCGATCTGGTGCGGCCGGGTCAGACCGGTCAGCACCAGGAAGGTCCGCATCCCGGCCTCGATGCCCGCGAGGACGTCGGTGTCCATCCGGTCGCCGATCATCGCGCTGGTCTCGGAGTGGGCGCCGATGGCGTTGAGGCCGGTGCGCATCATCAGCGGGTTGGGCTTGCCCGCGAAGTACGGCTGCTTGCCGGTCGCCTTGGTGATCAGCGCGGCCACCGCGCCGGTCGCCGGGAGCGGGCCCTCCGCGGACGGGCCGGTCTCGTCCGGGTTGGTGCAGATGAACCGGGCCCCGTCGTTGATCAGCCGGACCGCCTTGGTCATGGCCTCGAAGGAATAGGTACGGGTCTCGCCGAGCACCACGTAGTCGGGCTCGTGGTCGGTGAGGATGTACCCGATGTCGTGCAGGGCCGTGGTCAGGCCCGCCTCGCCGATGACGTACGCCGAGCCGCCGGGGCGCTGGTCGTCCAGGAACTCGGCGGTGGCGAGCGCCGAGGTCCAGATGTTCTCCACCGGCACGTCCAGGCCCATGCGGGTCAGCCGGGCGTGCAGATCACGGGCCGTGTAGATGGAGTTGTTGGTGAGCACCAGGAAAGGCTTGCCCGACTCGCGGAGCTTCTTGATGAAGGCGTCGGCGCCGGGGATCGGCACCCCCTCGTGGATCAGCACTCCGTCCATGTCGGTGAGCCAGGACGCGATGCGCTTGCGGTCTGCCATGTGGGTCGATCACTCCTGGTGCGTAACGTCCCTGGGCGGGACGTGCCTGAACGGGGGCGCCGGAACCACGCCGTACCGACGCCCCCCAGGGTAATCAGGAAGTGATGATCCGGACCCCGTCGATCACCCGGTTCCGGTGTGGACGCTCAGCGTCGCCTGCGGGCGAGCAGCAGCGCGCAGCCGCCGGCGACGAAGGCCAGGGCGAGGGCGAGGGCCTGGCCCGGGGTGCCGAGGCCGGTGCTGGCGAGTTCGTCGGCGAGGGTGGTGCGGGTGCCGGGGGACGCGGTGGGGGTGGGGCTGGGGGTGGGGGGTGCGGGGGTGGGGGGTGTCCCCGGGCCGGCCTCGGCGCCGCCGCTGTCCGCCGTCTCCCCCGTACGCACCACGTGAAATCGGTACGCGTTCGACTGGCCCACCCAGTCGCCGTCGTCCCTCTGGCGCTGTACGACGGCGGCGGTGGCGGTGATGTCGTTGGGGGCGGTGTCGGCGGTGACCGACAGCCGTACCGTGACCCGGGCCGTACGACCGGCCCCGACCGTCAGTCCGGCGAAGTCCCGGGCCTCGAAGGGGGCGACCAGTTCGTCCGCGTCGGTCGTCTCGAACCGTACGGTGTGCGCTCGCCCGCCGTCGTGGAACTCCAGCCGTGGCTGGGCCGCCGTCAGCTTCCGTTCCTCGTCGACGAGGACGACGACCGGGTGGATGCCGGAGCAGGTGCGGTCGGTGGTGTTGGTGACGTCGACGTACCAGGTCCCGGGGGCGCCCCCGGCGGCGTAGGAGCCGGGGCCGCCGTGGATGCGGGTGGTGAGGGGGAAGTCACGGCCGCCGGGGTCGCCGCAGATGGGGGCGGGGGCGGCGGCGCGGGTGGGGGGAGCGGGGAACAGGACGGCAACGGCGGCGAGACAGAGGGCGGCGGGGGTGACCAGTCGCATGAACACATGACATGACGGGGGGAGGTGGCGGGGCCGGGCCGCCACTCCGGCGGGTCGGCGGGCGCCGCTCGATCAGCGCAGTGGAATTCCTCCGGGTGGATCAGCGGGGGTGCTCGGCAACGCGTGGCGGGGGTGCGGGCGGCTGCCCTCCCGACGGTCGCTGCCTCGGGCGCCGCCCGGTCACTCCCCCGGCCACCCGTCCGGTCGCCGCCACGGTCACCCGTCCGGTTGCCGCCTTGGTCGCCGCCCCGGCCACCCGTCCGGTTGCCGCCCCGGTCACCCGTCCGCGCGTCCGAACACCGGGGCCAGCAGGAGCTGTGCCGCGCCCTCGGCGACGCCCCGCTCCCCGCCGGGGGCGAGCCGTACGGGCACGGCGGTGTCGCCCCGGCTCTCCCGCCGGGCGCGGGCGTCGAGGACGTCCGCCACTCCCCGTACGAAGGTCTCCCCGGCGGCGGTGGCCGTCCGGCCGCCGAGCAGGACGAGGTCGATGTCGAGGAGCGCGACGAGGTTCGCGGCGCCGGCGCCGAGCACCCGGGCCGCCTCGGCCAGGTCGTCGCGGGCGACCGCCGCCAGGCACAGGGCCTCGACGCAGCCGCGGTCGCCGCAGGTGCAGGGCGGGCCGTCGAGCTGGAGGACCTGGTGCCCGAACTCCCCGGCGCCGGTGCGGGCGCCCCGGTGCACGGCGCCGCCGAGGACGAGTCCGGCACCGAGCCCCGTACCGAGATGGAGGTAGGCGAAGGAGCGGGCCGTGGTGTGGACGGCGAGGTGGAGGGCCGCCGTGTTGGTGTCCTTGTCCACGACGACCGGTACGCCGAGCCGTTCGGTGAGGGCGGCGCGCAGCGGGTAGCCGTCCCACTCGGGGAAGCCGGTGACGCGGTGCAGGATGCCACGGGTGTGGTCGAGCGGGCCGGGAAGGGCGACGCCGACACCCACCAGCCCCATGCCCCGGCCGGTACCCGGGGTTTCGCCCGAGGATTCGCCCGGGGTTTCGCCTGCGGTCTCCCCCGTCACCTCCGCCACGATCCGCTCCACCGCCGGGACCACCGCCTGCGCGCCCGCGCCCAGGTCCACCGGGCGGGAGGTCTCGCCGACCACGGCTCCGGTGAGGTCGACGAGGACGGCGCGCAGGGCGTCGCGGTCGAGGTGGACGCCGACGGCGTGTCCCGCGCCGGGCACCAGCCGCAGGACCGTGCGCGGTTTGCCGCCGGTGGAGCGGCGGTGCCCGGCCTCGGCGGCGAGGCCGTCGGCGCGCAGCCGGGCGGTGATCTTACTGACGGCCTGGGGGGTGAGGCCGGTGCGTTCGGCGAGCTTGATGCGGGTCATGCCGTCCGTGCCGGCGGTGCGCAGCAGGTCGAGGACGAGGGCGGTGTTGTGGCTGCGCAGGGCGGGGAGGTTGGCTCCCGCGCCGCCGAGTCCGTTCGCGCCGTCCATTGCGGTCACCGTCCTGCCGTCGTTCACCGCCCCATTCTCCCCCGCGCTTGCACTTTGGCAACAGCGTTGCCAAAGTGGACGGCATGACTGGTACGCCTGGTACGTCTGGAACTCCCCTCCGCGTCGGTCTCGTCGGCTATGGCCTCGCGGGCTCCGTCTTCCACGCCCCGCTGATCGCCGCGACCGAGGGGCTGGTCCTGGACACGGTGGTCACCTCCAGCCCGGAGCGGCGGGAGCAGGCCCGCGCGGAGTTCCCGGGCGTACGGACCCTGCGTACCGTGGACGAGTTGTTCGGCCGCGCCGACGAGCTGGATCTGATCGTCCTGGCCTCGCCGAACCGCACCCATGTGCCGCTGGCCACCGCCGCCCTGAAGGCGGGCCTGCCGGTCGTGGTGGACAAGCCGGTCGCCGGTACGGCGGCGGAGGCGCGCGGGCTGGCGGCGCTGGCGGACGAACGCGGACTGCTCCTGTCCGTCTTCCAGAACCGCCGCTGGGACAACGACTTCCGCACCCTGCGCAAGCTCCTCGCGGAGGGTGAGCTGGGCGAGATCTGGCGCTTCGAGTCCCGTTTCGAGCGCTGGCGCCCGCAGTTGAAGGGCGGCTGGCGGGAGTCCGGCGACCCGGCGGAGATCGGAGGTCTGCTGTACGACCTCGGCAGCCATCTCGTCGATCAGGCGCTGGTGCTGTTCGGCCCGGTCGCGTCGGTGTACGCGGAGTCGGACATCCGGCGCCCGGGGGCGCGTACGGACGATGACACCTTCATCGCGCTGACCCACACCGGCGGGGTCCGCTCCCACCTCTACGCGTCCGCGACGACGGCCCAGCTCGGCCCGCGTTTCCGGGTGCTGGGCTCGGCGGCCGGCTATGTGAAGTACGGCCTCGACCCGCAGGAGGCGGATCTGCGGGAGGGCAGACGCCCCGGCGGTACGGGTGACGCGGACGGCACGGGCGGCGCGTGGGGTGTGGAGCCGGAGGCTCTGTGGGGGCGGGTCGGCTCCGGGGAGTCACCGCTGACCGGCGGCGGCCGGCCCGAGCCGACCCTCCCCGGCGACTATCCCGCGTACTACGCGGCCATCGCCGCCGCCCTGCGCGACGGCGCCCCCAACCCGGTGACCGCGCCGGAGGCGGCTGCCGCCCTCGATGTCCTGGAGGCGGCCCGCCGTTCGGCCCGAGACG
This sequence comes from Streptomyces sp. NPDC056734, assembly GCF_042790455.1. Taxonomy (NCBI): domain Bacteria; kingdom Bacillati; phylum Actinomycetota; class Actinomycetes; order Kitasatosporales; family Streptomycetaceae; genus Streptomyces; species Streptomyces sp. NPDC056734. The sequence goes on from NZ_JBHTZD010000002.1 coordinate 334,484, forward strand.
GATCGACGGTGACACTGTGACCCACGCCCACAACCGCCCGCACTCCTCGGCCAAGCCGTCCGCCAAGCCCCCCGTCAAGCCCTCCGTCAAGCCCTCCGTCAAGCCTTCGGTGGGCCCGAGGATCGCGCCGGAGCTGACGCCGAGCGTCGAGGAGCTGGAGGCACAGGAACGGCGCCTGGTCTTCCGTACCTTCACCGCCGACGACGCGTGGGCGCTGGGCACGCTGCTGGTGGAGATGGCCCGGGAGCGGCAGGCGCCGGTCGCGATCGACATCCACCGGTCCGGTCAGCAGCTCTTCCATGCCGCGCTGCCGGGTGCCACCCCGGACAATGACGCCTGGATCGCCCGCAAGCGGCGGGTGGTGGAGCGGTACGGTTCGGCGTCGTACCTGGTGGGCGCGCGCTTCCGGGCGAAGGGCACGACGTTCGAGGAGTCCTCCCGCCTGGACCCGGACCGGTACGCGGCCCACGGCGGCGCCTTCCCGATCACCGTGGCAGAGGTGGGCGTGATCGGCGCGGTAACGGTATCGGGCCTCCCCCAACTACAGGACCACAACTTCGTGGTGGAGGCCCTGGACCATTTCCTGACTGGTGGGGCCGAGGGCGCAACTGATCCCGCCGCCCAACACGAACGCAGGTAAGAAGGGGCGCGGGGAACTGCGCGACCAGCCCCCACGAACCCGCACCCGAACCAGCACCCGACACCGCACCCCGAGCGGAGCGCCTACGCGTCCTTGAATACCTGCCGCTGCCGCCCCAAGCCCCCAATTTCCAGCTCCACCACATCCCCGCCCCGCAGATACGGCTTCGGCTCGGGCCGCCCGAGCGCAACCCCCGCGGGCGTCCCGGTATTGATGACATCCCCGGGATACAGCGTCATGAAGTGACTGAGATACCGCACGACCTCCGCCACGCCGAAGATCTGCTCGGCCGTGGACCCGTCCTGCTGCAACTCCCCGTTGACCCACAGCCGCAGCGACAGCGCCTGCGGATCGGGCACCTCGTCGGCGGTCACCAGCCAGGGCCCGAGCGGATTGAACGTCTCGCAGTTCTTGCCCTTGTCCCAGGTACCGCCCCGCTCGATCTGGAACTCCCGCTCGGACACGTCGTGCGCCACCGCGTACCCCGCGACATGCGCGAGCGCCTCCTCGGCGGACTCCAGATAACGGGCCGTACGTCCGATGACCACGGCCAGTTCGACCTCCCAGTCGGTCTTCACCGACCGGCGCGGCACCAGCACGGTGTCGTGCGGGCCGACCACCGTGTCCGGCGCCTTGAAGAACACCACCGGCTCGCTGGGCGGCTCGGCGCCGGTCTCGCGGGCGTGGTCGTGGTAGTTGAGCCCGATGCACACGATCTTGCCGATCCGCCCGAGCGGCGGCCCGATCCGCAGCCCGTCCGCGTCCAGCACGGGCAGTTCACCGGCGTCGGCGGCGCTGCGGATCCGGCCGAGCGCGGCCTCGTCGGCGAGGAGCGCCCCGTCGATGTCGGGCACCAGCCCGGACAGATCCCGCAACACCCCACCGGTGTCGAGCAGCGCGGGCCGCTCCGCCCCGGCCGTACCGACTCGCAGCAGCTTCATGGTCACCATCTCCCTCGATCGCACGTCCGCCGCCGACGCATGCGGGCATCGATCATCGGAGGACTGGTTGATCCTCCAAGTTCCCGGTCCGCTCCGCAATACCTGGTTCATCCACTGGACCAGGGGCAGGTCCGCCGGTCCGGTCCGGTCCAGTCCGCCGGTCCGGTCCGCCGGTCCGGTCCGCCGGTCCCGTCAGCGGTACAGCACGGCCCGTTCGACGGCACCCCAGGCCGTGCTGGTGACCACGTACAGCGCGGCGGCCAGCGGTACGACGGCGACGGTCACCAGGGTGAAGAAGGACAGGAAGGGCATCACCTTGGTCATCGCGGCCACCCCCGGCACCGGCACATCCCCCGCGGGCAGCGGGGAGCGCTCGGCCATCATCCGCTTGGTGTGTACGTAACTGAACCCGGCGACCGCGGCCACCACCACGAACAGCCCCACGTAGACGAGCCCCGCCCCGCCGAGGACCCCGTCCGCGGCCAGCGCGTCGAACCAGCGGTCGCCGAGCGGCGCGGACAGCAGTTCGTGGGTGAGCAGTCGATTGGTCTCGCCGCCGAGGGAGGAGCTGGAGAAGAGGTGGTAGAGGAGGAAGAAGACGGGGATCTGGAGCAGCCCGGGAAGCAGTCCGGCCAGCGGCGACACCTTGGCCTCGGTGTGCAGGGCGAGCAGCGCGCGCCGAAGGCGCTCGGGGTCGCGCCGGTGCTTCTTGCGCAGCTCGGCGATCTTCGGCTGCAACGCGGTCCGTGCCTTCTGGCCACGGGCGGCGGCCCGGGACAGCGGGTGCACCAGCAGCCGTACGAAGAGGGTGATCAGGATGATCGCGGCGGCCGCCGCCGAGGCGTCGAACAGGGGCTGGAGCAGCTCCGCGAGCTGCTCGACAAGGCGTGCGAGAACGGACATGGGTGATCCCTCCGGGGGTCTGGGTCGAGTCGCGAGTGGGCGGCACGACGACCCGCGCGAGGGCACGGAGGGGTGGTGAGAAGGAGCTGAGCAGGAGCTGAGCAGGCGTGCCCTACGCGACGGCGGCCGTCGGCAGGGCGGCACCCGGCGCTCGGGGACGCGGACGCCCCTTGGCGTCGGGATCACGCTGGGGCAGGAAGGCCGTACGGCGTCTTCGGTCCCGTATGGCCGTACGCACCCGCGTCGGGGGTACGGCGGGTGCGCACCGCGCGCCGACCAGCGCGCAGACGGCGAGCGCGGACCCGGCCGTGGCGGTGGCGGCGAGGGCGACCGTGGCGAAGAGCCCGCCGGCGTCGGGCAGCACGAGCGGGAGAACGGGCAGGAGCAGCAGCAGCGGAAGCGAGACGAGGACGGCAGGACGACGAACGAGACGAGCGAGACGAGCGAGACGAGCGAGACGAGCGAGACGAACGAGACGAACGAGACGAGCGAGACGAGCGAGACGAACGAGTTGAACGAGTTGAACGAGTTGGATGAGTTGGATGAGACGAACGAGAAGGATGCCGCGGATGACATGGATGCCACGCATCACACGCATGAGGTGCACCGGCCCCTCCCCCCCTCTCGCGTCGTCCGCTTCGTGTTCGTGCAGCCGTCGTCGTCTACACCGGGCCCGTCTCGATCGGCTCCAGCAGCCGCTTGGGTTGGAGCAGGGCGCGGCCGACAGGGTCCGCCGGATCCGGGTCGAGTCCCGGGCCGGGCACCATCTCAACGTCCGGGACGGGCACGACAGTTCCGCAGGCGGCACATTCGCCGTACGAGCCGATTTCGGTACCGCAGGCGGCGTGCCGGAAGAGGCGCAGGGTCTGCTGGTCGTAGTGCTCCACGCCCCAGCGGCCGAGGGAGCGCACGACCGGCCACAGGGCGATGCCGCGATCGGTGAGGACGTACTCGTCGCGCGGCGGTGACTGCTGGTACCGGCGCTTCTCCAGGATCCCGTCCGCGGTCAGCGCCTGGAGGCGGGCGGCGAGGACGGCCCGGGGGATGCCGAGGTGGACGAGGAAGTCGTTGTAGCGCCGGACGCCGTAGAGGGCGTCGCGGATCACCAGCAGGGTCCAGCGCTCGCCGACGGCCTCCAGGGCGCGGGCGATCGTGCACTGCTGGGTGGCGTAGTCCTTGCCGAGAGCCATGGCCCCACTGTAGCCAATTTCCCTCCCCTTGGTTCAATGACCGAACCTAGCGGTGCTACCGTCACGCCATGCATAGGTTCAGTGAACGAACCCAAGAGCGGGCGTCGACGGCATCACCGGCCACCGCCCCGAACCCCCGGGCCACCCTCGCCGTCACGAGCGCCGCGACCGCCCTGGCCCTGATGACGTACACGGCCCCGATGGTGACGCTCGCCGACACCGCCGCCGCGCTGCACACCACGCCGAGCGCGCAGGCATGGCTGCTGAACGGCATGCCGCTGGGCCTCGCGGCGCTCCTCCTGATCGCCGGCACCCTCGCGGACGACCACGGGCGCCGCCGGATCTTCCTGCTGGGCACCCTGGCCCTCGGCCTGACCACCGCGCTGGGCGCGCTCACGACCACGACCTGGCAGTTCACGCTGGCGCGGGTGGCGCAGGGCGCGGCGAGCGCGGCGGTACTGGCCAGCGCGCTGGGCCTGATCGCGCACGCGTTCCCGGACCCTCGGGGCCGGGTGCGGGCGACGGGCGTGTGGGGCGCGTTCGTGAGCGGCGGCATCGCGCTGGGCCCGCTGCTGAGCGGGGCGCTGCCCGACTGGCGCGGGGCGTACGTGGTACTGGGCGCGGCGGCGCTGGTGGTGGCGGGACTGGGCACCCGTACGCTCATGGAGTCCCGTTCGCCCAGGGGCGCGCGGCCGGATGTGCTGGGCGCGGTGACCTTCGCGCCGGCGCTGGTGGCGCTGGTGGCGGCGTTGACGCTGGGCCGGGACGGCTGGCTGCGGGCGCCGGTGGGGTGGCTGCTGCTGGCGTCGGTGGTGCTGGTCGGGGTGTTCGGGTGGGTGGAACGCCGGTCGCGGGCCCCCATGATCGACCTGTCCCTGCTGCGCAGTCCCCGCTTCCTGGCGTCGTCCGCCGGGGGGCTGTTCATGGGGCTGGCGGTGATCGGCCTGTTCAGTTTCCTGCCGACGGTGCTGCAAATCGGTCTGGGGCTGTCGCCGCTGGCGACGGCGTGGCTGTTCCTGGTGTGGGCGGGTCTGGCGTTCGTGGTGGCGTTGCAGACGCGGCGGCTCGCGGGCCGGGTCTCCTCCCGCCACCAATTGACCCTGGGCTTCGCCCTGCACCTGACCGGCGTCCTGACCATGCTCGGCGCCCTGGACTCCGGCTCCTGGCCGCGCCTGCTCCCCGGCCTGGTCCTCAGCGGCATCGGCACCGGCCTGCTCAACGCCGCGCTGCCGCTGCTGGCGGTGCAGTCGGTACCGGCGACGCGGGTGGCGATGGGTTCGGGCGCGCAGCAGACGTTCCGGTACGTCGGTTCGTGCGCGGGCGTGGCCCTGACCATCGCGGTCGCGACGAGCCCGGGGGGCGGGACGGACCTGGCGCTGGTGGTGTCGGCGGGGTTGGCGGGGGTGGGGGCGGTGGGGGTGACGTTGGCGGGGTGAGGTGGGGTGAGGTGGTATGGGATGGGGGTGGGGTGGGCGTGAGGCGGGGGCCCCTCGGGAGGGCACCCCCACCTCCCCGGGCCACCTTCCGCACCTGCCCCCCGCCATGTCACCCCTCGGCAGTACGGTGTCACCCATGCGCCCCGACACGCCTGCCGAGAACGTCGACCACCCTGCCGAGGCGGCCCGCCTGGAGCGAACCGCCGACCTGTATCCGGAGGACGCCGAGGCCCTGTTGCTGCGGGCCGCCGCCCACCGCGAACTGTCCGGCGACCGCCCCGCCGCGACCGCCCTCTACGACCGTCTGCTGTCCGCCGACGGCCCGTTGGACACCCCGCATCTGGTCCGGGCGCTCAAGGCGTCGAACCTGTGGGAGTACGGCCATGAGGCGGAGGCCAGGGCGATCATCGAGGGCCTGCGGGCGGCGGCACCGGGGGACCCGGCGGCGTGGGTGATCGTCGCGGAGTCCCTGGAGTCGCACGACGAGCTGGAGTCGGCGCAGGAGACATTCACGCAGGGTGTGAAGGCCCTGGTGGCCGACGCCGAGCACCCTCCGGTGGCCGCCCACCCCCTCTTCTTCGGCCGGCACCGGGTCCGCCGCATGCTGGGCCTGCCGCACGACGACTGGGACATCCTGGCGGACAGCCTGCACTCGATGCCGATCACCCTGGACGAGCTGCACGACCCCAAGCGAGTCTGGTCTTTGGGCTCCGACAACCCGGCGGAGCTGGAGGCCGAGATCTCCCGCCTGCGCGCGGAACTCGGCGCCTACCGCGAGGCGCTGTCCCGCCCGTACCCGGTCGCCGTCCTGCACTGGCCGGCCCCCGAACTGACCGAACTCCTCGCCGCGTACCCCGCCCTGGAGTCGGAGTACCCCTCCCACGGGACCCACCTCGCGACCATAGAGTCCTCCCTCCGCGAACTCGCCGCCTCCGGCACCCCCAACCTCGGCATCGTCACCGGCACGGTCCCGTCCTACGAGGCCTTCGCCGCCTCGGAGTCCACGTCCCCTTCCGACCCGACGCTCCTTCCCCAGTACGCCACGACCCTCGCCGCCCGGGGGCGCGCGGTGGCCTGGCCGCCGGGGCGGGGGGTGGGGTGTTGGTGTGGGGTGGGGAAGGGCTATGGGGAGTGCCATGGGGTGGGCTGACTCCGTGATGGAATCGATCCTTGGCCGTTGGTCGGACGGATCGACCGATCCGCATGGATCCGGCCGAACGAACCGGCGACCAGGTCAGAGAACCGAGTCACGATCGTGAGGCACAAGCGTCTTGACCACGATGAAGCCGTTGTCCCCCGCGGTCTCGGCCCGTATGAGCAAGCAAGCCAGCAAGGACACGGCTTGCGAGTTGGCGGTCCGCAGCCTGCTGCACGCGGCGGGACTGCGCTATCGCGTCGAGTATCCGGTGCCGGGCATGGCACGACGCCGTATCGATGTGGCCTTCACCTCGGTCAAGGTCGCCGTCCTGATCGACGGGTGCTTCTGGCACGGTTGCCCCGAGCACGCCACACGGCCGAAGTCGAACGCCGAGTGGTGGCGTAAGAAGCTGGACCGCAACATCGAACGCGATGTGGAGACGACCGAGCATCTCACCGCGGCAGGGTGGAAGGTTCTGCGGTTCTGGGAGCACGAGACGCCGGAGGATGTGGCCTTGCGCGTCGCGGCGGCGGTCGAACGACGAAGGACCCAAAAGAAACGGGGAAGCGGATGAAGGCACTGACCTTCGTGGACATGTGCTCGGGGGCGGGAGGGCTCGCCCTGGGGCTGGAACGGGCCGGTTTCGAGCCAAGGCTGTTGTTGGACGAGGACGCCGACGCCTACCGAACCCTGAAGACCAACCGGGAGCACTGGAACGTACTCCGGGCGGACCTGCTGGATTTCGATCCGGGCAATCATCAGGAGAGCTACGACGTGGACCTGCTGTCCGCAGGGCTGCCTCGGGTGAAGTCCAACGCCACGGCGGCCCGGGCCGAGTCCGGCCAGGAGGAAGAACTGCTGAGGGCGGCCGTCTATCTCGCCCACGCGGTCACGCCCAGGGCGTTGCTCATCGAGAATGTACCCACGCTCGCGGACTCGGAGAGGTTCCGCGACTTTCGCGAGTTCGCCCGCGCCGAACTGGAGCACCTCGGTTACGAGTTCAGTTGGTTCGTCCTCAACGCGGCCGACTTCGGGGTGCCCCAGGACCGCAAGCAAGGCGTTCTGGTGGCGATCAAGAAGCGGTGGTTCCCGTCGTTCCGCCCCCCGGTCCCGACCGTGACCGAGCATGTGTCGGTCGGGACGGCGCTGGCCCCTTCCATGGGGGCACGTGGCTGGCGGGACGCCGCGCGTTGGGCGGCCCAGGCAACCACCGTGGCACCGACACTCGTCGGTGGCTCGAAGAACCGCGGTGGGGCGGACCTGGGACCTGCCGGGTCGAAGCGTAAGTGGGAGAAGTTGGGTGTCAACGCCCACTCACTCGGAAACGAGATCCCAGGGGCGGACTTCGTGTGGGCGCCGGAGCTGGGCAAAGAGGGCATGGTGCGGCTCACCGTGGACCAGACGGCTCTTGTGCAGAGCTTTCCGACGGACTGGGTGATCACCGGAAAGAAGACTGCTCGGTATCGGCAGGTCGGCCACGCCTCCCCTCCGCCGGTGGGCGAGGCACTGGGCCGAGCCGTCGCCCGAGCGCTCCGCTCCTGAACGGAGAACGGCCAGGTCGGAGCGACGATAGTGGGCTATTGACCGACCACCCGCCGACGGCGCGGGCGCGTCACCCCACGGCTACACTTCCACCTCATGACTCCAGCACCACATCGGGACGCAGAACAGGACGAACCGGTCATCGTGGATCTTTTCGCGGGGCCGGGAGGACTGGACATCGCGGCCGAGGTGCTCGGTGTGCCCACCATCGGCGTCGAATGGGAGGCATCGACCCGCGCGACCCGGCGAGCTGCCGGCCTGCGCACCACCGAAGTCCGTGACGTGGCCATGGTGAACCCGCTCGACCGCGAGGTCAGCGCGGCTCGCGTCCTCACCGGAGGCCCTCCCTGCCAGACCTACTCGGTGGCGGGAAACCGCGAGGGGCATCAGGCGCTCGAAGAGGTGAAAGACCTGGCCCAGCGAGTGGGCGAGAGCGAGACCGTCGCCGATCTGGAACGAGCCTGGGCAGAGGTCGATCGAAGAGCGGAAGAGCTGTCGTGGACCGACGAACGCACCGGGCTCGTTCTCCAGCCCCTCCGGTGGATCGTCGAGAAGAAGCTCAAGGCCGATCCGTACGAGGCAGTGGTGCTCGAACAGGTGCCCACCGTGCTGCCCGTCTGGAGGAAGTACCGCGACATCCTGCGCGAGCTGGGGTACGACGCCGACTGCCACATCCTGCACACCGAGGAGTACGGGGTGCCGCAGACGCGTCGCCGCGCGGTGCTGATCGCCCGTCACCGCGGAACCGGAGGCCGCAGCCTTGAGTTCCCGTCTCCGACTCATCAGCGCTATCGCAAGGGAGCCGTACGCCTCCCCGTCGTCCCCGAGCGCGTGGCACCGACCGGTGCAGTCCAACAGGATGTGATCTTCGAGAATCCGCTCGGCGCGCCCCGCCCTCGGGACCCATGGGTCTCCATGGGTGACGCGCTCAAGGACTCGCGATCCACCGAATTCGTCGTCCGTTCCAACTACGGGTCGGGAGGCGACCCCGAGAAGCGAGGGCTGCGTACCTCCGAAGCCCCGGCCGCCACCGTCACCGGCAAGGTCAGCCGCAATCGGGTCTTCGATCTCAAGGGCCACGACTCGGACGGCGAGCCCGAGCTGGGTCCGGAGCAGGAGCGCTTCACCCTGCGTGAGGCCGGCCTCCTGCAGACATTCCCGGCCGAGTACCCCTGGCGGGGCACCGACATCGCGCAGCAGATCGGCAACGCGATCCCCCCGCTCCTCGCCGTACACATCCTGTGCACCGCGTTGAAGCTGGACGACCTACGCAAGGCACGAGCCGTCAAGGCGCTGAGGACCTGGAGCCCTCCGGTCCAGTACGTCTAGCCGCGGTCGGCTTCGTACCGCTCAGTCCTCCTCGCTCCCTTCCTTTCCCCGCACCGGCGCCTCCGCGAACAGTTCCGCGAAGTGGTCGGTCAGCCGCTGCACCGAGTCCTCGGGAGCACGCTCCTCCACCGGCCCGTCGGGCAGCGGACGGTGGAGCACGGACAGTCCCGCCTCCCCCTCGTCGATCCATCTCCGAACTGCCCCGGCGTCGCGTCCCCCGTCCGGGGCGATCACGTCGTACATGAGCGTCGCGGCGGCGGCGTTGACCGCCTTGGCAAGGGCGTTCGCTTCACGACCCGTCCGTACGACGCCTCGCCTCAGCAACCGGACCAATGCCTGTGCCGTCGGCCGGTGGTCGATGACTTCGAGTCTCAACGCCGTGTTCAACATGTCCTGGTTGCCACAGGCCACGACGACCGGTTCGTAGTCCGGCCCGTTACGGAAGAGTTCGGCCGACCACCACAGTCGAGCGAATGCCTGTTTGTAGTGAGGACCCTTGAAATAGCGAGCGTTGACGGTCTTCTTCGAGTCGGAGAGGTGCCTCCAGACGACGAAGTCGGGAGCCACCCCGAGGGCGAGGTAGTTCCACAACGCGGCGTCCGCGGCCTCGGCACGGGTGAGGCGGAGAATCGCGTGCAGGCGCGGGGCCAACCAGGCATCCGCCGCCGTAGGGCGTTCGTCCCGGTGAAGGTACATGACGTCGTCGATCAGATCTCTGATCGCGCGAAGTCGTCGGCGAGGGCTCTCGGGGAGAGGTTCGGCGGACTGGTTGAGAGCGATGGCGGGGACGTTGTCCTTCCCGGACAGCAGGCCGTCCGTGATGAACGGGGTCGCCTCCTCGTCCGCGAGCCGAGCCAGGTACTCGGGCAGGTGTTCCGGCCGCTCCGTCATTCCTCGTCCTCACGCTTGAGCTTGTCCAGGCCACGGACGGTCTCCAGAAGTGCCCTGGGCACATCTGCCCGGCGCATCGCCGCGTACTGGATACGCGGCTGCAGTTCGCTCCATCCCGTCGCGCCCACGCGCCGACGATGCACTTCACGCAGCGCGTCCTCAAGAGACCTGTCGGGCACGACATCGGGCAGCATTTCCCTGAGCACCTCGCCCTGCCAGCCGTGCGGGAACAGCGGCGTGCCGTCGTCCTCGATCTCCAGGTCGCCGATGGCCGAGTGGAAGACGGCGATCCACACATCGGCGGCCATCTGACACACGAGCAGTTCGTTGACGAGAGCTTCAGGTCCCCGTCCTTCGGCCCCGAGCAGGTCCGCCATGCCCTCGAAGTCGGTGTTGATGTGAACGGTGGGCAAGGCTGCCGAGGGGTTCACGACCCATGGAACATCGCCGAATCGTTGCAGCCATCGTGGTCCTCCGGAGAACCCGAGTTCCTTGATGTCGAAGGTCAACTCCCGAGTCGGGACGTCGCTCCTCACATCGACGATCCAGTCGTCGGCCGCCTCCCCGATGATCCGGCCCGGTACCCCATCGACGGTCGCCACAACCTGCACTGTCAGCGCGGCGCGGTCGAAGACGTCGGAGCGCAGTAGTTCCAGTTCTCCTCGCCATTCGCGTCCGCCCTCCTCCTCGGCGGCGAGGCGGGCCGTGACACGGGTATTGGTCGCCCGATCCGTCAGCACCGCGACCACCGCGACGTCGGACCACGGTCCACTCGGATCGGTGGCCCTGGACGGAACGGTCGCCGATACGGTCAACGTCGCGGTCTCCCAGTCTTCTGTCTCGGCCAGGCCAAGAGCGACGGCTCGTTCGACCACGGAGCGCGCCCGGGAGTCCAGCTGCTCGCGAGACTGCTCGGGTGCCTTGACCCGCGCCGCGTCCACCCTCAGCGAGACCGTGCCACGCAGACGCGGATACGGGAACACCTTCATGACCGCGCCTCCCCCTCACCGGTGCGCAGTTCGACGACGAGACCGCTGAGACTCGTCCGGACTGCGTGTGTGGTGGGGTCGGTCACGCCCCGGAACGTGGCGGAGCGCGCACTCTCGGAGAATCTCAGAGTGCCCTCCACCACTTGGCAGTTGTCCACTCCCACCAGTTCGCCCCAGGCGATGTACGGACGCGGCCCTGAGCGCACCTCGAACTTGGCGACCGGAGTGAGGCGCCAGTCCTGGCCGCCGGCCGGAATCCTGATCTCACCGACCACCTGCCAGGCCCCGCTGTCGAGCACTTGCGCGTTCAACTCCTCCAGCACGGGCATGGTCGCCGCTGTCAGTCGGGGCTTCTTCTTCCTCCCGCCCACGGTCAGCGTCCGGACCAGGCGCCCTCCGCTTGGTCCGGGACCCTTCTTGGGCCGGGTGACCAGCGTCTTGATCGCCGTATGCGTCTCTCTTGTGAGCTGGTTGATCCGCCGGTACGCCGAGGGAGAGTAGGTGAGCGTCAGCTCCTCGGTCCGGCCCCACTTGTTGTGTTCCGGGGGTTCGGCGGCGCGCAGGAACGAGTCCGCCTCGGTGGCGAAGGGGGCCTGAGGACCTGCTGCCTCGCCGGTCAGCAGCACGGCCTGGAAGGGGTTGACGGCCAAGGGCAGCCCGGGAACAGCGGCGTCCCGGACCGTCATCCGGTTGCCGCGCATCGTCACGATTCGATTCGGTCGGCCGTCCGCGTCCTCGGCGTCCGTCACGAGGAGCACGGCACGATGCACTCCCAGGGTGGCTCGTCCGCGGCCCTTCACAGGCAGGTTGAGGGGCACCGTGGTCGCGGCCACCTGCCCGACCTCCGTGTGCTGCTCCACCGTCGTGCCGTCGAGGAACGCCTTCAGGGCTCGCGTCCGGGAGGGCTGCACGGTCGACGGATCGACGCGCTCCTCGGGAATGACGACGTCGCCGTTGCGCATGGTGCGCACGGACGCCTCCAGGAGAGGGAGCCGGTCGCCACCTCCTGTCATCGCGGCCCAGAAGTTCTCGCCGAGGGCCTGCACGAGCCGGTGATGCATCCGTTGGATGCTGTCGTCGTCCTCGCCCTCATCGCTGTCGGGTGCGGAGCCGTCGTCCACGAGGCTCGCCACGTCATGGGCACCCACGATCAGGAACGAAGTTCCCGGCTCGCCGCTTTCCCTTGTCAGGTGAAGGGACTCGACGGTCTCCTCGTCGGCCCACCAGGAACGCGCGACTCGGGCTCCGGGTGAGTCGGGGTCGGGTCGTCCGAGCCATGCCGGCCCGGCCCACGGCTCGCCGTCCACTCGGCGCCACGGCAGATCTAGGCGTCCGACGAGACGGCGCTCGGTCCGCCCCTCGTGCGATTCGGACAACGTGGAATTCATGATCACCAGACCGAGTCTGCTGGTGGCCCACAACGTGGCTTTCCCCAGCCCGTAGGAACCACCGGAGGAGCCTCCGGACTTGTGGCTGTCGAGCTGGCGCCTGACGACTGCGGCGAACCGGCCGTCCTCGTAGTCGTCGCCCGTCAGGCCCGCCGCGTTGTAGTCGTCCACCCGCAACAGCACCAGACGGTCGTGCTCGTACATGTCACGCAGGCCCGCGTCGATGACCCGGCCCACCTTCTGCTCCTGGGCCGCCGCAGCTTCGTAGTGCGGGAAGAGCGCGTCCCACTGGATGGCCTCACGGAACCTGGCGAGCGTCTCGCCGGTGAGTTCGTGCAGGGTATAACGCACGCGAACGGGACGTCCGTCTGCGGTGAGCCGCTCGTCGAGGCTGTTCTGGCAGGTCTCCCGCGCCAACACCGACACATCGGCGTCGAAGGCGAACGCGGCGGCGTTGCCCAACTCCCGGCCGCCGTCCGCGTGCCCGGGTCGGTGGTACCACCCGACGGGAAGGCCGGCTCGGGTGTCCGTGGTGCGGGTGTGCACCGTGACCAGGTCGGTGTTCAGTGCCCGAGCGATGCGCTCGATCGTTTCGGGACGTGGCGTCGCCCGTCCGGTGATCCACGCCGAGACGGCCGCGCGCGTGACGTCCACCGTCTGGGCCAACTCGGTCTGCGACATGTCGGCGAGCTTCAACTGCCGCCCCAGCCATGGACCGAAGTCCTCGCCTGCTTCCATGGTCACCTGCTCTCGGGTTCTTCTCCGTCTGTGTCGGACAGCGTCGCCACTCTACCCATCATTTGACAGCGAGGCCCCTGTCAAAGGTCCTTTGACAAGCCGGTCGGGCAATCAAGGATTGACCTCATGCCGGAATTCCTCCGAAATCAACCCAGTTGATCGGAATGCCCGCCCTGGAATGTCCACACGAACCCACTTGCGGATCCTCGATTCGGCTGCGTAGGGTCTCATGCGGCGCGTTCGGCCACAGAAAAAACCATTCTTCAATGCCATGGCGGAAGCATGTCGTCCGCCGGACCGCGCCCTTCGACCGCGTCACAGAGAACCGGCGTGGAAACCTGCACCCGGCTCGGATCTTCCCCCGTCTCCCGACGCCCCCAGGGAACGGCACAGCATTCATTGCAGAACCGTCCCGCGTCGCGAAAAAATCGATGCGTCCCGCCGGAACCAGAACTCCCGAAACCGCGTCACCCCCTTCACCCACATACCCCTGGAGACCTGGCGTAACGTCACATCAGATGCTTTCGACCCTTTGCGGTCCTCTCGCCCGTCCCTGTGTTCGCGTCAGGTCATCGCCCCGGATCGGAGTTTCATGCCGCCCGAACTGCCCCCCGTGCTACGGACCGTGGTCGATCAGTCCGCACGCGTTCTTCAGACCTATGAGGTCGATCCAGGGCTCATTCCGGAACACGCGAACGGGGAGAGGCGGATCACCCAGGGCGGATACGGCGACCGCCAGCTTTTCGAGTTGGTCCAGAACGCCGCCGACGAGATCGCCGCCGATCCCGGAGGGACCACGCACGTCGTTCTCACGCGCACCCATCTGTACTGCGCCAACGAAGGAGATGTGGTCACTCCGGAAGGCGCCGAGACGATTCTCCGAATGAGTATGTCGCGCAAACGCGGCGGCCAGATCGGACGTTTCGGAGTGGGTGTGAAGTCCGTTCTCGTCGTGTCCGACACTCCACAATTCTTCGGCCGGACCGGCAGCTTCGGCTTCGACCGCACCTGGTCGCACGACCGGATCAGGGCAGTCCCAGGAGTCGTGGAGCGACTCGGACGCGACTTCGAGGCACCCGTACTACGGATGGCCCGCCCTCTGGACGAGCAGCGGGAGCGCGGAGTCGACCCGATCCTCGACGAACTGCTGGCCTGGGCGACCACTGTCGTACGACTCCCGTTGCTGCCAGGGGCCGATGACCGGCTCGGCCTGGACATGCACGGCGGGCGGGCGCCCATCCGCGGCGAGGAACGCGAGGAGTTCCCCCTCGGCTTCCAGCTCTTCTCCCCGCACGTGTCCAAGGTCGTTCTTGAGGACCGCCGTCCCCGTCCGCTCGCCCGTCGCATGCTGACCACCGAACAGATCGGCGAGCTGCGCACCGTGGTCGAGGAACGCACGGGAAGACCCACGGTCACCGAAGGTTGGCGGGTCTTCGCCACCACCCACGAACCCGGCCCCGCGGCCCGCGCCGACGCGGGCGAACTGCACGACCGGCTCTCCCTCGAAGTGTCCTGGGCGACGCCCGCCCTGGAGAAGGATCCGGAGAGTGGGCTGTATGTCCGTCCCAAGTCGCGGCGCGGGCGCGGTCGTTTCTGGTCCTTCTTCCCCACCAAGTACGAGATGTCCCTGAGCGGATTCCTCAACGGTGCCTGGAAGACCAACGAGGACCGTCAGAACCTTCTCGACTCCTCTCCCTTCAACCAAGAGATGATCAAGGTCTCGGCCGCGCTGGTCGTCGACTCGCTCCCCCGGCTGGCCCCGCCCGAGGACCCCGCCGCACACCTCCCCCTGCTGCCCGGCCGGGCAAAAGAGTCGATCAGTTGGGCCGACGAGTTCCTGACCCGGGAGATCTGGGCGCGGGCCGCGGTCCGGCCGTCGCTGCCGGACCAGGAGGGGGTGTTGCGCGTGCCCACCGAACTGCGGATCCACCCCCGGTTCGACAAGGACCAGAGGCGGCTGGCCGGCTGGCTGTGGATGTGGCACGAGTGCCCAGGTCGCCCCGAGAACTGGTTGCATCCCGCCGTCGAGGCCGACGCGCTGCGGTCCGGGAAGGTCGAGCACGTCCTCGCCGCCGCCGGACACCGCAGGACCGACGTCCGTGAGTGGTTGGAGGCGCTCGTCGAGCGCGGCACCGCCGAGACGTCGGCGGTGGCGATCCGGATCCTGGCCGACATGGTCGAGATCGCCTCCTCGTACGCCGCGGAGGCCAGGAAGGCGAGGGTCGTGCTCACCGAGGAGCACGGCCTCGTCGCCCCCGTGCACGGCAGGGTCTTCCGCCGAGCCGAAGAGGGCGGTCTTCGCGAATCCCTGGTGTACGTGGTCGGCGCGATCGCGCGGGATCCGTCGCTCGCCCACGCGCTCGATGTCCTCGGCATCCGGGAGGCGGATGCCGAGGGCCGGTTCATCAGCGTCCTCGACCAGGGCTTCGACGCCTACGGCGACGCCGACTGGGAGCGGTTCTGGGAGCTGTTCCGCCAGGCAGGGGGGCGTCGTCTCGCGCGGCACGTGCAGGAGCGGGTCCCCGAACCGCGCAAGACGCTGCGTGTACGGACCGCGGACCGGAGGCTCCGTCCAGTGCGCGACTGCATGCTGCCGGGCCCGGTGGTCGACGCGGGGCGCGATCCGGGCATCGCCGTCGACCTCAAGTTCCACTCCGACGACCTCTCGTTCCTCCGAGAACTCGGTTTGCGAGAACTGCCCTCGACCGCGGAGCACCCGGAGGGCGAGGCATGGTTCGAGGAGTACCGGCAAGCGGTCCACGCCGCGTATCTGCGAGGGCTGGACGAGCGCACGCCGCGTCCCCAGCTCAACCGCATGAAGGTGGAGGGCTCCGCGATCGGCGGACCCCTGCACCTCTTCCGATCGCTGTCGGAGGAGTCTCGCGCCGCCTTCCTCAAGGCGCTGCCCGACGACGCTGTGGTGGACCACTGGACCAGACAGATCGGCGCGCAGACGGCCACCCGGCAGGCTGTGGTGTCGCCGATCCGGTGGATGCTCGGGAGGTACGGGACCGTGACCACCTCCCAGGGGATCAAGCCGCTGGCGGAGGCCGTCGGGCCTCAGTTGGCCGCGTACCGCGACGTGCTGCCGGTCGCTGAAATCTCGCCGGAGAAGGCGCGCAAGCTACGGCTGCCGACCACGATCGAGGAGGTGCCGGCGGACCGCTGGGCCACCCTGCTCGACGAGGTGTCCCGCAGCGAGGACGACGTCTTCGTCGGCTCCACCTACGTGATGCTGACCCGCTTCGGGGCCGACTTCCCCGAGGACTCGCTGACCCGTTGTCGGATCGGCGACGTCTGGAGCGCCCGCCACGATGAGGAGATCACCCTCGCGGTCGGCGCCGCCGAGTACCGGGCACTGCGGGCAGAACAGCTTCCCGCGCTCCTCGTGGCGACCCCGGGGGACGCCGAGCTGATGGTCGAGAAGTGGGGCATGCTCCGCTACGCCGACGTGATCAGCCGGGAGACCCGCGAGGTGCCGGAGGGCGACCCCGTACCGCTGGTCGAGCTGTTCCCCGCCCTGCGGCAGCGACTGAACAGCGGGAACCGGAACAGCCTGGTGCAACGGTGCACCGAGCTGGAGGAGGTCACCCGCACACCCAACGGAACGCACGCGTTCCCTCTGGACGCCGTGCGCCAGGACGGGACCGTGAAGGTCCGGGTGCCGCTGGAGCCCGAGGCGATACTGCGGTTGATCGACCGCGAGCTGGTGCTCGGGCTCGGCGCGGCCGGCTGCCGCGCCGTGCTGGAGCACCAGGAGCGGATGGCCCGGGACGGCGAGCTGAAGGCGGCGCAGCGGGCCGTGCGCGAGGCCGAGGACGTGGTGGCCAAGATCGAGCTGCTCGTGGGCGCGGACGCGCTCCGGGCCGGGCTTCCCGAAGGGCTGATGGAGGCCGAGCTACAGGCGACGGACGGGGTGGAGCCGTCGGGGCGTCGGATCGCCCAGATGGCGTTCAACGCGCACGGCGACGGGGTGCTCCAGCAGCACGCCCGGGACATCCAGGGGCGCTTCCCCAACGCGCCTGTCGGGTACGGGGGTTCGTCGGCGGCCGTCGCGTTCGTCTCGGATCTGAGGCTGCCCGTCGCCTTCGCCGGTTCGAGGACTCCGTCCCCGCCCTCGTCCGAGACGGTCGAGGGCCCTCGGGACTTCCCGAGCCTGCACGGCTATCAGGAGGACCTGGTCCGGAACATCTCCACCATGCTGGACCGGCTGGCCCCCCAGCGCGGCATGCTGTCCCTGCCCACCGGCGCCGGCAAGACCCGGATCACCGCCGAGGCCGTCATCCGCTGGGTCAAGCGGGTCGGCGACCTCGACGGTCCCCTGCTGTGGATCGCGCAGACCGAGGAGCTGTGCGAGCAGGCCGTACAGAGCTGGAAGTTCGTCTGGAGCAAGGTCGGCGCCGAGCGTCCGCTCACCATCAGCCGACTGTGGAGCGGCAACGAGGTCGGGGACGTCGTCGAGCACCCCCATCTGGTGATCGCCACCGACGCCAAGCTGGAGCGGTGCCTGGGCACCGACCAGTACGCCTGGCTGCGGCGGGCCGCGCTGGTGATCGTGGACGAGGCGCACACCGCCATCTCCAAGCGGTACACGGAGATCCTGGGCCGATTGGGACTCACCCAGTACGAGACCGGCCGGCATCTGCTCGGTCTGACCGCCACCCCGTTCCGCAACACCAACGAGGACGAGACCCGACGCCTGGCCGTTCGCTTCGGCAACAGGCGGCTCGACCAAGGGGTCTTCCCGTCGGGCGACCCGTACCGCGACCTCCAGGATCTGGGCATGCTCGCCCAGGTCGAGCACCACACCCTCGAAGGCGGCCGGATCGAGCTGACCCGGGACGAGAAGACGCACGCCGATCGCATGGCGATGCTCTCCCGCTCCGCCGAGCAGCGCCTCGCCGACGACCACGCGCGCAGCGGGCGCATCGTCGACTCGGTGACCGGTCTGCCGGACGACTGGCCGACGTTGCTCTTCGCCACCTCGGTCGACCACGCCAAGTATCTGGCGGCGCTGCTCAACGACCGGGGTGTGCCGGCCGCCGCCGTGGACTCGACGACCAGTACGCAGGACCGGCGCAGGCGCATCGAGAACTTCCGAAACGGACGCGTCCGGGTGCTCACCAACTACGGTGTCCTCACCCAGGGTTTCGACGCGCCCGCCACCCGGGTCGTGGTGGTGGCCCGCCCGGTCTACAGCACCAACGTCTACCAGCAGATGATCGGGCGCGGCCTGCGGGGGCCCAGGAACGGCGGCAAGGACACCTGCCTGATCCTCAACGTCAGTGACAACATCGCGAACTTCGACACCCGACTGGCGTTCACCCAGTTCGAACATCTGTGGAGCCGGACATGACCGACGCCTACCTCGACAGCCCCCCGCTCACCGCCGAGCAGCGCACCGTCGTCGACCAGCCCTGGAACGCCCGGGTCCTGGTCACCGCCGGAGCCGGGGCCGGCAAGACCCACACCCTGGTGCGTCGGCTCGACGCGCTGTGCGGGCACGAGGATCCCGAGCAGGCGCTGGAGGCGGCCGAGATCCTGGTGCTCACCTTCTCCCGGGCCGCCGCGCGGGAGTTGCGGGAACGGATCGCCCGGCACGGGGAGCGGGCCCGGCGGGTGCGGGCGCAGACGTTCGACGCGTGGGCATACGGAGTCCTGCTCGGGGCGTATCCGGACGGCGAGTGGGGCGCGGTCGGCTTCGACGAGCGGATCTCGGCGGCGACCCGGGCGGTGGAGAAAGGGGCGCTGGAGGCCGGCGACGCCGTCCCGCCCGCCCATGTGGTGATCGACGAGGTGCAGGATCTGCTGGGCGGGCGCCGGGAACTCGTGGAGACACTTCTCGACCGGTACCAGGACAGCAGCGGTTTCACGGTCGTCGGCGACGCCGCCCAGTCCGTCTACGGGTTCCAGATCGAGGACGTGACCGAGCGCGCCGACGAGACCGGACGGTTCTTCGACTGGCTGCGCCTGTCGTACCCCGACGACCTGGTGGAACTCCGGCTCACCCGGAACTTCCGGGCCGCCACCCCCGAGGCCCGGATCGCGCTCGCGCACGGTCCCCGGCTCCAGCGCGTCACCGACGCGGACGAGGCGGCGACACGCTACGAGGAACTGCGCGACCTGCTCCTGGACCCGACGAACGGGATGGGCGAACTCACCGACCCGTTCACCCTGGACGGCCTGCGCAACCTCTCCGAGACCTGTGCGATCCTCACCCGCGACAACCGCGAGGCCCTGGTGGTCTCCGACCTGCTCCACGAGCACGGGTTGGAGCACCGGCTGCGCCGCCCCCTGGAGGAGCGGCCGGTGCCGTACTGGGTGGCCGAGTTGCTGCGCCGCACCGGGGCGAGCGGCCTCACCGAGGACCGGTTCCGTTCCCTTCTCGCGGAGATCCCCCTGCCGTACGAGCCGAACGCGTCCGCGTTGTGGACGGTGCTGCGTCGCGTCGCTCGGGGCGGCGGGCGCGACACGCTCGCCCCGGACCGGCTGCGTCGCGCGGTCGCCGAGGGCGGGTTCCCCGACGAGGCGGCCGACCCGGAGACCGGCCGGATCGTGGTCTCCACCGTG
Organism: Streptomyces sp. NPDC056734; assembly: GCF_042790455.1. Taxonomy (NCBI): domain Bacteria; kingdom Bacillati; phylum Actinomycetota; class Actinomycetes; order Kitasatosporales; family Streptomycetaceae; genus Streptomyces; species Streptomyces sp. NPDC056734. The sequence continues at coordinate 354,179 of NZ_JBHTZD010000002.1, forward strand.
CACCGGGCCAAGGGCCTGGAGTTCGACCGGGTGATCGTCCTGACCCCGCCGACGGTCGCCGAGCTGCGCAAGCGGTACAAGGACGCGGCGGACCTCCCCGCCGAGGCCCGCGCCCTCTACGTGGCGATGACGCGCGCCCGCCAGGATCTCCACCACGCGGTCCCGCCCGAGTCGCCGATGTTCAGGAGGGCGGGGGACCGGAGGAACGGCCGCCGGTACGTGGGGGGATGGCGGTCGTACGACCGGTTCGGGATCGTCGCGGAGGCCGGGGACGTCTGCCAGGACAACCCGCCCGGTCACGGGACCGACGCCGTGGCGACACAGGCACACCTCCTGGAGCGGGTCGGCCCGGGGACGGCGGTGGTGTGGCGCAAGCGCCACGACCTGCCGTTGGGCGAGCGGCAGAGCCCGCCGTACGCCCTGATCCACGAGGGGCGGGAGATCGGTGAGGCGTCGGAGCGGTTCCGGGAGGAGCTGTTCCAGGTGCAGAAGGTGAACCGGACGTGGGACCCCTGGTGGCCCGACGAGATCCACGGCCTGCGGATCGACACGCTGGAGACCCTGACGGGCAGCACCGCCGCCGGTGCCAACGCGGGCCTCGGTGACCGAGGTGTGTGGATCGCCCCCCGGATCACCGGCATCGGGCGGTACCGACGGGCCGACGACGACAAGGAGCAGCGCGCATGACGCACGGGGCGGGACGACACGCCGAGCACTACCGGGTCCGGGACGAGGATCTCCTGGTGGGGCTCGGTCGGGAGCTGCTGGGCCCTGCGGTGGACGCCGATCCGGCCGACCGGGACGAGGTGCTCACCCAGGACGCGCCGATCGACCGCTATCTCACCGGCGTCCTGTACCCGCGAGCGGCGGACCGGGCCGCGCGGCGCCGGAAGGGCGAGGAGCACGCCCAGCTGGACGGTCTGGACGCCACCCCGCTGCTCACCCGCGACGACGTCGAGGATTCCGGCACCACGCAGGACACCGGCGCCGCGACGGACCGTCGTCCTTCCTCGATGGGTCTGACCTTCGCGGTCGACCCGGCCGTGTGCGACACGATCGTGGTCTCCGCGCGAGCCGCCGTCTACGAGCCCATCGACGCCGACGGCAGCCCGACCGAGGCCCGTCGCGCCGAGGCCCGCACCACGGCCGACCAGCGGGAACGGTGGCGGCGCCGGGAACTCGACCTCCCGGACCGGTCGATCGTCGTGACGGCGCCGGTCGAACCGATCGAACTCGCCCCGGAGGCCGGGCTTCACCTGACCGTCCGGCGTCCCGATCCGGCCACCGGCACGGTCACGATCACGGTGACGCTGATCAACCCGCAGCGGGTCGGCGAGTGGGATCTCCAGGACGCGTTCTCCCTGTTCCAGTGCGGTCTGACGGTACGCGCCGCCGACGGCTCCACCGTGTTCGTGGAGCGCCCCGCCCCCGCCGCGGCCCACGATCCGGAGATCGCCACGAGCCGGCTGTTGCACCGGCACGCCCCGACCTTCGCCGTCGGTCACGGCTGCGCCGCCGCGTGGGACTGGAGCCCGCCGCCGATCGGCGTGACCGACACCGTCCGGGCCGCCGTCGCCGAGGTGCGCAGCACCTTCGTGCCCACCGTGGAGGTGTTGCTCACCGACTCCAACCCGGACATCGACAGCTCGGCGCTGTCCATGCTGGGGCTGGCGGAGCGGTCCGACGCCGAGGTCCTGGCCGCCCTGGAGGAGCTGGCCACGGGCTACGAGCGCTGGATCGACCGCAAGGAGGCCGAGGCGGAGGCCCTGACGGGCGACACCCACGAGAAGCCCGCGCGGGAGCGGGTGGCGGCCTGCCGCGAGGCACTCGACAGGATCCGCGAGGGGATCGGGCTGCTGGGGACCCGCTCCGATCTGATGAGGGCGTTCCGACTGGCCAACCGCGCGATGGCCGACCAGCGGGCCCGCAGCGCCTGGGTGAAGGGCGGACGCGTCGGATCCCCCGATCCGGGCGCCGGGCGCTGGCGGCCCTTCCAGATCGCGTTCGTGCTGCTCTGTCTGGCCGGCATCGACGACCCGGAGCACCGCGACCGGCGGGTCTCGGACCTGCTGTGGTTCCCCACCGGTGGCGGCAAGACGGAGGCGTATCTCGGGCTGATCGCCCTCACGTCGTTCCTGCGCCGCATCCGCAGGGGTGCCGACGGCGGCGGGGTCACCGTCCTCATGCGCTACACGCTGCGGCTGCTCACCCTTCAGCAGTTCGAGCGCGCGGCGATCCTGCTCTGCGCCATGGAGAACATGCGGCGCGGCACACCGGAGCTGGGACGGGAGGAGTTCTCCGTCGGCATGTGGGTGGGGCGTTCGGCCACCCCGAACACGCTCGCCGACGCCGGCCTGAAGCTGGACGAGCTGCGCAGGAGCCTCGACAAGCGCCTCGCCACGGAGAACCCCGTCCAACTGCACGCCTGCCCCTGGTGCGGGACCCGCCTCGACGCCCGCGACTACCAGGTCGACCTGAACGCCGTGCGGATGCGGATCCGGTGCCCCGGCGCGGGCTGTGCCTTCGCCGACGGCCTGCCCGTCCACCTGATCGACGAGGCGATCTACGCCGCCCGGCCGACGCTGGTGATCGCCACCGTCGACAAGTTCGCCTCGATGCCGTGGCGCCCGTCGACGGCCGCGCTCTTCAACCGCGACGACCCGACCGACGCCACCCCTCCCCCGGAACTGATCGTCCAGGACGAGCTGCATCTGATCTCCGGCCCGCTGGGCACGCTCACCGGCCTCTACGAGACGGCGGTCGACGCCCTCGCCGGCCGCCCCAAGGTGATCGCCTCCACGGCGACCATCCGTCGCGCGGCCGACCAGGGCCGTCATCTCTTCGCCCGCGAGGTGCGGCAGTTCCCGCCCGCCGGTCTGGACGCCCGCGACTCGTGGTTCGCCGTGGAGACACCGCGCGAGGAGAAGGCGACCCGCCGCTACGTCGGTCTGCTGGCCCCCGGCACCAGCCAGTCCACCCTGCTGATCCGCACGTACGCCACCCTGCTGCACCGTGCCCAGCGGGCGGACACCAAGGACGAGGTGCGCGACGCGTACTGGAGTCTCGTCGGGTATTTCAACAGCCTGCGGCTGCTCTCGGCGGCCGAACTCCAGGTGCATGACGACGTGGTGGCCTATCTGGAGCTGCTCGCCGAGCGCGAGGGCGGGGCGGTGCGCTCCGTCGCCAACTACTCCGAGCTGACCAGCCGGATCGACGCCAGCGAGATCCCCACCCGGCTCAAGGGCATCGAGAAGCGGCTTCCGGACGAGGACACCGTGGACGTCCTGCTCGCCACCAACATGATCGCCGTGGGGGTGGACGTGGACCGTCTCGGTCTCATGGCCGTGATGGGGCAGCCGCAGACGACCGCCGAGTACATCCAGGCCACCAGCCGGGTCGGCCGCGCCCACCCCGGGCTGGTCGTGGTCATGCTCAACTCAAGCCAGGCCAGGGATCGTTCCCACTACGAGAGCTTCCAGCATTACCACTCGGCCCTCTATCGCGAGGTCGAGTCCACGTCCGTCACCCCGTTCTCCGCCCGCGCCCGCGAGCGGGGCCTGCACGCGGTGATCGTCGCCCTCGCCCGCATCCTGATCCCGGCGGCCCGCGAGAACAAGGACGCCGGCGCGGTCGAGTCCTACGAGGATCTCCTCCGGGACTCCATCAAGCCGCTGCTCCTGGACCGGGTCCGCGAGGTCACCCCGGAGGAGACCGAGGCAGTGTCCCTCGCCTTCGACGAGTTCATCGCCTGGTGGCTCGAAGCGGCGGACATCCACAACAGCCTGGTCTTCGAACCCCAACGGGGCAGTCGTGCCCCGTCGCTGCTGAGGGCGTACGACGACGAGTCGGAGCGCGCCCAGGCATGGTCCACGCTCTGGAGCCTGCGCGACGTCGACGCCGAGTCCGCCCTGTTCATGGAGGGAACCCGATGACCCCGCCCCCCGCCCCCCGTCGGCGGACCGGCGCGAAGGGCGCCGCACCCGCCCAGAATCTCCCGCGCCGCGGCACCGTCCGCCGGGCCCAGGCGATCACCACGTACGGCATGGGATCGCTGATCGCCGTCGACCACGAGTCCTTCGTCGTCTCGGGGCTGGACGGGGCCGAGGAGAGCTGGAGCAGGGACGAGTCCCCGCGGATCCACGAACGCCGGCTGGCCCGGGTGCTCGGCGTCGCCCATTTCCGACTTCCTCCCGCGTCCGACGACAGGAGCAGGGACGGGCTGCGCGTCCGGCGCTTCCCCCTCATGCACTCCTGCCCCGAGTGCACCGAACTGCGGCGGCACCGGGACTTCAACCCGCCCGTCGGCAAGAGCGTCTGCGGCGTGTGCGAGGTCGAACTCGTCCCCTCGCGTTTCGTCGTCGCCTGCGAGGCCGGGCACCTCGACGAGTTCCCGTACTGGGAGTGGGTGCACCGCTCCGCGGAGCGCGGTGCCGGCACGGCGGGCAGGTGCGGGGGGACGCTCCGGCTGCGCACGTCCGGACGCACGTCCTCGCTCCGCTCCATCCTCGTCTCCTGCACCTGCGGGCGGGCCCCCGAGGTCTCGATGGAGGGTTCGTTCCGCAGGAACGCGCTCAGGGATCTGGGCCTCACGTGCCGAGGCTCCCGCCCGTGGCTCGGCACGTCCGCCACCCAGGGTTGCGGATCCGCCTTGCGTACGCTCCAGCGCGGTTCGTCGGCGGTGTGGCAGCCGGTGCTGAAGTCGGCGCTCTCCATCCCGCCGTGGAGCGACGGCCGGGCGGATCCGCTGGCGGAGCACTGGGACGCGCTCCGCTCGTACGACCGGCGGGAGCACATCGAGATCTATCTCCAGGGCGCCTTCCAGGGACAATGTCCCGTACCGCTCGACGAGGTGATGGCCCTGCTCGACGCGGAGCGCGAGGAGGACCCGGCCGACGGTTCCGACGCCACCTTCGACCACCGTTACCGCGCCTTGCGGGAGAAGGAGTACGAGCGTCTGCGCTCGGGCAACGACGAGCGCGAGCACTCCCACGACGAGCAGTTCGTCTGCGAGACCCCGCTGGGCGACGGGAGCGTGCTCGCTCCGCTCGGGATCACCGGCCCGATGCTGGTCAAGAAGCTCCGTGAGGTACGCGCCCTGAAGGCGTTCACCCGGCTCTCCGATCCCGACTCGACCACCGGATCGAAGGAGATGCCGCTCTCCGAATCCCCGCTGCGGTGGCTCCCGGCCATGGAGGTGCGCGGCGAGGGGGTCTTCCTGCGGCTGGACGAGGACCGACTCGACGCCTGGGAAAGGGCGCCGGCCGTGGCGGCCCGGATCGAGCGGATGCGCACCGCCCACCAACGGGTGCTTGAGCAGCGGGCCGGCGACCCGAGCCTGGTCGTCCCCTCCCCGGCCACCCCACGCATGGTGCTGCTGCACACGCTGGCCCACGTCCTGATCACCGAGTGGAGCCTGGAGGCCGGTTACCCGTCGGCGGCCCTGCGAGAGCGGCTGTACGCGGCCGAGGACATGGCCGGGGTGCTCGTCTACACGGCGACGAGCGACTCCGCCGGCAGTCTCGGCGGTCTCGTCGCCCAGGGCGAACCGGACCGCCTCGACCGTTCGATACGCTCCGCCGTCCAGCGCGCCGAATGGTGCTCCTCCGACCCGCTGTGCGTCGAGTCCGAGGCGTCCGGAACGGGCGGCACCAACCTCGCCGCGTGCCACGCCTGCGTGATGCTCCCCGAGACGAGCTGCGAGCACAACAACATCCTGCTCGACCGCGCGCTGCTCGTGGGCACCCCGGAGGACCGGGAGCTGGGCTACTTCGCGGCACTGCTGGACGGCTGACGGACGGCTACCGGGTACCGGGTGGTCCGTCGCCGGTCCGGCAACGCGGGCAGTGGCACGGGGGCCAGCGGAGGGAGTCGGCGAGGGTGAGGGGTCCAGGACCCGGCCGGTAGACGCGTGTCCGGGTACGGTCCACGCGCTCGCCGTCGGGCCGGACCCGATACGTCTCGATGGTCATGCGGGAGGCGCCCGGAGCGGGCGGGGTACCGGCGTTCACCGGGTGGCCTCGCCGTCCGGGGTGCGCTGGATGACAGCCTTGAGTACGGCGGAGAGGGCCCGCTGGAACTCGGGGCTGTGCGCGATGGCTTCGTGTTCGGGGTCGGTGTACTGCCAGGTGTGGCACCCGGGATGACCGGCGTACAGGATGCACGCCTCGTCCTTGGGGGTCGGACCGGACAGGGTGTTGCAGTCGGGCACGACCCGGAACGCGTCGGGGCGCCGGCCGTCCGCCCACTGGGCCCACACCTCGCCCTCGCTCGCGTCATCCAGCTCCCACGCCAGGTCGTGGTGACGGCCCCCGGAATGCTCCTGGAGCAGGCAGCGCAGCACCGGCCGTACGTTGCCCGGGGTGCTGGAGTCGTGGACCGACGCGAACATCTCCGCGATCAGACCGACCGGCATCAACGCGGTGGCACCACACACCCGAGGCCGGGGCCGGGGTTGTTTGATCAGCGAGACCACACCGCACCCCCCGCCGCCGCATCCCGAACCCACGAGCCCAACACCCTTGGCAGGGTGCCCACTTCGCCCACGTCGCCGTTGTCCACGCGGACCACTCCTCTCCGTAGCGGTTCCACTACCGGGTGGAGTCAGCGTGGGGTAGAGTGGCGGACCAATCAAGTTGGCAGGGGAGAAGGAAGGGTTGGTCATCCCACCTTGAATCGCAAGGAGTTGAACCCAGAGAGCAGCCCCGAAGCTGCGTACGGCGCCCGTTTACGCAGCTCACGAGAGGCGCGCGGCTGGACCCAGGAGGAGCTTGCCGCCCTCACGGGATATTCCAGTCAGCACATTTCGGCGGTGGAAACTGGTCGCAAGCCTCCGACCCGGCGTTTTTCGCGGAGTACGGATATCGCCTTCGGCCTCGAAGGGACCACAGACACGTTCGAGCGCGCGGCGGACGAGATCCGGCACGGCGCGCATCTGGAAGGCTTCCCCGAGTATGTGAAGCATGAGGCGCGGGCCACAGAGATCCGGCTGTTCGATTCGGGGCTGATCCCCGGATTGCTCCAGACACAGGAGTACGCGACGGCCCTTGAGGCGAGCAACGTAAAGCGAGGCTCCATCACGGCCGAGCAGGCCGAGGAACGGGTCACGTTCCTGATAGAGCGGCAAGCCGCCCTGGCTCGGCCGCTGACCCCGCTGTTGTTCGCGGTGCTGGACGAGAGCTGTATCCGTCGGCCTATCGGGGGGCTTGAGGTCATGGATCGGCAGTTGGCGCACTTGGTCGAGTTCGCGGAGGAGTCGAACACCGTGCTCCAAATCGCGCCCTATGCCATCGGCGAGGCTCGGCCGTTCAACAGACTGGTCAATCTACTGACCCTGTCTGATCGCTCCGTGATCTCCTACGTCGAGTCGCAGACGCACGGGTACATGGACCGCGAAACCACCGCCGTGGTTCCGCTGTTGAGGGCCTACCATCAGATGCAGGCACACGCGCTCTCCCAAGCGGCATCTGTGGACATGATCACTCAGGCACGAAAGGGCACCCCGTGACGACCGACTCTCGCTCTCTCCGTTGGGTCAAATCCTCGTACAGCGGCAACGGCGGTTCCTGCGTCGAATGGGCCCCGTCGAACGCGTCCGCCACCGGCGTCGTCCCCGTCCGGGACAGCAAGCGCGCTGACGGTCCGGTCCTGATGCTCTCGACCGGAGCGTTCGCCGGACTGGTGACGTTCGCCCGCAACGCCGACGTCGGCTGAGTCTCTTCGAACTCGTGGACCCCGTCCGGTCGCCATACCGGGCGGGGTTCCCGCGTTCCGGGGTCGAGCACTCGTCCGCCGCGGGAACCAATGGAAAGTTCGCAGGTGCGTCGGCAAGCCTGACCTACGCGGCGCTCGACATCGCCCGTCGGCTCACCTAGACCCAAGAGCAGCGCGAACCCCGTCAAGGATCGAGTGCGCCCCCTGGTCGATGAGCAGTGCGGCCAGGGCGGCGCCGAGCTTTTCCGGCTCGGCGGACGGGCCGGTCAGCGTCTCGGCGACCCGTACGCGTCCGTCCAGCGACGTGACTTGACCCGCGAGGGAGAGTTCCCCGGTCGGCAGCGTCTCGGCGTACGCCCCCACGGGCACCGAACACCCGCCGTGCAGCTCGGCGAGCAAGGCCCGCTCGGCACGGACCGCGGCGTCAGCGGACGCGTCCCCCACCGTGGACAGCATCGCTCGCAGACGGGCCGAGTTGTCGTCCATGCGGACCTGAATCCCGAGTGCCCCTTGCCCGGGGCTCGGCGGGAACAGGTCGAGCGGCAGTACGTCCCCGATCGCGTCATCGAGCCCGAGCCGGCGGAGCCCCGCGACCGCGAGGACCACAGCGTCAAGGCCCATGGATTCGATCTTCTTGAGGCGGGGCGGGACATTCCCACGGATCGGGACCACCTCAAGGTCGGGTCGCACCGCAAGGAGCTGGGCAACCCGCCGAGGGGCCCCTGTGCCGACGTGGGCCCCCTTCCGTAGCTCCGCGAGCGTGGATCCGCACAGAGCGTCGCGCACGTCCTCGCGGCCGGGCGGAGCCAATAGCGTCAACCCGGGCGGGTTCGCCGTAGGAAGGTCCTTGAGCGAATGAACGACCACGTCGACGTCGCCCCGGGACAGGGCCGCTTCCTGCTCGCTGCTGAATGCCGATCCCCCACTCACGGCGGACACGGCGGACAGGGCCGACTCACGGTCTCTGTCGCCCCCTTCCACGATCACGCGATGCGTGAAAGTGACCTCGGGGAACCGCTCACGCAAGGGGCGCAGATACTCGCGAACCTGTGCCTTGGCGAGACTGCTTGCACGGGATCCGACGAGGTACGTGGTCACGGTGGCCCCATTCCGAAGGGTGGCACGGTCTCACCAGGCTATGAGCCTCGCCCATGTGCTCATGCAGACACCGGGTCGGAATCGGCGCATCGCGCACCCACTTGTGCGGGGCATCCGGATCATGTGCACTCCCGGGCCGGAAGCATGACCGCAAGACGGGGCAGTGCTGGCCGATTCAAGAGGTCGTCCCGCCGTTCCCTGTGTACGTTGCCCGAATGGCTGACGCTGACACGGATGGTGCCCGGCTGGGGAAGGAAGCCGCTCGGCGGCTCGCGGCGATTCCCGGGTGCGAGATCGCGGCCGGACTGAGCGAGGCCGAGTTCCGCAGGATCGAGAGCACGTACGGTTTCGAGTTCGCCGCCGATCACCGGGCTTTCCTCGCCGAGGGGCTGCCCGTCGTCGCCCCGGCCAAGCGCGGGGCGGTCTGGGAGGAGCCCTGGCCCGACTGGCGCGACGGCGACCCCGAGGATCTGCGGTACCGGCTGGAGTGGCCCGCCCGGGAGGTACTGCGCGAGGTGGAGCTGGGCGGCTGGCATCCCAGGGCCTTCGGGGCACGTCCGCGCAGTGCGCGGGCCGCCGTCGACATGGCCCGCCGCAAGCTGGCCCAGGCCCCCGTCATGGTCCCGCTCTACGGTCACCGTTTCCTGCCTGCCGGGGCGGGATCGTACGAGCATCCCGTGCTGTCGATGTGGGGCACCGGCATCCGGTGCCACAGCGACCACCTGGTGGACTACGTCGAGCGGGAGTTCGGGGGGCTGGACGACGGGGGGCCGTGGGATCCGCTGCCCACGGTCGCCGTCTGGTCGGACTTTCTCTAGCCGAAGCCGACGATCCTGCTCTCCTCCGGGCTCCTCCGGGCTCCTCTAGCCGGTGAAAGGTTCCGGTCCCATGCGGCCCCACGCCACGAACACCGCCAGGGCGAAGTAGCCGACATTCACCAGCACGAACGCCGACTCCCCGCGTCGGCCGTGGGTGATCATCGCGCCGATCATGAGCAGGATCCAGCAGCCGGCCGTCACCGGGACGAGCGTCGGCGCGATGCCGGTGACGGCCGGCAGGATCAGCCCCGCCGCGGCGAGCAGTTCGACCACCCCCAGCGTCTTCACGAACCCGGCGCTCACCTCGCCGGTCCAGCCCCCGCCCGGCGCGGCGGCCAGCTTCTCCCTGGGCACGAACGCCTTGCTGACGCCGCCGGTCAGAGCGACGGCGGCGAGCAGTCCGGCGGCGATCCACAGCGCGAGATTCACATCAGCTCCTGGGTCCTGGAAGGTCTCCGGGTCTCTCCGGGTCTCTCCGGATGTCTCCGGATGTCTCCGTCTTCCGCCGCTACGACGAGGCAGGCGTCGCCGCTGTGACATACGGGACCGGAGACATGCCCCGGGCCGGGCTCAGTCGCCGTCCGGCATGGCATGGCATGGCATGCCGGTGATCGTGCGCCGGGACTGGGCGAGGCAAGGTCCGTCGGGGTGAGCGCGGGGGGCGCCCGAGGGGCCGCCGCGACCCGCGCGTTAGCCTCGAAGCCACACACCCTCGCTCTCAGGAGGCACCGATGGCCAAGGTCCCCAGCGCGCTCGTCGCCGCGAGCGGACTCGTCGGCGGGTACGGGGTCGCCCGCTGGACCAAGAAGCGCGAGCTGGGCGGGGTCGTGCTGGCCGTCGCGGGCGCCGCAGCGGCCGCCCAGTGGCGGGCGCGGGCCGGCGGGACGGCCGCGGGCGCGCTGACCGCCGGGTACGTCGTCGCGTTCGGGGCGTCCCACCCGCTCGCCAAGAAGGTCGGCGCCTGGCCCGCCGTGTTCGGCGTCGCCGGAGCCGTCGCCCTCGCCTCCTGGGCCGTCGCCGACCGACGGGCCTGAAACCGGATCAGGCCCCGGATCAGGCCCCGGACCAGGCCCAAGCACCGGCCCAGGCCCCGGCCCACTCACCCCCGGCGGTCACCAACCGACCGACGGGCCTGAACCACCCCGGTCCCCGGTCCCCGGACGCCCTCACCCCGCCCGAAACGCCCTCCGATACGCCCGCGGACTCGTCCCCACCACCCTGCGAAACCGCTCCCGGAACGCCGTCGGCGACCCGAACCCCGCCTGTCCGGCGATCCGCTCCACGGAGTCCGACGTCGTCTCCAGCAGATGCTGCGCCCGCCGCACCCGCGCCCGGTGCAGCCACTGCACCGGCGTCGTCCCGGTCTGTTCCCGGAACCGGCGGTTGAGGGTGCGGGTGCTCATGCCCGCCCGCGCCGCGATCTCCTCCAGGGCGAGATCACGGTCGCAGTGGTCCTCCATCCAGCGCAGCAGCGGTTCCATCGTCGCGCCCGCCGGGGCCGGCGGCAGGTCGTGCACGATGAACTGGGCCTGCCCGCCCTCCCGTTCCAGCGGCATCACCGCCATCCGCGCCGCCTGCGCGGCCACCGCCGAGCCATGGTCCCTGCGCACCAGGTGCAGACACATGTCCAGCGCCGCCGCCGCGCCCGCCGACGTCAGGAACTGGCCGTTGTCGACGTACAGCACCTGGGGGTCGACGGTCACCCTCGGATAGCGCGCCGCGAGGTCCGGCGCCGCGAACCAGTGGGTCGTCGCCCGCAGCCCGTCCAGCAGTCCCGTTGCCGCGAACAGGAACGCCCCCACGCACACCGACGCGATGCGCGTGCCGTTCGCCGCCGCCGCGCACAGCGCCTCCGTGACGCCGGGCGGCAGCACCTCCGGCGGGTCCTCGACGCCCGGCAGCACGATCGTGTCGGCCTCGGCGAGCAGTTCGAGCCCGTACGGCGCCCGGATCGTGAACGGGCCCGCCCGCACCTCCTCGCGCACCGAGCAGACCCGCACCCGGTACGCCTCCCGCCCGTCCGGCAGCCGCGCCCAGCCGAACACGTCGATCGGCGCCGAGAGGTCGAAGGGGACGACCCCGTCCAGTGCGAGTACGGCCACGGTGTGCATGGCCCGAGGGTAGGGGCAGGGCGGGGGGCCTGGCGAGAATCCGTTGATGCATGGCACTCTCGCCACTTCTCCCCCGCCCCGGAGCTGCCTAGCCTCGGTGCCCGTGACCAAGTTCCTGCTCTCCGTCCATGTCCTCGCCGCGATCATCGCCATCGGGCCCGTCACCGTCGCGGCCAGCATGTTCCCGCCCGCCGCGCGCCGCGCCCTGGAGGCGCCGGACGACCCCGGGGCGACCGGGACGGTGGCGCTGCTGCACCGGATCTGCCGGGCGTACGCCGCTCTCGGCATCGTCGTCCCGGTCTTCGGGCTGGCCACGGGCCTGGCCATGGGCGTGCTCGGGGACGCCTGGCTGATCACGTCGATCGTGCTGACGGGGCTGGCCGCCGCCGTCCTGCTGGCCCTCGTCCTGCCCCGGCAGGAAGCCCTGGTGGAGGGGGCGGGGACACGCGAGACGACCGTACGGCTGGCCATGTTCACCGGGATCTTCAATCTGCTGTGGGCCACGGTGACGGTGCTGATGATCGTCCGACCGGGGTCGACCACGGGCGCGTAGCGGGCGCCGGATCGCGTATGCCGGGTTCCGGATCGCCTGTGCCGGTTCCGGATCGCCCGTGCCGGGTACAGGATCGCCCGTGCCGGGTGCCGGATCGCGCCTGGCGGGCAGGGGCCGCTCAGCCCTCCGCCCCCTCCGCGCCCTTCACCCCATCCACCCCATCCACCCCCTCCACCCCATCCACCCGATGGCTGAGCACATTCACCACCCACCCATTGGGCGCCCGCACGAAGAAGCGCCGCACGCCCCACTCCTCGTCCCGTATCCCCCGTACGACCTCCGCGCCCGCCGCCCGCACCTGTGCGTACACCGCGTCGACGTCCTCGACCTCCACGCTCAGGTCGGGGACGACGGGCGCGGTGCGTTCCTCCGTGAAGAAGCTGATCTGGGCGGTGGGCTGGGTGGGAGAGGCGAGGGTCGTCACCCAGCCCATGTTCATGACCTCCGCCAGGCCGAGCAGGCCGTAGAAGTCACGGTGGGCCCGCATGGACTCCTCGGACGCCACCCGGACATTCGGCACGACCCTGCGCACGCTCATCAGGACCAGCCCCTTCACCCGCACCCGGACAACCGCGCAGCTGCCACAGCCACGCATCCGGACAATCACGCACCCGGACCACCCCGTACCGAACCACCCCGCATCCGGACAATCACACACCCGGACAATCACGCACCCGAACCACGCTCACGGCACCGCATCCTTCGGTCCCGTCATCGTCGCCGACACCACTGACAACGGCGTCGCGATGTCCTCCAGCGACCTGCGCTCGGCCTTCACCGCCAGGAACGCCGCCACCAGACCCGCCGCGCACATCAGGCCCGCGCCGATCCGGAAGGCGAGCGCGGTGTCGCCGACCACGCCGGACGCGGTGAGGTCGGCGAACAGGAGCGGTCCGCTGATGCCCCCGGCGGCCGTGCCGAGGGCGTAGAAGAAGGCGATGGCCATGGCGCGGGTCTCCATGGGGAAGATCTCGGAGACCGTGAGATACGCGCTGGACGCGCCCGCCGAGGCGAAGAACAGCACCACGCACCAGCAGGCCGTCATCGTCACCGCCGACAGCGAGCCGCGGTCGAAGAGCCAGGCCGTGCCGAACAGCAGCAGGCCGGAGACGATGTAGGTGGAGGAGATCATGATCCGGCGGCCGACGGTGTCGAAGAGCCTGCCGAGCAGCAGCGGGCCGAGGAAGTTGCCCGCGGCGATGACCGCGAAGTAGTAGCCGGTGCCGCCGGTCGGCACATCGAAGAACGTGATCAGGATGGTGCCGAAGCCGAAGGTGATCGCGTTGTAGAGGAACGCCTGGCCGATGAAGAGCGACAGGCCGAGGACGGCCCGCCGGGGATAGCGGTGGAAGACGGTCCTGGCGACCAGGCCGAAGCCGATGCTCTTGCGCTGGTGGATGGTGATCTCACCGGCCGGCGGCGGCAGCGGCTCGCCTCTCTCCCGCTCGATCTCGCGCTCCACGGAGGAGACGAGCGCCTCGGCCTCCGTGCTCTTGCCATGGATGAACTGCCATCGTGGACTCTCCGGCACATGCCGTCTGACCAGCAGGATCACCAGGCCCAGGACCACCCCGAGGGCGAAGCTGAGCCGCCAGCCGAGGTCCTTCGGAAAGATCGCGGTGTCCAGCATCACGATCGACAGCAGCGCGCCGCCGATCGCGCCGAGCCAGTAGCTGCCGTTGATGATCAGATCCACCCGGCCCCGGTAGAGGGACGGGATCAGTTCGTCGATGGCGGAGTTGATGGCCGCGTACTCGCCGCCGATGCCGAAACCGGTCAGAAACCGGAAGAGGAAGAACCACCAGGACTCGAAGGACAGCGCGGTCAGCGCGGTGGCGCTCAGATAGACCACCAGAGTGACCATGAACAGTTTCCGGCGGCCGTGGCGGTCGGTGAGCCAGCCGAAGAACAGCGCGCCCGAGCAGGCGCCGGCCACATAGAGCGCGGCGGCGGTGCCGGTCACCTGGGCGGAGGTGATGTCGAGCCCGCTGCCCTGCTCGGCGAGCCGGCCGGCCACATTGCCGACGATGGTCACTTCCAGCCCGTCCAGGATCCAGACGGTGCCCAGGCCGATGACGATCATCCAGTGCCAGCGCGACCACGGCAGCCGGTCGAGACGGGCCGGGACGGCCGTGGTGATGGTCCCCGTCTCGGCGGGCACGGCATCCGGCGACGAGGGCTGTGCTGCGCTCATGGAATGGCTCCCTCTCCGTCGAGGCGACCCCTTCCCCGGGGGCCGTTCCCCGGGGGTCGGGAACCGGAGCGGGAGCGAACACCCGCGGCCCGGGGGCTATGCCCCCAGCATGCGCGAGACCGTGTAGATCAGCAGCCCGGCCAGCGAGCCGACGATGGTGCCGTTGATCCGGATGAACTGGAGGTCACGGCCGATATGGGCCTCGATCTTGCGGGTGGTGTGCTCGGGGTCCCAGCTCGCCACCGTGTCGGTGATCAGGGAGGTGATCTCACCCCGGTAGGTGGTCACGACATGCACCGCCGCGTCCTCCACCCAGCTGTCGACCTTCTCCTGGAGGCTGGGCTCGGTGGCCATCCGGGCGCCCAGCGACAGCAGCGAGGCACGCACCCGCAGCCGCAGTTCACTGCGCTCGTCATCGGCCGCAGAAACGATCATGGTGCGTACGGCCGTCCAGGCGGACGCGATCAGATCCTGGACCTCGCCGCGGCCCAGCACCTCGCTCTTGAGCCGCTCCACCTTCGTACGGGTCTCGGTGTCGGACTGGAGGTCGGAGGCGAAGTCGGCGAGGAACCGGTCGAGGGCGCCGCGCGCGGGATGGGACGGCATGTCCCGCATCTCGGCGCAGAACCGCAGCAGCTCCTTGTAGACCCGGTCGCCGATCTTGCGGTCCACGAACCGCGGGGTCCAGCCGGGGGCGCCGCCCTGCACCGCGTCCATCACGGAGTCGCCGTGCTCCACCAGCCAGTCGTGCGCCCGGGTCACCACCAGGTCCACGACCCGGTTGTGGCCGCCGTCGGCGACGACCTTCTCCAGCATCTTCCCTATGCCGGGCGCGATCTCCTGGGCCTCGGCCCGCCGGGTGATCGCCTCCCCCACCACCGCCTGCACATCGGAGTCGCGCAGCACGGTCAGCGCGCCGCGCAGCGCGGTCGCCAGCTCGGCGGTCACCCGGTCGGCGTTGGCCGGCTGGGTGAGCCAGGCGCCCAGCCGGCTGCCGATGCCGACCGCGCGCAGCCGCTGCCGGACGACCGTCCCGGACAGGAAGTTCTCCCCGACGAACCCGCCGAGCGCGACGCCCAGCTGGTCCTTCTTCCGGGGGATGATCGCGGTGTGCGGGATGGGGATGCCGAGCGGGTGGCGGAACAGCGCGGTGACCGCGAACCAGTCGGCGAGCGCGCCGACCATGCCCGCCTCCGCGGCGGCGGCCACATAGCCCGTCCAGGGACCCGCGCCCGCGTTGCCGGCCCACTTCGCCAGCACGTAGATCACGGCGACCAGCAGCAGCAGCCCGGCCGCGGTGAGCTTCATCCGCCGTACGCCGCGCTGCTTCTCCTCGTCGGCGGCGCTGAACGTGGTCATCGCGCGCACGCCGGGGCGGATGCCGGGGGTGCCGACGCGGGCACTGTCCCTTCCGACCCCTCCGCCCGCTATCTCCTTTTTCAGGAGATCTTCCCGATTCCCCTGCTCTTCGTCAATTTTCGTACGATCCATCCGCTCCACCCGTTCACGATCCTCCACAGCACCATTGTCCCTGCCTGACCGACTCCCGGAACGGATCAGGAGTTCCCGGCGTCTGTCCGGTCGGAGACGCACACGCCGTCATCTCATGACCCATCATGAGGTGATCACACCGGAGCCGGCCCGGGGCTCCGCCGCCCGAGGAGACCCATCACCCCATGCCCAGGCGCCACGACCACGCACTGCTCGCCGCACTGCTCGCCCTGGCCGTCGCGGTGTCGGGCGGCATATACCTCGGGGTCGCCGCCGACGAGGGGCACACCGAGCGCCCGCTCGCCGGACGGTCGGCCCCCCAGTCGGCCGCGCCCGCCTCCGCGGGCACCTGGGTCAGTTCCTGGTCCGCGTCCCCGGCGGCGGCCGAGCCCGGCACCGAGCCCGGCACCGGCAGGGGCGGCCTCGCGGGCCGGTCACTGCGCAATGTGGTGCACACCAGCGCGGGCGGCACCCAGGCGCGGATCACCCTCTCCAACCTCTACGGACAGCAGCCGCTCACGATCACCCACGCGACGATCGCCCTGGCGGCGGGCTCGGGCGGGGCCGCGGCGGTGCCCGAGAGCATGCGCCGGGTGACCTTCGGGGGCAGCGGGCGGGCCGTCGTACCGGCCGGGCAGCAGCTGATCAGCGACCCGGTGGAGCTGCGTGTCCCGCACGACAGCGACGTCCTGGTCACCACGTACTCCCCCACCGGCGCCGGGCCGGTCACCCATCACCCGCGCGCCCGCCAGATCTCGTACGCCGCCGTCGGCGACCACGCGGCGGGCACGACCGGCGCCGCGTACACCGAGCAGGTGGAGGCGTGGCGGTATCTGACCGCGCTGGACGTGCTCAGCGACGACTCCGACGGCACGGTGGTGGCGTTCGGCGACTCGCTCACCGACGGGGCGATGTCCACGGTCGACGCGAACCGGCGCTGGCCCGATGTGCTGTCCGACCGTATCCGCGAGGCCGTCGCCTCGGGTACGGCGGACGTGCCGCGGCACAGCGTCGTCAACCAGGGCATCAGCGGGAACCGGCTCCTGTCCGACGGCTCCGACGACCTGGGCCGCCCCGCCGACAACCCCAGTGGCCTGGGCCGCTTCGCCCGTGACGTCCTGGGCCGTACGGACGTCGAGGTCGTCGTCATCGACCTCGGTGTCAACGACATCCTCCGGCATCCCGGCACCGCCGACCCCGACCGCATCCTCACCGGCCTGCGCACCCTCGTGGACCAGGCGCACGCCCGGGGCGTCAAGGTCATCGGCGCCACGCTCATGCCGTTCCACGGCCACGGGGGGTACACGGACGCGCGCGAGGAGGTACGGCGGCAGATCAACGCCGAGATCCGCGCGGGGCGGGTCTTCGACGCGGTCGCCGATTTCGACCGGGCGGTACGCGATCCCTACGACCCCCGCCGGTTCCACCCCGACTACGACTCGGGCGACCACCTCCACCCGAGCGACAGGGGCTACGCCCGGATGGCGGACTCCTTCGACCTGACGTCCCTGAGCGGCTCGGCTCCGGCCCGGCTCTGAGTTCCGCCGTAGGGGTGTCCCTGGTACGCAGACCGCGGCCCGTACGTGGCTGATCGCGCAGTTCCCCGCGCCCCTAGGGATGTGCCCCCACCGCCGCTGCAATAGCCCCCCAGCTGCGGGCAGTCGTGCCGCGCGGGTGAGCCAAAACCACCTCACCCCCGGTGAGCGCAACCCCGACGCCCACACCAACCCCCGCCTACTCCCCCCGCTCCCGCCGCTCCCGATGCCCGTCCAGCATCCGTCGATGCGCCTCGTACGCCTCATCCCGGTGAGCCTGCATGAGCTGCCGCCGCGCCGCCCGGCGTTCCACCCGCTCCTGCCGCCGCTCCGCCTTCAACCGCTGCCGCTCGGACCGCGTGACCTTCCGCTCGACCCCCACCCCGCCCCAGAAGGCGAACCCGGTGACGATCACCCGAGGGGCCCCGGGATCCCCCGGCACCCCGTCCTCACGGTGGTCGAATCCCCCCATGACCCCGATGCCGCGCACCACGACCTCGACCCCCGGCGGCACGATGATGTGCACCCCGCCCATGATCGCGACGCAGTTGATCACCACCTCGCGCTCCGCGAAATTCGCCTCACGCAGGTCGATCTCCCCGCCGCCCCAGAAGGCCACGCTGTTGAACCGCTTCGGCATCGTCCAGCGCCCCTTGCGCTGGAACCCCGCCAGCACGGCCACCCCCCACCCGGACGTCCCGTCGGAGCCGGTCAGCCGCCCCGCCCAACCCCCGCTCTCCTCCGGCCCCTTGACCAGGGACACGGCGGGCGGCGGCGCGACCACCCCCGCGCCGGGCAGATCACGGGTGATCGGGGCCAGCTCACCGTACGTCCGCGCCCGGTACGTCTGATCCAGCCGTTCCTCGAACTCCGTCATGTCCAGTCGGCCCTCCGCGAGGGCGTCCCGCAGGACCTCGGCGACTCGTTCGCGATCGGCGTCGGAGGCGCGCAGCTCCGGGGCATCGTCGGTCATACCAGCAGCCTACGAGTTCCGCGCGCCGGGCACTACGCGGCTTGCGGCACCGCTCCCGGCGCCCCGAGGGGAGCACCGCCCGCTACACACTCGCCCGCCCCGCGTACATCCGCGCGATCACGGCCTCGATGTCCGGCTCCCGTACCGACAGATCCACCAGCGGATACTCCGCCGCGACCCGCGCCACCAGCGGCGCCGCCGACTGCGCGGCCGGGAAGGCCAGCCACTGCCGGGGCCCCTCGACGCGCACGACCCGGGCGGGCGGCACGTCGATGGGGGGCAGTTCGCGCTCCAGGTCCACGACGAGGGTCCGTTCGCTCTCGCCCGCCTCGTGCAGGCCGGTGAGCGGACCGTCGTACATGAGGCGCCCGTGGTCGATCACCATCACCCGGGAGCACAGTTGCTCGATGTCCTGGAGGTCGTGCGTGGTGAGCAGGACCGTCGTGCCCTGCTCGGTGTTGAGGTCGCGCAGAAAGCCGCGGACCTTGGCCTTGGAGATGACGTCCAGGCCGATCGTCGGCTCGTCGAGGTAGAGCACCTCGGGGTCGTGCAGCAGCGCCGCGGCGATGTCGCCGCGCATCCGCTGGCCCAGCGAGAGCTGGCGGACCGGGACGTCCAGCAGTTCGCCCAGTTCGAGGAGTTCGACGCAGCGGTCGAGGTTGGCGCGGTAACGGGCGTCGGGGATGCGGTACATGCGGTGCATCAGCCGGTAGGAGTCGATCAGCGGGAGGTCCCACCACAAGGTCGTGCGCTGTCCGAAGACGACCCCGATGCGATGGGCGAGCCGCCCGCGTTCGCGCGAGGGGTCGATACCGGCCACCCGCAGCCGCCCGCCGCTCGGGGTGAGGATGCCGGTCAGCATCTTGATGGTGGTGGACTTCCCGGCGCCGTTCGGCCCGATGTAGCCGACCATCTCGCCGCGCGCCACCCGGAACGACAGCGAGTCGACCGCCCGTACCTCCCGCCGCTCCCGCTTGAGGAAGCCGGTCCGCTTACGGACGTCGAAGACCTTCTCCACCCGGTCGAGTTCGATGAAGGCGCCGGTCCCCGTCCCCGGCTCCGTGTCCGTCATGGCCATGGCGTCTCCCTCACGTCGTCAACTGCCCGTACTGCGATACGTCCTGAGCCCCGCCCGCCACGCCAGCCCGGCCAGCGCGCAGCACCCCGCGGCCACCAGCGGCGAGCCGAACGCCACCCAGTCCGGCAGGTCCAGCGGGTAGGGCCGGCCCAGGATGTAGCTCGCGGGCACCCAGTTGACGAAGGCCAGCGGCAGGACGAAGGTCACCCCGCGCACCAGCTCCTGGCCGAAGACGGCCGGCGGATACTGGAGCAGGGTGGTGCCGCCGTAGGTGAACGCGTTCTGCACCTCGGAGGCGTCCTGGGCGACGAACTGGAAGGCGGCGCCGCCGACGAACACCGCGCAGAAGATCAGCCCGCCGCTGAGGATCATCACCGGCATCAGCAGCAGCTTGGCCACCGTCCAGTCGAGGTCCAGATGCGTGAGCGCGTAGCCCAGCACCAGGGTGCCCTGCGCCACCCGGCCCACCCGGCGCGGTGCGAAGCGGTCGGCGGCGACCTGCGCGAGGACCGGCGCCGGGCGCACCAGCAGGGTGTCCAGGGTGCCGTCGCGCACCCGGCGCCCGAGCCGGTCCATGGAACCGATCGCCAGGTCCGCGAGGCCGAAGGAGACGCTGGACAGACCGTAGAGGAAGGCGATCTCCGGCAGCGCGAAGCCGCCGAGGGCGTCCACCCGGGAGAACATCAGCAGGATCGCCACGAAGTCCAGCCCGGTCGCCAGGAAGCTGCCGAGCGTGGTCAGCGCGAAGGAGACGCGGTAGGCCATCGTGGAGCGGATCCACATGGCGACGATCAGGCGGTACGCGCGCAGCCCCTCCCGCAGCCGCCCGACATGACCGTAGCCATAGCCATGGTCAAAGCCATGGCCGTACGAGAACTCCCGCACCTCGGTCCCGGCCTCGGTCTCGGCCCCGGCGTCAGCCACCCTGCACCACCACCCGCCGTGTCGCCGCCGACTGCACCAGCCGGCCCACCGTCAGCAGCGCCGCCGCCCAGGCCGCCTGGAAGGCGAACGTCTGCCAGATGTCCCCCTGGCCCAGCAGCACATCCGCCGGGGCCTGGAGCAGCGACGACCAGGGCAGGGCGCGGACGATCTCGCCGAGCGCGCCCGGGAAGACATTCAGCGGGAGCAGCATGCCGGAGCAGAAGAAGCAGAGCAGCCAGGACAGCTGCGCCACCCCGGAGCCGTCCATCAGCCAGAACGCGCTCAGCGCGACCAGATAGCGGATCCCGAAGCTGACCAGCATGCCCAGTGCCACCGCGACCGCGAAGGCGGCCCAGGTCCCCGCGTCCGAGGGCAGCGCGGCCTCGAACATCAGCGCGCCGAAGAGGAAGGGCAGCACCCCGCGCGCCACCAGCTGGAACACCGCCCGCCCCAAGTCGCTGGCGAGCCAGAACAGTTGGAGGTCGGCGGGCCGGTAGAGGTCGATGGCCACATCGCCGGTGCGGATACGGTCCATCAGCTCGTCCTCGATGCCACCGCCCCCGATCGCCAGGCTCGACAGCAGGGCCTGACCGAGCCACACATAGGTGACGGCCTCGGCCTGGTCGTAGCCGCCGAGCTGCGGACGCTGGTCCCACAGGGCCAGATAGGTGTAGACGAGGATGATCCCGAAGACGGTGTTGGTGAACACCCCGGCGGCGGTGGCCACCCGGTACGTGGCGTACCGTCGCACTCCCCCCGCAGCGACGGCCAGGTACAACCGTCCTGCGCCCACTCCCACCACCCTCCCCGCACACGCGGACCCGCGAAAGAAACCCAAGCGCAGGAGCCTAGTGAGCGCGCGGTGACGCATGCCACTGCTTTTTCGGTCCGGTCGTGTGCCGTGAACCGGGAACGGTTCGGCGGGTGCGAGAGTCTTCACAGGGGGGCGTGAAGCGTTACAGAGGGCGTACGGGGACCGTACGCCGCGAAACAGGAGTCCGTGCACGAGATGAGCGACCAGCCGCAGCCGCAGCAGCCGACCGAGGGCTCGGCACCGCAGCCACCGCCAGAGGGAGGAAAGAAGAGCCGGCCCAAACGCACGGGCTGGCGGCGGCTGATCCCGACCTGGCGGATGACACTGGCCACCTGCGTGATCGGCCTGCTGCTGCTCGGCGGGCTGTTCTTCCTCGGCTACTCACTGGTGAAGATCCCGCCGGCGAACGCGCTGGCGACCAAGCAGAGCAATGTGTATCTGTACGCCGACGGCAGCCAGCTGGCCCGCGACGGCGAGGTCAACCGGGAGAACGTGCCGCTGTCCCAGATCTCCAAGGACGCCCAGCACGCGGTGCTGGCCGCCGAGGACCGCGAGTTCTACACCGAGTCGGCCATCGACCCCAAGGCGATGGTCCGGGCCGCCTACAAGACCGCGATGGGCGAGGGCAAGCAGTCCGGGTCCACGATCACCCAGCAGTACGTGAAGAACTACTACCTGGCGCAGGAGCAGACCGTCACGCGCAAGGTGAAGGAGTTCTTCATCTCGATCAAGCTGGACCAGGAGAAGAGCAAGGACCAGATCCTGGAGGGCTATCTCAACACCAGCTTCTTCGGCCGCAACGCGTACGGCATGCAGTCCGCGGCCCAGGCGTACTTCGGCATCGACGCCGCCGATCTGGACGCCGCGCAGGGCGCGTATCTGGCGTCGCTGCTGAACGCGCCGAGCGAGTACGACGTGATCGCCCACCCGGAGAACCGGGACGCCGCCGAGGCCCGCTGGAACTACGTGCTGGACGGCATGGTCACCGAGGGCTGGCTGACCGAGGAGAAGCGGGCGACGCTGAAGTTCCCGGTGCCGCGCGAGACGACGCAGTCGACCGGCATGTCCGGGCAGCGCGGCTACATCGTGGAGGCGGTCAAGCAGTATCTGACCGAGCACGACATCCTCACCGCGGAGCAGCTGGAGGTCGGCGGCTACCGGATCACCACCACGCTCCAGAAGCCCAAGCAGGACGCCCTGGTCAAGGCCGTGGACGATCAGCTGATGTCCGAGCTGGACAAGGAGGGCCGCGAGGTGGACAACTACGTCCGCGCGGGCGGCGCCTCCGTCGACCCGGAGACCGGCGAGGTCGTCGCGATGTACGGCGGCATCGACTACGTGGAGCAGTACACCAACGGCGCCACCCGCCGGGACTACCAGGTCGGCTCCATCTTCAAGCCGTTCGTGTTCACCGCCGCCGTCGACCACGACTCCAGCACCCAGAGCGGGCGGACGATCACCCCGAACGCGGTGTACGACGGCACCAGCGAGCGCCCGGTGGAGGGCTGGAGCGGCGGCCTGTACGCCCCGGAGAACGAGGACGACGTCAACTACGGCGACATCACCGTGCGCGAGGCCACCGACAAGTCGGTGAACTCGGTGTACGCGCAGCTCGCGGTGGACGTCGGGCCGGAGAACGTGGTGGAGACGGCGGTCGACCTCGGGCTGCCGCCGGACACCCCGTCGCTCGAACCGGGCCCCTCGATCGCGCTGGGCGTGGCCAACGCGAGCGTCCTCGACATGGCGGAGGCGTACGCCACCCTCGCCAACCACGGTGAGCACGGCACGTACACCCTGGTGAAGAAGATCACCAAGGAGGGCGCGGAGGAGATCCCGCTGCCCGACCGCAAGACCACCCAGGCGGTGAGCCGCGAGGCCGCCGACACCACCACGTCGGTCCTCCAGAGCGTGGTCGACAACGGCACCGCCACCGCCGCGCAGGCCGCCGGCCGCCCGGTCGCGGGCAAGACGGGCACGGCGGAGGAGGACAAGGCCGCCTGGTTCGCGGGCTACACCCCGGAACTGGCGACGGTGATCGCGGTGATGGGCCAGAACCCGGAGACGGCCGTGCAGGAGCCGCTGTACGGCGCGCTGGGGCTGGCCCGGATCAACGGCGGCGGTCCGCCGGCCGAGATCTTCGCGCAGTACACGAAGGACGCCCTTGAGGGGACCCCGGTGACGGACTTCGACCTCCAGGTGCAGGACGGCGCCGACGAGTGGGTGGACCCGTCGGTGCCGCCCAGCACCGGGCAGCCCGACGCCGGGGACCCGAGCGATGTCACCGTCCCGCCCAGCGAGGAGGCGGGCAGCGGCGACGGCGGCAGCGGCACGCAGACACCGGACGGTGACGCGTCCACCGACCCGGCGGAGGGTGGCACGGCCACCGGCGGCGACACCGGCACCACGACGACCGGCGGCACGACCGGCGAGAGCACCGGGGGTGGTACGGCCGACGGAGGGACGACGGGCGGCGACACGACCGGAACCACCACGGGCGAGTCCCCGAGCGGCGGCACGGACGGGGGCGCCGACGGCGGGACGGAGGGCGGTCTGACGACGGGGACGAGCGGGTCGCCGACGACGCCCTGAGAGTGCCGCGGACGTGACCCGGGGGCCGCCTGCCGCTACGGCGGACGGCCCCCGGGTTCAACGGCTTCAGGTCAGTGGCCGGAGGTCGCCTTCAGGCCCACGACGGCGACCAGCAGCAGCGCGATGAAGAAGATACGGGCGGCGGTGACCGGCTCACCCAGGATGGCCATGCCGAGAATCGCCGCACCGGCCGCGCCGATACCGACCCAGACGCCATAGGCGGTGCCGATCGGCAGGGTCCTGGCGGCCTGGGCGAGCAGGAACATGCTCGCGACGATCCCGGCGCCGGTGAACACGCTGGGCCACAGCCGGGTGAAGCCTTCGGTGTACTTCATGCCGATCGACCAGCCGACTTCGAGCAGACCGGCGATGAGCAGCAGAATCCAGGCCACGACGAGCACCTCCGAGACGAGTGTCACTGAACGGGGTGCGTCGTCTTTGCTTCAGCCCGGTACGGCGCGTCTCGTCGGGTGCCTCACAAACATAGCAAAGGGCCGCCAAAAAGGCTGGTGACGATGGTCACCAGCCCCGTGGACCCTCACTTCACAGGTACAGCCCCGTCGAGTCCTCCGAGCCCTCGAAGCGGTCGGCGGCGACGGCGTGCAGATCGCGCTCCCGCATCAGGACGTAGGCGATGCCCCGCACCTCGACCTCGGCGCGGTCCTCGGGGTCGTACAGCACCCGGTCGCCCGGCTCCACGGTCCGTACGTTCTGCCCGACGGCGACCACGTC
The DNA here is from genome assembly GCF_042790455.1 of Streptomyces sp. NPDC056734. Taxonomy (NCBI): domain Bacteria; kingdom Bacillati; phylum Actinomycetota; class Actinomycetes; order Kitasatosporales; family Streptomycetaceae; genus Streptomyces; species Streptomyces sp. NPDC056734. The sequence continues at coordinate 378,799 of NZ_JBHTZD010000002.1, forward strand.
GGCCCAGGCCAGCCGGCGGCCCACGGCGGCGGTGGCGGGGATCAGGATGCCGCCACCGGACCGCCGCTCGCCCTCGCCGGCGTCCTGCCGGACCAGGACACGGTCGTGCAGCATGCGGATGGGCAGCTTGTCCGGGTGGGTACTGGAGTCGTTCGTGTTGGCGCTCACGGCTCGAACCTACCTGTCCTCAGCACATCCGTACGCGTGGGGTCGGCCCGTGAGGTCGGCGCGGGATCGGCCGATGGGGTCGGCCCGTGGAGGTCGGCTCAGCCCTTGCGGCGTCGGGCGGACAGGGCCAGCAGGCCCACCACGCCGGCGGCGACGAGGGCGACCGGCACGATCCGCTCAAGGCGGGGAGCGCCCTCCTCGTTCACAAAGCGCCCTCTGACCTCGCTCACGGCCTTGTTGACCTGGACATACGCTTTCCCGAGGGTCCGGTCGACGTTGGACGCGGCCTTGGCCTTGGCGTCCCCCACGATCGTCCTGGGGTGCACCCGTACGCCGATTTCGTCGAGGGTCTCGGCCAGCACCTCGCGGCGGGCACTGATGTCCGCCTCGATCTGCGCCGGGGTTCTGGTGTCCGACGTGTCCGCCACCGTACGGCCTCCGAAGTTGTCCGAACTCTGCTGTCGCGCGGGCTGTCGCGCTGTTGCGGACAGTCTGTCAGCTTCCCGGCGCGGCGCACTGTCAGCACCCCCGGTTACGCTCGATCCCATGAGTGAGCGACTCCAGCCCGGGGACGTGGCCCCCGCCTTCACCCTGCCCGACGCCGACGGCGAGGACGTGTCCCTGGCCGACCACAAGGGCCGCAAGGTCATCGTGTACTTCTACCCCGCCGCGCTGACACCCGGCTGCACCAAGCAGGCGTGCGACTTCACCGACAACCTGGAGCTGCTGACCGGCGCCGGGTACGACGTGATCGGCATCTCCCCGGACGCCCCGGCGAAGCTCGCCAAGTTCCGCGAGCAGGAGCACCTGACGATCACGCTGGCCGGCGACCCGGACAAGACGGTGATCGAGGCGTACGGCGCGTACGGCGAGAAGAAGAACTACGGCAAGACCTACCTGGGCGTCATCCGCTCCACGGTGGTCGTGGACGAGGAGGGCAAGGTCGAGCGGGCGCTGTACAACGTCCGGGCGACCGGTCACGTGGCGAAGATCATCAAGGATCTGGGCATCTGACGCCCCTGCCCGGCCAGTAGCATGGCCGGGCAGCAGCAGGCGGCCGTGGTGGAATTGGCAGTCACGCTGGGTTTAGGTCCCAGTGGGGTAACTCCCGTGAGGGTTCGAGTCCCTCCGGCCGCACCAGTTCATTCCCGTGCGCTCACCCGCACTCACCCGCTCGCGCTCAGCGACTCGCGCTCAGCGACTCGCGCTCAGCCTCCGACGAGTTCCCGTACGACGGGGACCAGCGCGCGGAAGGCTTTGCCCCGGTGGCTGATGGCGTTCTTCTCCGCGGGGCTCAGCTCGGCGCAGGTCCGGGTGTATCCGTCGGGCTGGAGGACCGGGTCGTACCCGAACCCGTTCGTCCCGGCGGGTACGTGTCTCAGGGTCCCCCGGAGTTGCCCTTCCACCACCCGTTCGGTGCCGTCCGGCAGGGCGAGGGCGGCGGCACAGGCGAAGTGGGCGCCCCGGTGCTCCTCGCCGATGTCGGCGAGCTGGGCGAGCAGCAGCTCCAGGTTGGCCCGGTCGTCGCCGTGCCGTCCGGCCCAGCGGGCGGAGAAGATGCCCGGCGCCCCGTTCAGCACGTCCACGCACAGCCCCGAGTCGTCGGCGACGGCCGGCAGCCCGGTCTCCCGCGCCAGCGCGTGCGCCTTGAGCAACGCGTTCTCGGCGAAGGTGACACCGGTCTCCTTCACATCCGGAATCTCCGGGTACGCCTCCGCCCCGACCAGCTCATGCGGGAGCCCTGCGTCGGCGAGGATGGCCTTCAGTTCGGTGATCTTCCCGGCGTTGCGGGTGGCGAGGATCAGACGGGTCATGGGGTCAGTATCGCGGGGGGTGAGGGACGGGGGCGGAGGGGGCTGGGCGTCCCTGGGGTCGAGGGCGTGCGGGGGCGGGGTTCTTGGGCCGGGCGGAGGGGCGCCGGGTGCCGGGCGGAGGGGCGCCGGGTGCCGGGCGCGGGAGTGCCGGGTGCCGGGCGCGGGAGTGCCGGGTGCCGGGGATGACGGACATCGAACGCCGGACCACGGGACGTACGGCACGCCAGGCCACCGGACCTGCGGGAGGAGACCGGACCGCCTCCGGGGCAGGCGGCCCTGGGAGGAGCGGGCGGTGCCCATGAGGCCCCCGGGGGTGGCGCGCATCGGCTGTCGGCCGGGAGGGGATGGAACGGGCCCTCCCCGTATCGCCCGGTGTGGTGGGGAGTTGGGCCCGGCTCCGGGGGCGGGCGAGCCCTGCGGGTCGGCCGGTCACCGGCCGGGGCGGAAGTGCGCCTCGGCCGGCGAGAACGGGGGGCGGGCCCCGGCCCGCGAGGGCCGCAGGCACGCCCCGGGCGTCCGTAGTACTACGGCGTGCACACCTTCGTCAGTTCGCCCGCCGCGTCCGTCACCGGGCTGATGTCCGGGGTGGCGTCGCCGTTCTCCACCGAGGCGTGGACGTTGTCCACGGCCTGCTGGAGGTCGTCGACCGCCTTGTTGACGTCCGTGTTGTCGGTCTTGTCGCCGATCTCCGCGAGGTTGTCCTCGATGGACTGGAGGGACTCGTTGAGCTGGGTCGGGTCGTTCGCCGCGGCGTCGACGGCCTGCTGGAGATCGGTGACGCTGTCGGCTATCGCGTCGGCGGCCTGGACGCAGTCCAGCGCCTTGCTGACGGCCTCGCAGCCGGTGGTCAGCCCGGCGGTGAGCGCGACGGCCGCCAGGGTGGCGGCGACGGCTGCGGTGCGGCGACGACGGCTCGCGGCCATGGAACGGTCCCTCCCTCTGATGCGGGCCCGGACACGGCCCATTGCCGCCCCCTGTGCCCTGAACTGCTGGCCGGGCGCACAGGGATGAGCCATGCGCCCGTACCCCTAGTGACGCTCGGGCGGTCGGCAACGGTTGCCGCCGCCGACCGGCTGATTTGGTACGCCCTTTACTTTCGGGCTCGCGTTCCGGTTCGGTGCCCGGATTGCCGGCCGGTGTCACTTCCGGGCTTTGTGCCCGGTTGACGGCCGGTTCGGGCGCGGTTCAGCCTCCCGGCTTGCCGATTTCTGCCCACCGCCCACCGCCTACCGCCGACTACCCGGCCGCGATGTCGAGCGCCGCGCGCTGCGCGGTGGCCAGTTCGGCGCAGCCGGCCACGGCGAGGTCGAGCAGCGCGTCGAGTTCCTCGCGGGCGAACGGCTCGGCCTCCGCGGTGCCCTGGACCTCCACGAACCGCCCGTCGCCGGTGCAGACGACGTTCATGTCGGTCTCGGCGCGCACATCCTCCTCGTAGCGGAGGTCGAGCAGTGGGACTCCGTCGACGATGCCGACCGAGACGGCGGCGACTGTGCCGGTGAGCGGCTGGCGGCTCGCGCGGATCAGTTTCTTCTCGCGCGCCCAGGTGACGGCGTCGGCCAGCGCCACGTACGCGCCGGTGATGGCCGCGGTGCGGGTGCCGCCGTCGGCCTGGAGGACGTCGCAGTCCAGGACGACGGTGTTCTCGCCGAGCGCCTTGTAGTCGACGACCGCGCGCAGGGAGCGGCCGATCAGCCGGGAGATCTCGTGCGTACGGCCGCCGATCCGGCCCCGGACGGACTCCCGGTCGCCGCGGGTGTTGGTGGCGCGGGGCAGCATCGCGTACTCGGCGGTGACCCAGCCCTCGCCGCTGCCCTTGCGCCAGCGCGGGACGCCCTCGGTGACGGAGGCGGTGCACAGGACCCGGGTGTCGCCGAAGGAGACGAGGACGGAGCCCTCGGCGTGCTTGCTCCAGCCGCGTTCGATGCTGACCGGGCGGAGCTGTCGGGGGGTGCGGCCGTCGATTCGTGACATGGGAGGAGCCTAGTGCCCCCGGGGCCGGCCCCTGCCGTCAGGTGCGCATCGCCCGTACCGGCGGGTACGGAGGGGAACGCGGGCCGGGGCGCACGGAAAGGGCCCCTCCGGTCCGTACCGGAAGGGCCCTTCTCAGATCGGTCGGCGCCGACTCACCAACGACTCACATCAGGTCTTCGATGTCCGCCGCGATCGGGTCGGCGTCGGTGCCCACGACGACCTGGATGGCGGTGCCCATCTTCACCACACCGTGGGCGCCGGCGCCCTTGAGAGCGGCGTCGTTGACCAGGGATGCGTCCGCCACCTCGACCCGCAGGCGGGTGATGCAGCCCTCGATCTCCTCGATGTTGTCGATGCCACCGAGCCCGGCAACGATCTTCTCAGCCTTGCTGGCCATGTTCCTTCTCCCTGATCCGAACCGCTTTGTCGCAGTAACCCACAGTTGGCCCAACTTCGCGAGCGGTCATGCCGTCCGTACCGAATGATGGCGACACGACAGCGGAACCCTCAGTCAACTGGTCTACACCACCGTGCCGACCACCGCCAACCCCGGCCCCACCGGGAGGAGTCCGATGAGTGCCGAGAGCGCCGTCAGCCCTGGACGGTCCCGCTGGAACAGTGTGTTCCAAGGGCTCCAGAAAATGGGCCGGAGCCTCCAGCTTCCCATCGCGGTCCTCCCCGCCGCGGGCATCCTCAACCGCCTCGGCCAGCCCGACGTGTTCGGCGCCGACGGGCTCGGCTGGACCGATGTCTCCAAGGTGATGGTCGGCGCGGGCGGCGCCCTGCTGGACTCCTCGCTCGGCCTGCCGCTGCTGTTCTGCGTCGGCGTGGCCATCGGCATGGCGAAGAAGGCGGACGGCTCGACCGCGCTCGCCGCGGTGACGGGTTTCCTCGTCTACTACTCGGTGCTGCGCCAGTTCCCGATCGCCTGCCCGGCGGGGGCGCAGGTGGTGGTGGCGGGCTGCCAGGCCCAGGACGGCACGGTGGGACCCTTCACCTACCAGAATCCCGGGGTGTTCGGCGGCATCGTCATGGGGCTGCTCGCCGCGTACTTCTGGGCCCGCTTCCACCGCACCAGGCTGGTCGACTGGCTGGGCTTCTTCAACGGCCGGCGGCTGGTGCCGATCATCATGGCGTTCGTGGCGATCGCGTTCGCCGCGCTGTGCCTGTGGATCTGGCCGCCGATCGGCGGCGCGCTGGAGAGCTTCTCCCAGTGGATGGACGACCTGGGCGCGTGGGGCGCGGGCATCTTCGGCGTCGCCAACCGGGCGCTGCTGGTGATCGGCCTGCATCAGTTCCTGAACGTGCCCATCTGGTTCCAGTTCGGCACGTACACCAAGCCGGACGGCACGGTGGTGCACGGCGACATCAACATGTTCCTGGCGGGCGACCCGGACGCGGGCCAGTTCACCACGGGCTTCTTCCCCATCATGATGTTCGCGCTGCCCGCCGCGGCCCTCGCGATCACCCACACCGCGAAGCCGCACCGCCGCAAGGAGATCGGCGGCATGATGCTCTCGGTGGCGCTGACCTCGTTCGTCACCGGCATCACCGAACCGATCGAGTACTCGTTCCTGTTCATCGCGCCCATGCTCTACGTGGTGCACGCGCTGCTCACCGGCGTGTCGATGGCGGTGACCTGGGCGCTCGGCGTCAAGGACGGCTTCAGCTTCTCCGCCGGTCTGATCGACTACGTCATCAACTGGAACCTGGCGACCAGACCCTGGCTGATCATCCCGATCGGCCTGTGCTTCGCCGCCGTCTACTACGTGATCTTCCGCTTCGCGATCACCAGGTTCGACCTCAAGACCCCGGGCCGTGAACCGGAGGACGAGGTGGAAGACGTGACCAAGGTGTAACCGTCTCCACAGGTACCCCAACCGGCTTCCCCACCAGGGCCCTTGGACGTCACGTCCGAGGGTCCTTCGGCGTGCCCTCGGCTGGTTCGGAACGGCATCCCAGACGTTATGAAAGGAGGGTTCCTTATGCGCTGCTCATCTGCTAGAACAGGTCTACACCACTGAGTGGTGTAGACCACCACCCGTTGGAGGAAGTATGAGTTCCGCCACCACCACGGCGGCCCCCGCGAAGCGGCGGGGATCCGGTCTGTTCCAGGGCCTCCAGAAGATCGGCCGCAGCCTGCAGCTCCCGATCGCCGTCCTCCCCGCGGCCGGCATCCTGCTGCGCCTCGGCCAGCCGGATGTGTTCGGCCCGGACGGGCTGGGCTGGGACAGGGTCGCGTCCGTGTTCGCCACCGCCGGTGGCGCGATCTTCGACAACCTGCCGCTGCTGTTCTGTATAGGTGTGGCCATCGGCTTCGCCAAGAAGTCGGACGGCTCGACCGCGCTCGCCGCGCTCGTCGGCTTCCTGGTGTACAGCAATGTGCTCAAGGCGTTCCCGGTCACCGAAGCGGTGGTCCAGGACGGCGCGGACGCCGCCGCCACCTACAACAACCCCGGTGTGCTCGGCGGCATCCTGATGGGTCTGCTGTCCGCCACGCTGTGGCAGCGCTACCACCGCAAGCAGCTGGTGGACTGGCTCGGCTTCTTCAACGGGCGCCGTCTGGTGCCGATCATCATGGCGTTCGTCGGCACCGCGATGGGCGTGCTGTTCGGCTTGATCTGGGAGCCGATCGGCAACGGCATCTCGGACGTCGGCGAGTGGATCACCGGCCTGGGCGCCGTGGGTGCCGGTCTGTTCGGTCTGATCAACCGCGCACTGATCCCGATCGGTATGCACCAGTTCGTCAACACCGTCTCCTGGTTCCAGATCGGCGACTTCACCAACGCCGCGGGCGAGGTCGTGCACGGCGACCTGAACCGGTTCTTCGCCGGTGACCCGGACGCCGGTCAGTTCATGTCCGGCTTCTTCCCGATCATGATGTTCGGTCTGCCCGCCGCCGCGATCGCGATCGCACACGCCGCCCGGCCCGAGCGCCGCAAGGCCGTGATGGGCATGATGATCTCGCTCGCCCTGACCTCGTTCGTGACCGGTGTCACCGAGCCGATCGAGTTCGCGTTCATGTTCATCGCCCCGCTGCTGTATGTGATCCACGCGGTGCTCACGGCCCTCTCCATGGCGATCACCTGGGCGCTGGGCGTCCATGCGGGCTTCACCTTCTCCGCGGGCTTCATCGACTACGCGCTGAACTGGAACCTCTCCACCAAGCCATGGCTGATCATCCCGATCGGCCTGGTCTTCGCGGCGATCTACTACTCGGTCTTCCGTTTCGCGATCGTGAAGTTCAACCTTCCCACCCCGGGCCGCGAGCCCGAGGAAGAGGTCGAGGACCTCACCAAGGCGTAACCCCCGCAGGGGCGTCACCCCATCCTCCCTGGGGTTCCCTCCCCCGAACGCCCCTGACGAAGGCCCCGGCATCATGGAGATGCCGGGGCCTTTCGTATGTCGTTCGGTATTCGTCCAGTGTTCGTTCGATCAGATCTCACTCGATCAGATCCACTCGGTCAGATCCACTCGGTCAGATCCACTCGGTCAGATCCACTCGGTCAGATCTCGTACGACACCCTGGGCGCCGCCAGCTCCACCGGCCCGTCATACACCTCACGCGCGTCCGCCAGATTCAGCTGAGGGTCCGTCCACGGCGGGATATGGGTGAGGACCAGCCGGCGGGCACCGGCGCGGGTCGCGGTCTCGCCCGCCTCACGGCCATTGAGATGCAGGTCCGGGATGGACTCCTTGCCGTGGGTGAACGCGGCCTCGCACAGGAACAGGTCGGCGTCGCGGGCGAGTTCGTCCAGCGCCTGGGTGACGCCGGTGTCGCCCGAGTACGTCAGGGTCCGCCCGGCGTGCTCGACGCGGATGCCGTAGGCCTCCACGGGATGCGCCACCCGGTCGGTGTGCATCGTGAAGGGGCCGATCTCGAAGGTGCCCGGCTTGACGGTGTGGAAGTCGAAGACCTCGCTCATGGACGAGGCGGTCGGGGTGTCGGCGTAGGCGGTGGTCAGCCGGTGTTCCGTGCCCTCCGGTCCGTAGACCGGGATCGGATCGGCCCGGCCGCCGTCGTGCCGGTAGTACCGCGCCACGAAATAGGCGCACATGTCGATGCAGTGGTCGGCGTGCAGATGGCTCAGAAAGATCGCGTCGAGGTCGTAGAGACCGCAGTGGCGCTGCAACTCGCCCAGGGCACCGTTGCCCATGTCGAGAAGCAGCCGGAAGCCGTCGGCCTCTACGAGGTAGCTCGAACAGGCCGATTCCGCGGACGGGAACGACCCCGAGCAGCCGACGACGGTGAGCTTCATGAAACAGAAACCTCCGCTGGCGGATAAGGAGAGACGGGGGTCGTGCGGTTTGTCGAGCGTAAGGCGCAAAACCTCCGGTCGCTCCTCCGCCCAGGGCTGTTGTGGGCGAACTCACCTGTGGTGTCACCGGTTCGGCTGGACGTACGGGGCACGGGGGCCGGGCGCGGCGGACGGCCCACGGCACGGCACCCGGCGTCGGCCGGGCGGGCCGGTACCGTCGTCCGTATGGACACGTCATGGTGGCCGGCGCTCGCGGCGGTGGTGCTGCTCGCGCTGGTCGCCGCGCTCGTCGACGGGTGGGGGCGAGGGCGGCGGCCGGGCGGGCGGCGCCGGCCACCGGGGCGCGCGAAACGCCCGGGGCGGCGGGCGGCGCGGGCCGATCCGCGGCCCGGGGAGATCTGGTGGGCCCAGGTGCCCTACGAGGACGGGCCCGGTGGCAAGGACCGGCCCTGTCTGGTGCTCGCGGTGCACGGGCGGCGGGCGCTGGTCGCCAAGATCACCACGAAGTACCGCGACGAACGGGCCGGCGTGCTCCGGCTGCCGCCCGGCTCGGTCGGCGACGCGCACGGCCGCCCGAGCTTCCTGGAGACGGACGAGCTGCGCCGGGTACCGGTGACGGACTTCCGGCGGCGGGCGGGGACGGTGGATCCGGCCCTGTGGGACCAGGTCCGCCATCTGGCGAAATGAACCCGCGCGTCATGATCCTTGGCGTCATGATCCTGCGCGTCATGAGCCGGAGCGGGCCGTATCAGCCTGAGCGGGCCGCGTGAGCATGGGCGGGCCGTATGAGCCTGGGCGGGCCGCGAGTACCTGGGCCACAGGAATCCAGGCCACATGATCACGCGCGACACGATCATCCGCGCGTCACCCGCGCCCCCGCGGAACGAGCACGCGCGTGAAACGAACACGCGCGGATGATCGAACGAGCTACGCCCAGAGCTGGCCCTGGAGCGTTTCGATCGCTTCCTCCGTGGTCGCCGCCGTGTACACCCCGGTCGACAGGTACTTCCAGCCACCGTCCGCGACGACGAACACGATGTCCGCGCTCTCCCCGGCCTTGACCGCCTTCTGGCCGACACCGATCGCGGCGTGCAGCGCGGCGCCGGTGGAGACGCCCGCGAAGATGCCCTCCTGCTGGAGCAGCTCACGGGTGCGGGTGACGGCGTCGGCGGAGCCGACCGAGAAGCGGGTGGTGAGCACGGAGGCGTCGTACAGCTCGGGCACGAACCCCTCGTCGAGGTTGCGCAGGCCGTAGACCAGGTCGTCGTAGCGCGGCTCGGCGGCGACGATCTTGACGTCCGGCTTGTGTTCGCGCAGGTAGCGGCCGACGCCCATCAGGGTGCCGGTGGTGCCGAGTCCGGCCACGAAGTGGGTGATCGAGGGCAGGTCGGCGAGGATCTCCGGGCCGGTCGTGGCGTAGTGCGCGCCCGCGTTGTCCGGGTTGCCGTACTGGTAGAGCATCACCCAGTCCGGGTGCTCGGCGGCCAGTTCCTTGGCGACGCGCACGGCGGTGTTGGAGCCGCCCGCGGCCGGGGAGGAGATGATCTCGGCGCCCCACATGCCGAGCAGGTCCCGGCGCTCGTGCGAGGTGTTCTCGGGCATCACGCACACGATGCGGTAGCCCTTGAGCTTGGCGGCCATGGCGAGGGAGATGCCGGTGTTGCCGGAGGTGGGCTCCAGGATGGTGCAGCCGGGGGTGAGCCGTCCGTCCTTCTCGGCCTGCTCGATCATGTGCAGGGCGGGGCGGTCCTTGACGGAACCGGTCGGGTTGCGGTCCTCCAGCTTGGCCCAGATCCGGACCTCGGGGGACGGCGAAAGCCGCGGCAGGCGCACCAGGGGGGTGTTGCCCACCGCGGCCAGCGGGGAGTCGTAGCGCATCGCGGGTCAGCGGCCCTCAGGCCATGCCGCCGGCCACGGCCGGCAGGATCGTCACGTTGTCGCCGTCGGTGAGCTTGGTGCTGATGCCGTCCAGGAAGCGGACGTCCTCGTCGTTGAGGTAGACGTTGACGAAGCGGCGCAGCTGATCGCCGTCCACGATGCGGGCCTGGATGCCCGCGTGGCGGGTTTCGAGGTCGGCGAACAGCGCGGCGAGGGTGTCGCCACTGCCCGGCACCGCCTTCTGACCGTCGGTGTACTGGCGCAGGATGGTGGGGATGCGGACCTCGATGGCCATGATTGCGGGCTCCTGTCAAAAGAGGCGGGTCGGTGGGCGCGCGGCGGCGCTGGTGCGGCGGGGTGGTGCGACGGGATGGTGCCGCGCCGCGGCTCACGGCCGTACGGCGGCAGGGAACGTCAACAGATGGCGCTGTTCAGCCTGCACAGGTCGACGTGCAGCCGCGCCACGAGCAGCACGGTGCTCGGCGCCTTCTCGCTCACGTCGTTCAGAACCATGCGGTCATCGTATCGATTCCCGGTCCGGCCTTTGGAATGTGATCTCGCATACTGGATGAATTCTGACCGAATGCCGGGATCAGTAGGCCGTCACGACCGTGACCTCCTCCTCCGTGACCTCACCCTCCACGATCCGGAAGGACCGGAACTGGAACTCGCCCGCCCCGTCGGCGTCCGCCGTGGACACCAGCACATAGTGGGCGCCGGGCTCGTTGGCGTAGGAGATGTCGGTGCGGGACGGATACGCCTCGGTCGCGGTGTGGGAGTGGTAGATGATCACCGGCTCCTCGTCGCGGTCGTCCATCGCGCGGTAGAGCTTGAGCAGATCCCCGGAGTCGAACTCGTAGAACGTGGGCGAGCGGGCGGCGTTCAGCATCGGGATGAACCGCTCCGGCCGGCCCGTGCCCACCGGGCCCGCGACCACGCCGCACGCCTCGTCGGGGTGATCCTCGCGCGCGTGGGCGACGATCTGGTCGTACAGGGCCTGTGTGAGGGTCAGCATGGTCGCCAGGATAAGCAACGGGGCTGTCCCGTACCGATGGCCGGTACGGGACAGCCCACATGCTGGACGCTTCGGTGATCAGCCGACCTTGTCGGCCGTCCGGACCGGGTCCTCACCCACCTGCGGGTTGCGGGTCTTCAGGACCTGCCAGCCGATCCACAGTGCGGCGGCCCAGCCCGCCATCACATACAGACAGACCCGCGCGTCGGCGTCGTAGGCGATCAGACAGGTCACGAAGAGCAGGAACGCGATGGCGATGTACGAGCACACCGCCCCGCCCGGGGCGGGGAAGGACGAGCGCGGCAGCCGGCCCGCGTCCACGCCCCGGCGGTAGAGCACATGGCTGACCAGGATCATCAGCCAGGTCCAGATGCCGGCGGCGGTGGCGATGGAGACGACGTATCCGAACGCCTTTTCGGGGACGATGTAGTTGAGGATCACGCCGATCCCCATGAACAGCACCGAGACGGTGATGCCGAACGCCGGGGTGCGGGTGGAGGACAGCTTGCTGAAGACGCGCGGGGCCTCGCCGTTGTCGGCCAGGGTGCGCAGCATGCGGCCCGTGGAGTACATGCCGGAGTTGCAGGACGACAGGGCGGCGGTGAGCACCACGAAGTTCACGATGCCGGCGCCCGCCGGAATGCCGATCTGCGCGAACGCCTCGACGAACGGGCTCACCCCGGGTGCGAACTCGGTCCACTTGACCACGCACAGGATGACCGTGAGCGCGCCGACGTAGAAGAGCGCGATCCGCCAGGGCAGGGTGTTTGTCGCCTTGGGGAGGGTCTTCTCGGGGTTCTCCGACTCACCGGCCGTGACACCGACCAGTTCGACCGCCAGGTAGGCGAACATCACGCCCTGGAGGGTCATCAGGGACGAGCCGATGCCCTTGGGGAAGAAGCCGTCGAAGGCCCACAGGTTGGAGACCGCGGCGGTGTCCCCGGCCGAGCTGAAGCCGAAGGTGAGCACGCCCAGACCGATCACGATCATGCCGAGCAGGGCGGTGACCTTGACCATGGAGAACCAGAACTCGATCTCGCCGAACAGCTTCACCGAGATCAGGTTGGCCCCGAACAGGATGATCAGAAAGACAAGAGCGGTCACCCATTGCGGGACGACCGGCCACCAGTAGTTCACATAGATCGCGGCGGCGGTCAGTTCCGCCATCCCGGTGACCACCCACATCAGCCAGTACGTCCAGCCGGTGAAGTAGCCGAAGAACGGGCCCAGGAACTCCCGCGAGTACTCCGCGAAGGAGCCGGAGACCGGGCGGTAGAGCAGCAGTTCGCCCAGGGCCCGCATGATGAAGAAGATGATCACGCCCGCGACGGCGTACATGAGGATGAGGCTCGGACCGGCCTTGGCGATGTTCGCCCCGGCCCCCAGGAAGAGGCCGACGCCGATGGCGCCGCCGATCGCGATCATCTGGACCTGGCGGCTGCCGAGTCCGCGTTCGTAGCCTTCCTCGGGCGCGTTGCCGCTCCCGGCCCCGTCGCCGTCGTAGGTCTGGTCGACCTGCGCAGAGGTCATCAGTGGTGCGCCTTTCTCCATGCCCGGTCACGGCCGTCGCACGGCCGCGGACCGGATTTCGATCCCCCCGGATAGATGGAGTGCCAGGCCGGCGGTCGGCCGGCTCGGTGGCGCACCCGGTCGGACAGGGGTGGCGTCCGCCGGGCGAAGTGCAGATCTATCACGCTGGAATCGTCGAACGGCCGCGCAACATGTGGCGCACGACACAAGGAGAAGGGGACAAACGTGGGACGCCTCCGCCATAAACGGCGACCCCGGTGACGCGATCGTTATCCCGATTTGAGCGTCCGCTGAGCGAACAAAACCCCGTCAGAAGCACGGGACACGAAAGATTCGTCGGTGTGTCGACGCGGGAGTCCGAGCGGGTGAACATCGGAGGCGTGATCGTTCGAACATCACGGCCCGGGCGGGGACGATCACCGGGTGAAGGGACGGGGCGGGCCGATCACGGGAGGGAGGGTCGGCCGATCACGGGAGGGCCGATCGGACGATCACGGGAGGACCGATCGGACGATCACGAGGCGGAGGGCCGGACGCTCACGCCAGGACCGGCCGGACGCTCACGGCACCCCCGCCCGGATGATCGCATGAGGACCGGCCGGACGGTCACAGGCGGACGGTCACGCCAGGACCGACCGAGGAATCACAGGACGCGCGAACGGACGATCACGGCATGAGTGTCTGGACGAGAGTCTCCTGGAGGCCGCCCAGCCACAGATACGCCATCACCATCGGCTTGCGCTCGTCGTCGTCCGGGAGCCGGTAGAGCAGGGCGCTCTCGTCCTCGTCGGTGATCTCCAGCCGGGTGGCGATCGCCAGCCGCAGATCGTTCAGGGAGCCGAGCCAGGGCCGGGCGTCCTCGGGGGAGAGCTTCAGCACCGCGCCGGAGCCGGTGGCGTCCGCCGCCAGCTCGTCCAGCGAGCGGATCACCGCGAGGGCGTTGTCGCGCTTGCCGGCCCTCAGGTCGTTCTCGGTGAAGCGGCGGAACTCCGCGGAGTGGGAGCGCCGCTCCTCGGCCTGTGCGGCGGAGGCGGGCGTGTGCTCGGGATCGGTGTAGGCGTCCGGGAAGAGCCGCTTGAGGACCGGGTCGGAGGGCGGTTCGCTCGGGCCCTCGGCGAACAGCTCGGCGAGCGGGTCGTCGGGCGTGTCCTCGGCGGGGCCGGGTCCGATCAGTTCCAGCAATTGGACGGTCAGCGACCGGATGATGGAGATCTCGACCTCGTCGAGCGCGACGGCCGCGCCGCCGCCGGGGAGCGGTTCGAAGGTTCCTGGCATGGCGGCGATCGCTACTTCCGGTCCTGCTGGAGGGTGGCCCACAAGCCGTAGCCGTGCATGGCCTGCACGTCGCGTTCCATCTCCTCGCGGCTCCCGCTGGAGACGACCGCACGGCCCTTGTGGTGGACGTCGAGCATGAGTTTGTGGGCCTTGTCCTTGGAATAGCCGAAGTACGTCTGGAAGACGTAGGCCACATAGCTCATGAGGTTGACGGGGTCGTTGTGCACGATCGTGACCCAGGGGACGTCGGGCTCCGGTACGGCAGAGACCTCCTCCGCCGACTCGGTGCGTTCGATCTCGATGGGAGCGGCTGACGTCACAACCCCCATGCTGCCACGTGCGCCACAAATCGTCACACTGACGAAATGGGGTGTAGCATCAAGGGTCATGAACACAGCAGACCTTGGGCTGCCGGTGGATGTCCCCTCGACGGCGCTCTTCACGGACCAGTACGAGCTGACGATGCTCCAGGCGGCCCTCAAGGCGGGCACCGCGCAACGGCGCAGTGTCTTCGAGGTCTTCACCCGGCAGCTCCCCCACGGCCGCCGCTACGGCGTCGTCGCGGGCACCGGCCGGGTGCTGGACGCCGTCGAGAACTTCCGCTTCGACGCCGCCGTGATCGGTTTTCTGCGCGAACGATCGATCGTGGACGAGGACACCCTGGAGTGGCTGGCCGGATACCGCTTCGGCGGGGACATCTGGGGCTATCCCGAGGGCGAGGTGTACTTCCCCGGGTCGCCGATCATGCGCGTCGAGGGCTCCTTCGCCGAGTGCGTGCTCCTGGAGACGGTGATCCTCTCGATCCTCAACCACGACTCCGCGATCGCCGCGGCGGCCTCGCGGATGTCGTCGGCCGCCGGGGACCGCCCGCTGATCGAGATGGGCGCCCGGCGCACCCACGAGCTGGCCGCGGTCGCGTCCGCCCGCGCGGCGTACATCGGCGGCTTCTCCTCCACGTCCGACCTCGCGGCCGGTTTCCGCTACGGCATCCCGACCGTCGGCACCAGCGCCCACGCCTTCACCCTGCTGCACGACCACGAGCGGGACGCCTTCCGCGCCCAGGTGGACTCCATGGGGCGCGGCACGACGCTGCTGGTGGACACGTACGACGTCGCCGAGGCGGTCCGTACGGCCGTGGAGGTGGCCGGGACCGATCTGGGGGCCGTACGCATCGACTCGGGGGATCTGCTGCTGGTCGCGCACCGGGTGCGGCAGCAGCTGGACGAGCTGGGGGCGACCGGGACGCGGATCATCGTGACGTCCGACCTCGACGAGTACGCCATCGCCTCGCTGGCGGCGGCCCCGGTGGACGCGTACGGGGTGGGCACGCAATTGGTGACCGGGTCGGGGCATCCGACCTGCTCGATGGTGTACAAGCTGGTCGCGCGGGCCGAGTCGGGCGATCCCAGGGCGCCGCTGGTGCCGGTCGCGAAGCGGTCCACCGGGGGCAAGACGTCCATCGGCGGGCGCAAGTGGGCCGCCCGGCGGGTGGACGAGCGGGGGGTGGCCGAGGCCGAGGTGATCGGTACGGGGTCCGTTCCCGGCGAGCTGGCCGATCTTCAGCTGCTGGTCGAGCTGATCAAAGGTGGTCAGGTGATCACGCGCGAGCCATTGGACGTCGTGCGCGAGCGGCACGTGGCGGCGCGTGCGAGGCTGCCCTTGTCGGCGACCCAGCTGTCTCGCGGGGAACCGGTGCTCCCGACCGAGTACGCGGCGGCCGGATGAGGCCGTGTGCGAATGCTCCGCGCGTGGTGATCGTTCGCGCAGTTCCCCGTGTTTCCCCGCGTTCCCCGTGCACCCCGTGCACCCCGTGCACCCCGTGCACCCCGTGCACCCTTCGGGGCGTCGGCGCCCCTCCCCCATCCGGCCCCGATTCTCTAGGCTCGTAGGTTCCGCCCCCGGAACCCCACCGTCGAAGGACACCGAACATGCGTCGTGCGTTGCTCGTCATCGATGTGCAGAACGACTTCTGCGAGGGGGGCAGTCTCGCGGTGGCCGGAGGGGCCGACGTGGCCGCCGCCATCACCGATCTGATCGCCCAGGCCCCGGCCGGCTACCGGCATGTCATCGCCACCCGTGACCGCCACATCGCGCCGGGTGGCCATTTCGCGGACAATCCGGACTTCGTGCACTCCTGGCCCGCGCACTGCGTCGCGGGCACGGAGGGCGTCGGCTTCCATCCGAACTTCGCCCCGGCGGTCGCCTCCGGCGCGGTGGACGCGGTGTTCGACAAGGGGGCGTACGCGGCGGCGTACAGCGGCTTCGAGGGGGCCGACGAGAACGGCACCTCGCTGGCCGACTGGCTGCGCGCGCGGAAGATCGACGAGGTGGACGTGGTCGGCATCGCCACCGACCACTGTGTGCGGGCCACCGCCCTGGACGCCGTCCGCGAGGGCTTCCGCACCCAGGTCCTGCTGGACCTGACCGCCGGGGTGGCCGCGGAGACCACCGAGCGGGCCCTGGAGGACCTGCGCGGGGCCGGGGTGGGACTGACCGGCAAGCCGGTCGTGAACGGCCAGGGACCCGCCTAGAGCCCCTCAGGCCCGCCCTACGACCCGCCAGCCCCTCAGGCCCGCCCTACGGCCGGCCCGCCCTCAGGCCCCCTCCAGGGCCTTCCCGCGCAGGTGACCGACCGGGACCCTACGCAGGCGCCGCCGGTCTGCGCAGCAGCGCCCGGATCGGGTGCCACAGCTCGGTCACGCCGAGCAGGTCCTCCGGGGCCGTGCGCCATATGAGGCCGTCGGGGTGGTGCAGTACGGCGGTGACCTCGTCCGGGGTGGGCGGGGCCGTGTTGCCGCGCAGGTAGATCGCGCGCAGGCCGAGATTGCGCAGCCTGGTCAGGGCGCGCGCCCGGTTCTGGGCGTGGACGAGCACACGTACGCCCGCCGGGCGGTCGGGGGCGGGGCTGGGCAGATTCAGCGCCACCACCACCGTGCCGTTCGGCAGCTTGCAGAAACCTCCTGCGGCCATGCAGTCACTCCCCCGTACGAGCCGGTGTCAATAAGAGAACCACAGGACGCACCTAAACACGATCGGCGGCAGCCCGCCAAGGGGCTCCCGCCGATACGCGCCTGACCTGCGTAAATGTCGCTTACTTCACCGCACGACCCACTTCGAGCGTGATCGTGGAGCCATTCTTGGCCTCATTGACGATCTTGATCTTGGTGTTGGTGTCAGTGATCTTGACGCCCGCCGTGGGGTTCGTCTGGTCGTAGTACGTGTTCGTGTGATCGTTGAAGACCGACACGCCCTTCGACGAGGGAATCCGGGTCGGCACGCCCGCCTTGTGCAGCGTCATGCCGTCCGTGCGGGAGAGGCTGAACGTCGAGTCGTAGGACTGGATGCGGTTGCGCATCAGGGTGCCGTCCGACCACTTCAGCGGCGTCGCGTGGGAGTCGACCGGCAGCACCAGACCGGCGCCCGGGTGGACGCTGGTGTTGTTGTCCGCCTGCGAGGTGTCCCACTTCCAGATCAACAGACCGTTCTGGTACGCGTAGTGCTCCACCCAGTCCGGACGGGCGGAGAAGCCGAAGTTGTACGGACCGACCTCAAGGGTCTCGTCGTACGACACGTACTGGCGGTTCTCGGCGATGTAGTACTGCGCGTAGTCGTCGGTGAACGAGGCGCCGATGCGGGAGAAGCCGCCGGCGGTCCAGGCCGCGTCCGCGCTCTCGGCGTTGTCCGTGAACAGCGCGGTGCCGTCGGCGACGACCGAGATCCGGTCGGCGGCGAAGCCCTTGAGCGCCACTCCGCCGTCGGTGGCGTAGCGGAAGCGCAGATCGATCTGCCGGCCCGCGTACGCGTCGAGCGAGTACGAGAGCTGCTGGTAGGAGTCGACCGTGCCGGTCAGGGCCGGCTTGTCGCTGCCGTCGCGCGGGATCGGCTGACCGTTCACCGTGCCGTCGATCGACGTCCAGTTGGCGCCGCCGTCGGTGGAGACCTCGGTGTAGAGGTAGTCGTAGTCGGCCTCGATCTGGTACCAGCCGTCGAACGTCAGGTCCGCCGATGTCTTTCCGGTCAGATCGATCGATCTCGTCAGCGTGTTGCGCAGATCGTCACCGCTGCCGCTCCACCACTGCGTGGCGCCCTCCGCAGGCGGCACCACTTCGGTGGTGACCTCCTTGTCCGGCAGTTCGACCACCAGGGCCTGCGCGTTCTTGGTGTTGTACTCGGCGACGCCCAGGGTGTGTTTCGACGCCGTCGCGGCCGTGGCCGTGTCGTAGTTCAGCCAGCCCAGCTGGAGCTTGTCCCAGGCGGTCATGTCACCGGGCAGATCGCCGATGGAGTCCTCGCCGGTGCCCAGCCAGGAGCCGGAGGACATCAAGGTCCAGAACCCGGTGGAGTTCTCGCCGCCCTGGGTGTCGTAGTGGTCCGGCAGACCGAGGTCGTGGCCGTACTCGTGGGCGAAGACACCGAGGCCGCCGTTCTCCGGCTGGATGGTGTAGTCGCCGACCCAGATGCCGGAGGTGCCGATCTGGGTGCCGCCGAGCTTGTTGCCCTCGGGGCCGGTGGCGCCTGCGTCCGTGCCGAACGCGTACCAGCGGTGCGCCCAGATGGCGTCCGTGCCCTGCGCGCCGCCGCCCGCGGACTCGTCCTCACCGGCGTGCACGATCTGGAAGTGGTCGATGTAGCCGTCGGGCTCGTTGAAGTCGCCGTCGCCGTCGTGGTCGTAACGGTCCCACTGGTCGTACTCGGAGAGCTTCGCCGTGATCTCGGCGTCCGTCTTGCCGGCCGCCGCCTGGCCCGCGGCCCAGGCGGTGACGCCGTCCTGCACCGCGTACCAGGCGCAGTTGTCCGGGTCGCAGCTGTTGGAGCCGTAGCGGGCCTCGTTGTAGGGGACCGTGACCCAGTCGGAGACCTCGCCCTCGATCGAGTAGCGGCCCGAGGACTGCGTCTCGTAGTAGGTCTTCATCGAGTCGGCGCCCTCGCCGAAGTACAGGTCCTGGTAGTGCTCCTGGTTGTAGTCCGCCTGCCAGTCGGTGCTGTTGTCCTTGGACCGGTCGGGCTCGGCGATCTCGTTGTGCAGGGGCCCGGGGGTGCCGCCGTAGCGGCTGTCTATCTGGTCACCGAACTCGACCAGGATGGTGAAGATCTTGTCGGTGCTCTCCCGCCCCAGCTCGACGTACTTGCTGTCGCCCTTCTTGGACTCCAGCTCGACGACCTGCGAGCCGTTGCGCTCCTGGACCTCGGCCTCTCCGGAGATGACCTGGTTGAGAGCTTCCTCGCGCTGGGCGGTCTGGGTGTCGGTGAGCGGTCCCTTGAGGTTGTGGGGCTCTTCGTTCGCCTGGGCCGACGCCGGGTCCTGGCGGTCGACGGCCGTGGTGGCGGACGCTTGGGTGGAGTCGGCCTGGGCCACGGTGAAACCGGAGATCGTGGCGGTGGCCGCGGCGAGCGCTACGGCGGTCGCCGCTGCTCTGAACATCCAGGGTCTACTGGTCACTTGAGTTCCTCCTCCGCGTCCGGGCGCGCGGAAGGAGGGGTCCGGGAGTGGTGTGGAACCCGCGCGCTCCTGATCAACGCGTGTAGTCAAGTGACGTCATTCGACTAGAGGTTGAGAAGAAAAGACAGATCTTGACTTGGACAGGTCAATTGCACTATGCGGTACGTTCACCCCGCTGAGCGAACGTGGCACCGCCGCCCATCCCCATCCAAACTGCCCCGCACCTGCGCGTACATGCGGAACCATGCCGTCAACGGGCGCGCGCGACCGTCCACTTGGTGGACGTCATGACTCGGTGCGCCCCCTGTGCTCCGGCACAGTAGGTCAGGTCACGCTTACCGTTCGTTCCCCTCGGGCATCCACGCCGTTAGAGTCGAGTGGCGGAACGCCCGGAAGTCGGCGGAAAGCCAGGCCGACAACCTAGTCTCACCCCCACTTCCGAGGACACGATTGCCATGCCTCGTCCGACTGCCGCACAGCTCGTCTACGGCTCGTGCACCGTGATCCTGTCGACCCTCGCCATGCTGCTGCTGTCACAGACGAACTCCCCCGGGGGGATCGCCGTCGTCACCGTGACGGCACTGGCCCTGGGCCTGGTCGTCTCCGTCACGGCCCCTGTGAAGAAATCCCCCAAGCGGATCCCCTCCACCACCGTGGCACCCCCCGTGCCGCAGCACCCGGTGGCGGTCACGGTGCCCGCCGGCCCCCGTCGGCGTCAGCCGGTCCGGGAACCCACCCGCTCCTGACCCGGTCGTACCGCTCCACAGCTGAATACGCCGACGGCGGGCCCCGTGGTTCCACGGGCCCGCCGTCGTGTGCGCGGGGCGTTCGCGCGGGGGCGTTCACGCGGGGGTGCGTGCACCCTGAGGGTGCGCTCGCGCGCGGTGGCGGCGCCGCCTCAGCCGGTGCTCACCACCACCGTCTTGGCCGGTTTGTCGTGCAGCCCCTGCTTGTACGGCTTGTCGAAGAAGCTCCAGCCACCGCAGATCGCCGTCCACACGCAGGCGCAGCAGAAGGCGAACGGAATCCACAGCACCGCCGCGCGGATCAGCGAACTCTGCACCGACGGCGTACTGCCGTTGTCCAGATTCGCCACCCGCAGGTTCAGCCACTTCTTCCCGAGCGTCTGACCGGTCCGGGAGATCAGGAACGTGTCGTACGCCATGTAGAGCACGGCCGCGATCGCCGACTGCACGAGCGAACGGCCGAACTGCACGTTGTCGGAGTTCACGTTGTACTCGTCGACGTTGAAGCCCCAGGTGATCAGCCACACCACGATACCGACCAGGATCATGTCGATGATCCGCGCGAGCGTGCGCCGGCCGCTGTCGGCGAGCGGCGGCATCCCGGCCAGCGGATCGCCCGGATAACCGCCGGGGGGCGTGCCGTACGGGGACTGACCGCCGTAGGGGCCACCGCCGTACGGGGGCGGCTGGTCGCCCTCGGAGGGGGGCGGCTGGTCGCCGTAGCGGGGCGGCTGGTCGCCCGGCGGGGGTGGTTGGCCGCCGCCGGCCGGCGGGGGCGGGGGCGGCTGGGGGGCGTCGTACGGTGAGCCCGCGCCTTCCCCGGGCGGGGGCTGCTTCCTGAACGGGTCGTCGTCCGGCGGCTCGCCGGAACCGGGAGGCGGTTGGGTGCTCATGGCCCGAGTGGACCGCGAACCCCCCACCTCCGCATCCGGCGAGGGGCCGTCCGGAGTACCGGATCATCCGGGGCGGAGGGGGAGGGGCGGCTGTCGTGTTCGCCGTATGGGGGGGGTACGGGGGTGGGCGGGTGGCGTAGGGCGGGTGGGGTGGTTGGCGTAGGGCGGGTGGGGTGGTCGGCGTACGAAGGTGTGGTCGGCGTACGAAGGTGGGGTGAGCGGGGCTCGGGGTGGATCGAGCCGGGGGGCGAGGGCCGTCGGCCGGCGTGCGAGGGACGGGGCTGGTGGTGTAGGGCGGGCGGGGCACGGCGTACGGGGGTGGGGGCGACCCGGGGGGTCTGGCGGGGCGATCAGCCGGGGAGGGCGAGGTGCCTGGCTGGGCGATCAGGGGGCGGCTCCGGCCGTGCACGCAGTCAGTCGCTCAGCGAACGGCCCGGCGGCGCCTCCAGCCCCGTACCGGGCCGGCAGGCCCTGTTTCGGTTCAGCCCGCCACGAACGTCCGTGCCGCCTTGTCGTGCCAGCACTGCCGCCACGGTTTGTCGAACAGGCACCACAGGACGCCGATCAGCCCGAAGCAGAGCAGCCCCGGCACGCTGTAGACCAGCCAGCGGCGCAGCGCGGCGCCGAAGGTCGGGGGCTCGTGCCCCTCGATGTCCCGCACCTCCAGGCCGAGCAGCCGCTTCCCGAGCGTGCGGCCCCATTTGGCGGTGGGCAGCACCTCGTAGAGCACGCCGAAGAGCAGCAGCACGCCGAGGACGATGGCCAGATAGACCGACGTGGTGCTGTCGAGCAGCCAGACCGTGACGGTCCGTCCGGAGAGCTTCGCCTCGTCGATCTTGCCGTTGATGTGGTCCAGCGCTCTGGTGCCGAGGGGCACGGCGGCGACCGCGGTGACCGCCGCGACGGCCAGCGTGTCGACCAGCCGGGCCACCAGCCGCTTGCCCAGCGCGGCGGGGCGGGCCTCCGTCTGACGCCGGGCCATCGCCTGGAAGGGGTCGTCGGCCGGCGGACGCCAGGGCGCCACGGGCTCGCCACCGGAACCACCGGCTCCACCGGACGCCCCGGCCAGCCGGTGCACCTGCTGCGCCCAGGAGGACTGTCCGCCGCCGGGGCCGCTGGTAAGGGGGGCGCTGGAGGGGGCGCCCGAGGGAGTGCCGGACTGCGGCGGGACGGATTGGGGGGTGGGCTGCGGGGCGGGTTCCGGGGTGCGCCGCGGGGGTGTGGACTGGGAGGGGACGGACGGGGCCGGGGCCTGGGCCTGGGCCTGGGCTTGTGCCGGGGCGGGGGCATGGGTCTGTGGGGTGCCGTGCTGGGCGGCGCCCGCGCGGTCGGCCGCGGTCATTCCCGCGCCGAAGCCCGGTCCTGAGCCTTGCGCTTGGATCTGGCCTTGGCCCTGGGCCTGGGCCTGGGCCTGGGCCTGATGGTGCGCGGGGCCTTGGGTGTGGCTGTAGCCCTGGCCCTGCCTCCGGCCCTGTCCCTGCCCCTGTCCTTGTCCTTGATTCCGGCCGGGCGTGGACACTCCCTGGGGTCCGCTGCGAGGCGGTACCGGGCGGAAGGTCATGGTGCCGGGGTCGGGGATCGGTGCCGCGCCGCTCGCGGACTCGGCCTGGGGGCCCGGCCCCGAGGTACGGGGGCGGCGGAAGACGAAGGTGCCGGGGTCGGGGGCCTCGCCGATGCCCTCGGTGGGCGGGATGGTCGCGATGCCGTCGGCGCGGGAGGACCGGCCCTCGGGCTGGGCGGGGGCGGACGGCTGGGCCGCGGCGGGCGGTTCGGCGCCGTGGGCCACGCGCGGGTCGGCGGCCTGCCGTGGGGCGTCGGGGTCCGGGGAACCCCAGGACACCCGCCGGTCCTGGTCGCCGCCGTAACCGGCCTGGCGGCTGCGGTCGGCCCCCCAGGCGGTGGCCGGTTCGGGACGGCTGCCGTAGTGCTCGCCCGCGGCCGGGGCGGGATCGGGGTCCTCGTCGAAGAAGTGCGGGCCGGTCTCCTCGACCGGCGCGGCGGGGGCGGCGGCAGGGGCCGGGGTGGCGGGCTGGACGCCGGGCGGGGGGCTGAGCGGTTCGCCGTCGGCCGGGGCGGGGCGGCTGGTGCCCGGCACCCAGGAGGCGCCGTTCCAGTAGCGGACATATCCGGGGATGGAGGGGTCCGGGTAGTACCCCTCGCGGGGCCTGTCGTCGCCTGGTGCCGGGGTTGGGGCGCTCATGTCCGTCGTCCCGTATCTGCTCGCGGGTGGGTAAGGGGGCTCCACATCTATCAGACCGGCGCAATCCCCACGCCCCGTCCCGCCGGACCCACTCGTTCCGGGCACGAATGTGCTACGTCCCTGAAGATCGCCGGGGACCGGAGGGGCGTTCGAGGGGGCCTCCGAGGGGCGTCCGGAAGAGTCCCGGAAAAAAATCTCGCCGAAGTCGCGTAATGCTCCGCCCCTTTGCCTCTCTGCACTCGCGCGGGCCCGCGAAAGGCGGCCCATTCGGACACGAGCGCGTGCGAACACGCACGAGTACGTACGAGCACGTACGAGCACGCACGAACAGGCAAGAGAGGAACCGCCCGTCATGCACACCGTCGTGGAACGTGAGCTGGAACTGAGGCTCATCCTGTCGCCCGAGCGGAGCGTCCCGGTGCCGGCCCGGCTGAGCTACCGCACCGACGATCCGTACGCCATCCACATCTCCTTCCACATCAACTCCGAGCACCCGGTGAACTGGACGTTCGCGCGCGAACTGCTCGTGGAGGGGGTGTTCCGGCCGTGCGGGCACGGGGACGTACGGGTGTGGCCGACGAAGGTCGAAGGGCGCACCGTCGTTCTGATCGCTTTGAGTTCACCGGACGGCGACGCGCTGATGGAGGCCCCGGCGGCGCAGGTGTCGGCGTGGCTGGAACGAACATTGCGGGTGGTCCCGCCGGGCACCGAGGCCGAGCAGCTCGGCATCGACGACGGCCTCGCCGAGCTGCTGGCCCCCACCCCGGCCGACGATCTGTGGCTGCGCGACCCGTGGCCCTCGGACGAGTCCAAGGACGGTGAGTAAAGCGCCGGGGCCCGGCAGAAGTGAGGTCAGAACAGCTTGCCCGGATTGAGGATGCCCAGCGGGTCGAAGGCATGTTTGACGGCCCGCTGCATCTCCAGCCCCACCGGGCCGATCTCGCGCGCCAGCCACTCCTTCTTCAGGACGCCCACACCGTGTTCGCCGGTGATCGTGCCGCCGAGTTCCAGGCCGAGCGCCATGATCTCGTCGAAGGACTCGCGGGCCCGCTGGGACTCCTCGGGGTCCTGTGCGTCGAAACAGACGGTGGGATGCGTGTTCCCGTCGCCCGCGTGGGCGCAGACGCCGATGGTCAGCCGGTACTTGTCGGCGATCCGTTCGACGCCTTCGAGCATCTCGCCGAGGCGGGAGCGGGGAACGCACACGTCGTCGATCATCGTGGCGCCCTTGACCGCCTCCAGGGCGGTGAGCGACAGGCGGCGTGCCTGGAGGAGCAGTTCGGATTCGGCGGTGTCGTCGGCCGGGACCACCTCGGTGGCGCCCGCGGCCTCGCACAGCGCCCCGACCGCCGCGAGATCGGCCGCGGGGTCCGGCGTGTCGAACGCGGCGAGGAGCAGCGCCTCGGTGGTCTCCGGCAACCCCATGTGCGCGAGATCGTTCACCGCCTTGACGGTCGTACGATCCATCAGCTCCAGCAGGGAGGGGACGTGGCCGCCTGCCATGATCCGGCACACGGCGTCGCAGGCGTCGGCCGCGGAGGAGAACTCGGCGGCGAGCACGAGTTGCTCCGGCGGCTTGGGGCGCAGCGCCAGGACGGCTCGGACGACGATCCCCAGCGAGCCCTCGGAGCCGACGAACAGCCGGGTGAGGTCGTATCCGGCGACGCCCTTGGCGGTGCGCCTGCCGGTGGACATCAGGCGGCCATCCGCGAGGACGACGTCCAGGCCGAGGACGTACTCGGCGGTCACCCCGTACTTCACGCAGCACAGACCGCCGGAGGCGGTGCCGATGTTGCCGCCGATGGTGCAGGTCTCCCAGCTGGAAGGGTCCGGCGGGTAGTAGAGGCCGTGTTCGCCCACCGCGCGGGAGAGCGTGGCGTTGACGACGCCGGGTTCGACGACGGCGATCCGGTCGACCGGGCTGATCTCCAGGATGCGGTCCATCTTGGTCAGGGACAGCACGATGCAGCCCTCGGAGGCGTTCGCGCCGCCGGACAGTCCGGTGCGGGCGCCCTGCGGGACGACCGGGAGGCGCAGGTCGGTGGCGACGCGCATGACGTGCTGGACCTGTTCGACCGTGCGCGGCAGCACCACCACGGCCGGGGTGCCGGCCGGGCAGAAGCTCGCCATGTCGTTGGCAT
Source organism: Streptomyces sp. NPDC056734 (assembly GCF_042790455.1). NCBI lineage: Bacteria > Bacillati > Actinomycetota > Actinomycetes > Kitasatosporales > Streptomycetaceae > Streptomyces > Streptomyces sp. NPDC056734. Next base: position 404,129 of record NZ_JBHTZD010000002.1, read on the forward strand.
AGGAGGCGGTGATGTCGGGGTCGGCCAGGACGGCCTCGGCCGGCAGTCCCGCCAGCAGCCGGTCGGTGAGGTTGCCCCGCGCCTCGTGGGGTGCGGCTTCGATACGGCTCATGATCACAGCGTGACACCCGGGGCCATCGGTGTGAACCCCATGGGCGCCCGCATCGGCCGCCGGGGCCGGACGGTCGTACTGACGCAGAGTGAGCGGCATGGAGATCCAGCAGAGAGTGGATCCGGGCGGCCCGCGGCGGCGCCGGTCCCGGCGGGTGATCAGAACCGCGCTGATCGTTTCGCTCGCCGGGTGTGTCGTGCTCGCCGGGATGTCGGTGTGGCGGTGGTGGCGGCCGGCGGAGGGGCCGCCACCGGCGCCGGGTCCGGGAGCGCTGGCGCGGGCGGCGGTCACGGGAGGGGCACCGGCCGCGCTGTCCGATCTGGCGGTGCTGATCGGCGAGCAGGAGACCCGGGTGCGGGAGCGCCCGAAGGACGCCGGGGCGTGGGCGCTGCTGGGCACGGCGTATGTCGAGCAGGGACGGCGGCTGGCGGACGCCACCTCTTACCCGACGGCCGAGCAGGCGTTGCGCACATCGCTGAGGGTGCGCCCGCGCGGGAACGTTCCGGCGCTGGAGGGGCTCGCGGCGCTGGCGAACGCGCGGCGCGACTTCCCGGCGGCGCGCGAGTGGGCGGAGGCCGCGCAACAGGGAAACGGTCGGCGCTGGACGACGTATCCGCAGCTCATCGAGGCGTACACCGGACTCGGTGATCATAAAGCGGTCAAGCGAACACTGGATCGGCTGATGGAGCTGCACGCGGGTCCGGCCGTCCAGGCGCGGGCCGCCGCGGTCTACCGGGACCTGGGCTGGCGGGAGGACGCGGCGGCCGTGCTGTCCGACGCGGCAGCCGCCGCCGAGCAGCCGGCCGAGCGCGCGGCCTGGCTGGAACGGGCCGGACAGCTCGCCTGGGAGCGCGGCGACCTGGCGGTGGCCCTGCGGCACTTCACCGAGGCCCGGCGCGCGGACCCCGACCAGCGGGCCGCGCAGGCGGGCCAGGCACGCACGCTGGCCGCGCTGGGGCGTACGTCGGAGGCGCTGAGCGCGTACCGCGCGGCGCTCGCGAACCAGCCGTCACCGGAGTACGCGCTCGAACTCGGCGAACTGTACGAATCGCTGCGGCTGGGACAGTCCGCGAAGGAGCAGTACGACCTGCTGCGCGACCAGGTGCGTGGCGCGGCGGCGGGCGGGGTGGACGGGGAACTGGTCCTGGGGCGGTTCGAGGCCGACCACGGCGATGCGCTGGAAGCGGTGCGGGTGCTGCGCGAGGAGTGGCGGCGCCAGCCGTCCACGGCGGTCGCGGACGCCCTGGGCTGGGCCCTGCACCGCACGGGTGAGGACGAGGAAGCGCTGAAGCTGGCGACACGGGCGACCGAGGCGCGGGAGGGGGGCGGCGAGCGGAACGCGCTGTACGCCTATCACCGCGGGATGATCGAACGATCACTGGGGCGGGAGGGCCCGGCGCGGCGCCACCTGGACGAGGCGCTGCGGATCAATCCGTACTTCTCACCGCTGTACGCCCCGGCGGCCCGGGCGGCACTGGAGGAACTGGGGGAGGCTCCGGTGGGAGAGGTGCCGGAGATGGGTGGTGGGGCGGGGTGAGGGGTGACGGGGGTGGCAGAGGTGACGAGGGTGACCGGGGTGGCAGGGGCGACCGGGGTGACGGGTGGCCCTCGAAAGGGTGGTCCGCCTGAACCCGGCCGTTCCTGCCCGGCGGAGGGCATGTGGCGCGGGTCATAGGTGCACGCGTCTCCCGCCCTCCGCATGATGTGCAGTAGCTTGCGCTTTCGCTGGACAATCTGATCAGCATGTGGGCGAGCGAGGCGCCGCTCTGTACAGGAGGGCCGCCGGAGGCGGAGGGTGCCATGGCGATCGATCGGCTGGACGGCGGGATCATCGTGCTGCTGGCGCGGGAGCCGCGCATCGGTGTGCTGGAGATGTCCCGGCGGCTCGGCGTGGCGCGCGGAACCGTGCAGGCGCGTCTTGATCGGCTTCAGTCGAATGGCGTCATCCGGGGGTTCGGGCCGCAGGTCGATCCGGCGGCCCTCGGCTATCCGGTCACGGCGTTCGCCACTCTCCAGATCCGGCAGGGGCAAGGGCCGGATGTGCGGGCGCACTTGGCGACCGTGCCGGAGGTGCTGGAACTGCACACCACGACCGGCACCGGGGACATGATGTGCCGGCTGGTCGCCCGCTCCAACGCCGATCTTCAGCGGGTGATCGATCGCGTTGTCGGTTTTGATGGCATTGTCCGGGCCTCCACGGCGATCGTCATGGAGAACCCCGTTCCGCTGCGGATCATCCCGTTGGTGGAGCAGGCGGCGCTCCAGGAGTGACGCCTGTCCTCGGGGCCGGGCACGAAGGACGCAGTCGGGCCGGCCGACCGGGGTGAGGGTGTGAACTTCTGGGAGTACCTGGGCAATCAGCACGAGCAGCTTCTCGTCGACGCGTATCAGCACGCCAGTGCCGTCTTCCAGTGCATGGTCGTGGCGACGCTGATCGGGGTGCTGGTCGGGGTGGTCACCTACCGGACCGAATGGGCCGCCGGGCTCGCCACCACGGCGACCACGACCTTGCTGACCGTTCCGTCGCTGGCCATGATCGGTCTGCTCATCCCGATCGTGGGGCTCGGCGTGGCGCCGACCGTGATCGCGCTGACCCTGTACGGACTGCTGCCGATCGTGCGGAACGCGATCGTCGGCCTGCGCGGGGTCGATCCGGCCCTGGTCGACGCGGCCACCGGCATCGGGATGTCCCGGGTGATGCGGCTGGCGCGGGTCGAGCTGCCGCTGGCCTGGCCGCCGATCCTGACCGGTATCCGGGTCTCGACGCAGATGCTGATGGGCATCGCCGCGATCGCCGCCTACGCCTCCGGTCCCGGCCTCGGCAACGAGATCTTCCGCGGGATCTCCTCGCTGGGCAGCAAGAACGCGCTCAACCAGGTCCTCGCGGGCACCCTCGGGATCATCGTCCTGGCCCTGTTGTTCGACGCCGCGTACGTCCTGATCGGCCGGCTGACCATTCCCAGGGGGATCCGTGCCTGACGCTGCCACCGGGGCCACGATCGAGCTGGAGAACCTCAGCAAGCGGTACTCGGGCAGTCCGCAGCCCGCCGTCGACAACGTCAGCATGGAGATCAAGGCGGGTGAGACGGTCATCTTCGTCGGGCCGTCGGGATGCGGTAAGTCGACCACGCTCAAGATGATCAACAGGTTGATCGAGCCGTCCAGTGGCCGTATCCGGATCAATGGCGAGGACGTGACCGACATTGATCCGGTCAAGCTGCGCCGCAAGGTCGGCTACGCCATCCAGTCGTCGGGGCTGTTCCCGCACATGACGGTCGCGCAGAACATCGCGCTCGTGCCGAAGATGATCGGATGGTCCAGGGCGCGGATCCGGGGGCGGGTGGAGGAGATGCTCGATCTGGTCGGGCTCGATCCGGGCGAGTTCCACGGCCGCTATCCGCGCCAGCTGTCCGGCGGGCAGCAGCAGCGGGTCGGGGTGGCGCGGGCGCTGGCGGCGGATCCGCCGGTGCTGCTGATGGACGAGCCGTTCGGCGCGGTCGATCCGATCACTCGTGATCACTTGCAGGACGAGCTGATCCGGCTCCAGCACGAGCTGCACAAAACGATCGTGTTCGTCACGCACGATTTCGACGAGGCGATCAAACTCGGGGACCGGATCGCGGTCCTGCGTGAGCGTTCGCACATCGCACAGTTCGACACGCCGGAGGCGATCCTGACCAATCCGGCGGACGATTTCGTGTCCGGGTTCGTCGGTGCCGGGGCGGCGTTGAAGCGCCTGAACCTGACCCGCGTGCGGGACGTGGAGATCACCGACTACCCGACGGTGACCGTGGACGATCCGCTCCAGAGCATCTTCGATCTGCTGCGCTCCAGCGGCACCAACGAGATCCTGCTCCTCGACAAGCGCCGCCGGCCCTACAAGTGGCTGCGGCGCGGTGATCTGATGCGCGCCAAGGGATCGCTCGCCCGGGCTGGCACGCTCGTGCACGACACGGTCACCCGGGACGCGACCCTGCGCGACGCGCTGGAGGCGGTGCTCATCGACAACGCCGGGCGGGTGGCGGTGACCGGGCGGCGCGGCGAGTACACCGGCGTGGTCGACATGGAAACGCTCATGAACTCCGTGCACGAAATGCTGGAGGCCGACCGTCTGGAAGCCATGGAGCACCAGCACCAGCTCGCCGAGGCGCGGTCCCGGCAGACGCAGGCCGAACAGGAGGGCGGCACCCAGGAGGCGACGGCGTGACCACCTCGTCCGACCAGAGCCGCCCGCCGGGCGAGCACGACGTCAAGGGGCATCCGTTCCGGGACGAGGGTGAGGTCCCGGCGGACAAGGAGCCACCGCCCCCACCCCGTCCGGCGGCCCGCCGGATCACCTGGCAGAAGCTCACCTTCCTGCCGGCGTTCCTGATCGCGCTGCTGCTGGCGACCTGGCTGTGGTTCGCGCAGGCCGACCTGGACCCGATCTCCGAGAACGCGCTGTCGAACGGCCAGGTCTCCAAGGCGCTGTGGCAGCAGGTGGAGCTGACGGTGATCTCGACGTTCTTCGTGCTGATCATCGCGATCCCGCTGGGCATCCTGCTGACCCGCAGGTCGTTCCGGAAGGCCCAGCCGGTGGCCATGGCGATCGCCAACGTCGGCCAGGCGACCCCGGCGATCGGTCTGCTCGCCCTGCTGGTGATCTGGCTGGGCATCGGCACCAAGGCCGCCCTGATCGGCATCATCATCTACGCCCTGCTGCCGGTGCTGGCCAATACGATCGCCGGTCTGCGGGCGAACGATCCGACGCTGCTCGAAGCGGCCCGAGGCATCGGCATGTCGTCGGCGGGCGTGCTCTCCCGCGTGGAGCTGCCGCTGGCGGTGCCGCTGATCCTGGCGGGGGTGCGCACGGCCCTGGTGCTCAATGTCGGTACGGCCACCCTGGCGACCTTCGGCGGAGGCGGCGGCCTGGGTGTGCTGATCACCACCGGCATCACCACGCAGCGGATGCCGGTGCTGGTGCTCGGTTCGATCCTGACGATCTCGCTCGCCCTGCTCGTGGACTGGCTGGCCACCCTGGCGGAACTGCTGCTGCGGCCCAGGGGCCTGGAGGTGGGGACATGAGGACCGTACGACGGCGACTGCGCCTGGCGCTGGGGCTGGTCGGGGCGATGCTGCTGGCGGCCCCCGGCTGCGGGCTGACCAGCGGCTCGCCCATGGTCGACGATGTTCGTCCGGGATCGATCGGGCAGGGCGAACCGCTCAAGGGCGCGCAGCTGACCGTGACGTCCAAGGAGTTCACCGAGCAGCTGATCCTCGGCGCGATCATGGGCATCGCCTGGGAGGCGGCCGGAGCGGAAGTGCTCGACCGAACAGGGATCCAGGGTTCGATCGGCGCCCGCGAGGCCGTCAAGACCGGCGAGGCGGACGGGATGTACGAGTACACCGGCACCGCCTGGATCACCTACCTCGGCAACAGCGGGCCGATCCCCGACGCCCAGCGGCAGTGGGAGGCGGTGCGCGAGGCGGACGCCCGCAACGGGCTGACCTGGCTGCCCCCGGCCACCCTCGACAACACGTACGCGCTGGCCATGAACCAGGCCAACTTCGAGAAGTACGGCACCACGACGCTCTCCCAGGTCGCCGAGCTGTCCCGGTCGGACCCGGGCGCGGTGACGCTGTGCGTGGAGGGCGAGTTCGCCAACCGCGCGGACGGGCTGCCGGGGATGCAGAAGGCGTACGGAATGAACATTCCGGCGGGGAACATCACGCAGATGGACGCCGGGATCATCTACACGCAGACGGCGAAGGGGGTGTGCACCTATGGCGAGGTGTTCACCACCGACGGGCGGATCAAGTCCATGAACCTGGTGGTCATGCAGGACGACCGGAAGTTCTTCCCGATCTACAACGCCGCGCCCGAGATCAACACCAAGGCCCTGGAGAAGTGGCCGGCCATCGCGGACGTACTCGATCCGATCACGAAGAAGCTGACCAACGAGGTGGCGCAAACGCTCAACGCGAAGGTGGACGTCGACGGGGACGATCCGCACGATGTGGCGCTGGACTGGTTGAAGGGGGAGGGGTTCGTGAGGGAGGGGTGAGGGCCGGCGGGCGCGGTTGGCCTGAGCGGGTCCAGCGGGACCTTTCCCACCAAAGGAATCCTTGCAAAGAAGTTGTTGCAAGCATTCCTTTGCAACGCTACCTTTGTAGGCATGGACGACGCCCAGGACTTTCACGTCCGCCCCCTCGACGCCCGCTCCCTGCGCGGGCTGGCCCACCCCCTGCGCATGCAGCTCCTGCGCGAACTGCGGCTCAACGGTCCCGCCACCGCGTCGATGCTCGCCGAACGGCTGGGCGAGTCCAGCGGAGCGACCAGCTACCACCTGCGGCAACTCGCCGCCCACGGCTTCGTCGAGGACGCGCCCGAGCGCGGCAGGGGGCGTGAGCGCTGGTGGCGTGCCGCCGACCAGGGCGTCAGCCTCGACGACACTGTGCTCCGGGACGCCGATCCGGCCACACGCGGGGCCGCGACGGCGTTTCTGCACGAGATCGCGAGCATGCATGCCCGCGAGCTGTCGACCTGGGTCGGCACCCGCGACGACTGGGCGCCGGACTGGTCCGACGCCACCGACCTGAGCGACTGGACACTACGGCTGACACCGGAGCAGGCCGCCGAACTCGTCCAGGAGATGCACCTGCTGCTGGAGGGCTACCGGGCGCGGGAGACCCCTGGTGCCACCCCGGTACGCGTCCACACACATGCCTTCCCGATCGCCACCGAGGCAGAGAGGCCCGCCCCATGACGCACCCCGAGACATTTCTCGCCCTGCACCACGCGCGCGCCGCCGAACTGCGCGCCGACGCCGACGCGTACCGACTCGCGCGCACCGCCCGGCGCCCGCGCGATCTGCGGGCCCGGCTCGGCTGGACCCTGGTGGAACTGGGGCTGCGGCTGGCCACCCCGCCCCGGCCGGTCCTCACCCGCTAGCCCGGCCACGGACCGCTCTCAGCAGCTGGGTACCGCCCCGGACCCCGTCTCCAGTGCCACCAGTGAGTCCACCGCGCCGTCCAGGGTCGTCACCGGGATCAGTCGCAGGCCGGCTGGCAGTTCCGCCTGGGCGTCGCCGCACTCCGCCTTCGGGACCAGGAAGACGGTGGCGCCGTCGCGCCGCGCGGCCTGCGTCTTCAGGGCCACTCCCCCGACCGCGCCGACCGCGCCGTCCGCGGTGATCGTTCCGGTACCGGCGATCGTCCTGCCCCCGGTGAGATCGCCGCCGCGGCCGTCGCCGTCGAGCTTGTCGATGATGCCGAGCGAGAAGAGCAGGCCCGCGCTGGGGCCGCCGACGTCGGCGAGTTTCAGGGTGACCTTCACCTCGTTCTCGCTCAGGCCCAGCTGCGCGAGCGCGGCCTGGGTGGCGACGTCCTGGGACTGCTCCATCTGCTCGGTGTTGTACTGCTCGATCTCCTTGACGCTGTCCCCGCTCGGGTAGACGGCGTCGCGCGGCATGACCGCCCGATCGGTGGCGAACCAGCTGTCGATCACCTCACCCAGCCCGACGTTCGCGTCCGGGCTGGTCGCCTCGATCGTCGTCATACGGAGCTGGCCGCTGGTCTCGCGGGTCGGCGCCCCGGAGATGGTGATCACGGGTTCGCCCTGGTTGTCGCCGAGCACGTTCGCCGTCAGACCGGGCTGCGCCACCGCGAACGGCAGCGGCGCGAACACCGCCGTCGCGATCAGGGCCACGGCGGGCAGGGCACAGACGGCGAGGGCCTGGGGGCGCGTGAGGCGAGAGAGCACGGGATCAATCTAACGGCGTGCACGAATCCCATGGGCCGCAGGGCCACGCGCGGGGACACCGGACGCCGGGGGCACCCCGTAACGCCCGCCAACCGAATCGCCCCGAGGAGCGCGGGGAACTGCGCGACCAGCCACCCACCACCCGCGGCCGAAAACCCACCGCCCCGACCCCCACCCCCGTCCCCCAGGCGCCGCCCGGGCACCCCGCTCACCGCAACGCCTCCGCCACCTCCCGCGCCGCGTCCACGACCCGCTGCCCCACCCGCTCCGGCACCGCGTCCGACAGCATGACCACCCCGACGCTGCCCTCGACACCGGTGACCCCGATCAGCGGCGCGGCGGCGCTGCTCGCGCCGGCCTCCATCTCACCGTGGGCGAGGGTGAAGCCGGGGTCGTCCAGCGGCTGCTGCCGCGCGGCGAGGATCGCCTTGCCCGCGGCGCCCCGGTCCAGCGGATGCCGGAACCCGGCACGGTAAGCCACGTGATAGTCGGTCCAGGTCGGCTCGACCACGGCGACGGCGAGCGCGTCCGCGCCGTCCACCAGGGTCAGGTGCGCCGTCGCGCCGATGTCCTCGGCGAGCGAGCGCAGGGCGGGCAGCGCCGCCTCCCGCACCAGTGGGTGCACCTGGCGGCCCAGGCCCAGTACCCCGAGCCCGACCCGGGCACGTCCGCCCAGGTCACGTCGGACGAGGGCGTGCTGTTCCAGGGTCGCCAGCAAGCGGTAGACGACGGTCCGGTTGACGCCCAGTTTGTTGGACAGCTCGGTGACGGTCAGCCCGTGGTCCGTGTCGGCCAGCAGTTTGAGGACCCGCAGGCCCCGGTCGAGCGTCTGAGAGGTCTCCGCGGTCACGACGCCCACTCCTTAGTGGTGAGGTCGGCGGCCTCTGCGGCGGCGGGGCGTCACCGAGTCCCGTTCGGCGACGCGCATCAGAGGCTGCCGGTCGGCTGACGGCCCGACGGCGTCCGGGCCCAAGTCGCTTCACGGCTGCGCTCCGCGGCGACGCTGCCACGGGGCGTGTGCGTAGCGGGACAGTAGCGAGCCGGTTCGCTCAGCGGAAGGCTCCGTCCAGAATCCGGTCAATGGCCGGTATGGACTTACTCACATTGACCAGATACGCACGAGAGTGTCCGCACGAACGATCACGTCTGACGCGGATGGGGTGATCGTTCGCTCTGGGGAAGCTGATCGTTCGCACAAAGGCCGCCCATAGGCATGAACAACCGCCCGCACAACAGCCCCAGCCCGGCCCCGGCCCCCATCCCAGCCCAGCCCAGCCCCAGCCCCAGCCCCAGCCCCAGCCCCAGCCACCGCAGGGTCACCGCATCCGCGTAGCCCACTCCTGCACCTTGGCGATCCGCTGGCGCAACTGCCCGGCCGTCGCCTCGGCGCTCGCCGGCCCCCCGCACACCCGGCGCAGCTCGGTGTGGACGACGCCGTGCGGCTTGCCGCTCTGGTGGACGTAGGCGCCGACCATGTTGTTGAGCTGGCGGCGCAGCTCCATCAGCTCCTTGTGGCTGACGACCGGGCGCCGCTCGGCGGGCATCTCCAGCAGATCGGCCTCTTCGTCCGGCTTCTTGCGGCTGTGCGCGATCTGCCGGGCCTGCCGCTTCTGGAGCAGCAACTGCACCTGATCGGGTTCCAGCAGCCCAGGAATGCCGAGGTAGTCCTGTTCCTCCGCGCTGCCCGGGTGCGCCTGCATCCCGAACTCGGCGCCGTTGTACATCACCCGGTCGAAGACCGCGTCGGACTCCAGCGCCTCGAAGGGCAGCATGTCCTGGTCGCCGGTGTCCTCGTCCTGCTGCTTCTCGGCCTCCTGGAGGAGCTTGTCCTCCTCGGCGTACGGGTCCTCCTCGCCGTCCTTCTTCGGCTTGTCGAGGACGTGGTCGCGCTCGCGCTCCATCTCATTGGCGAACCCGAGCAGATCGGGCACCGTCGGCAGGAACACCGAAGCGGTCTCGCCGCGCCTGCGCGAACGAACAAAACGCCCGACGGCCTGCGCGAAGAACAGCGGCGTGGAAATGGTCGTCGCATACACGCCGACCGCGAGTCGCGGCACGTCGACGCCCTCGGACACCATCCGGACCGCGACCATCCAGCGGTCGGTGTTGCCGCTGAACTCGTCGATCCGGTCGGAGGCACCCGAGTCGTCGGACAGCACCAGCGTCGCCCTGTGCCCGGTGATGTCCCGGATGAGCTTCGCGTACGCGCGTGCCGAGTCCTGGTCGGAGGCGATGACCAGCGCACCGGCGTCCGGGATCCCCTTCCTGACCTCGGTCAGCCGCTGGTCGGCGGCGCGCAGCACGGCCGGCATCCAGTCGCCGCGCGCGTCCAGCGCCGTACGCCACGCCTGGCTGATCGCGTCCTTGGTCATCGGCTCGCCGAGCCGCGCCTCGATCTCGTCGCCCGCCTTGGTGCGCCAGCGCATGTTTCCGCTGTAGGAGAGGAAGATGACGGGCCGCACGACGCCGTCCGCGAGCGCGGAGCCGTACCCGTAGGTGTAGTCGGCGGAGGACCGCCGGATGCCGTCGTTGCCCTCCTCGTACGCCACGAAGGGGATGGGGTTGGTGTCGGACCGGAACGGCGTACCGGTCAGCGCGAGTCTGCGCGTCGCGGGCTCGAACGCCTCCAGACACGCCTCGCCCCAGGACTTGGAGTCACCGGCGTGGTGGATCTCGTCCAGGATGACCAGGGTCTTGCGCTGCTCGACGCGGTTGCGGTGCAGCATGGGGCGCACGCCGATGCCCGCATAGGTGACGGCCACGCCGTGGTAGTCCTTGCTGAGCGGCCCCGCGCTGTACTCCGGGTCGAGCCTGATCCCTATGCGGGCCGCCGCCTCCGCCCACTGCTTCTTCAGATGCTCGGTGGGCGCGACCACGGTCACCTGCTGCACGACATGGTGGTGCAGCAGCCAGGACGCGAGCGTCAGCGCGAAGGTGGTCTTCCCGGCGCCGGGCGTGGCGACCGCGAGGAAGTCACGCGGCTGCTCCTGGAGATACCTCTCCATCGCCCCCTCCTGCCAGGCCCGCAGCTTGCTGGCGGTACCCCAGGGCGCCCGGCCCGGGAAGGCCGGCGACAGGTGGGAGGAGTGGGAGGCGGAGGAAGCGGCGGTGGTAGTCACGGTCTCCGGTGTGGTCGGGCGGGGTCGTACGGCGCCGTTGGCGTACCGCGCTGTACCGCGCTGTCCGGGGCTGTACGGGGGCTACGTATGACAACCGGGCCACCCTACCGGCGTCCCGTCCCCGTCAACGCGCGGACGATGCCGGGGCACCCGCGGGTGGGATCCAGGTCACATCCAGGCGTACGACGTCCCGAGCCGCCCGGCGATCACCGGCCCGGCCGGTTCACCGGACACCCGGCCGATGACCGGCCCGTACGGAACCCCGTACCGCCGGTACAGAACCCCGCACCGCCGGTACGGCACCCACGCACCGCCGTACGGCAGGCACCCGCACCGCCCGCACAGGACCCTTGCGGCACCCATTCCGCCCGCACCGAACTCACGGCACCCATTCCGCCCGATCGCCCCACCCCCATCCCCGCCCACGTCACCCGGCCGGAACCCGCAGCCGTCGCGTCACGAAGGCGCCCAGCAGCGCCACCACCGCCATCGGCAGGAACACCGCCGCGAAGGCCGTCGAGGAGCCGCCGGAGGCGTCCGTCGCGGCGTGGGCGACCGTGCCGCCGCCCAGGGCCGCGAAGGCGGCGCCGCCCACGGCCAGCAGCATGACGTTGGACAGACCGTCGGAGATCTGGAGCGCGGCGGAGTTGGTCCCGGCCTCGCTGGGCGCGGAGAGGTGGAGCAGCAGAACACTGCTGGAGGAGATCACCAGGCCCATCCCGAAGCAGCCGAACGCCCACGCCACGGCCACGATCCAGGCCGGCACGGCGTCGATCAAGACACTCGGCGCGGCAGCGATGGCGGCGGCGACCAGCACCATCCCGACGGTCATCAGCGACTCCCGGTACGGTTCGAGCCGCGGCCGGGTCTGCACCCACGACCCCAGCGCCCAGGTCACGCCGCCCGCCGCCAGCGAGAACCCGGCCAGCGTCGGGCTGAGCCCCCGCTGGGTGACCAGCATCAGCGGCACGAAGGACTCCGCCGCGATGAAGGACCCGGCCGCCAGGCCCCGCAGCAGCACCACCGACGGCAGCCCGCGCGCCGCCCGGTACGTGCCGCGCGGCAGCAGCCCCAGCACCGCCGGGACCAGCAGCGCGGCGCCCACGGCACCGGGCAGCAGGGACAGCCAGCGCAGATCCTGAGCCGCGTACTGCAACAGGCCCGCGCCCAGCGAGATGCCGAACGCCAGCCGGATCCGCCGCCGGTCGAAGGACGGGGACGGCTTGCCCTTGCCCCCGCCCTCGCCCGGCCCCGCGTCGGTGTCCACCGGGCCCGTGGCCCGTCGCCGTATCTGCGGCAGTGCGAGCGCCAGCGGCAGCGCGACCAGCAGCGGCGTGCCGAGGAACACCCACCGCCAGCCCACGTGCTCGGTCACCGCGCCCGCCGCCAGCGGCCCCACGATCGACGGCACCACCCAGCTCGCCGCGAACGCCGCCATGATCGCCGGGCGCAGGTGCTCCGGGTAGGCCCGGCCCACGACCACGTACAGCCCCACGATCACCAGGCCGCCGCCCAGCCCCTGCACCGCGCGCCCCAGGATGAACAGCAGCATCGTCTGGGCCGTCCCCGACACCAGCAGCCCCGCCGCGAACGTGGCGATCCCCGTCGTCACCGGCCCCAGCGGACCGCGCCGGTCCGACCACTGCCCGGAGAGCACCATCCCGAACAGGCTGGTCGTGAAGTACCCCGAGAACGCGAACGCGTACAGCGACACGCCGTCCAGCTCCCGCGCAGCCACCGGCATCGCCGTTCCTACCGCCGTCGCCTCGAAGGCGATCAGCAGCACCACCGACGTGATCCCGATACTGAGCGCCCGGTACGGCCGGCTCAGCACGCTCTCCTTCGGCCCGGCGGGCGGACCTCCGGCGGGCGCGGCGGCTTCTACGACGTCGGTGTCGGGCGGCTTCGGGGTCGTCATCCCCGCAGCGTAAGGGCCACAGGCCGGTGATGCCCCTGTCGGGAGACCGCATCGCCCTCCGACCTTGGTCGTACGACCTGGGACCGGACGCCCTCCGCCTTGCCCCCTCCCCCCTCCCACTCCCCTGCCCCCATGAGGGGCGTGAAGCTATGTGAACGCCATGTGGCAGTCCCATTGCGGCCCCCGCGTTCCCCTTGAACCCCCTCCTCCCCACGCCATAACGTCATGTCCACCGATGACCGTGTGCCCGAGAGGCCTAGGGGCTGGCCTGCAAAGCCAGTTACGCGGGTTCGATTCCCGCCACGGTCTCCCAGGGGGCCAGGTCGGTCCGTGTCCACCACGGGCCGACCTGGCCCCACCTCGTTTCCCGGCAGCCCTGAGGGTCACCGCGCGGCGCCCACCGGCTCTCAGCCCACTCTCACCGTGAGGTGGTTGTCTCAGGGCCTCGATGAGCCCCACCTCACTCGCCTCGGAGGCCGAGCCTTGTCCCGGAAGCATCTCCTGCCCAGTCGTCGTGCCGTGATCGGCGCCACCGCCCTGGCCGCCCTGACCGGCAGCGTCGGCGCCAGATCGGCGACGGCCGCCCCCACGTCCCCCTCCCGGACGTCCCCCACGGCCCCGTCGTCGTCCACCGCTGACTGGCCCACCGAGATCGCGCTGCCCAACGGCTTCCTGCCCGAGGGCATCGCCATCGGCACCGGCACGTACGCCTACTTCGGCTCCCGCGCCGACGGAGCTGTCTACCGGGCCGATCTGCGCACCGGCACGGGCGGCCTCGTGTACGCAGGCGAGACCGGCACCGTCACCAACGGGCTGAAGGTGGACCACGACGGCCTGCTGTATCTCTCCTCCGGGTCCACCGGAGGCGCCGCCCGGGTCGTGGACTCCCGTACCGGCCGGCTCGTCGCCCACCACCAGCTGACCGACCCGGACGGCCACTTCATCAACGACATCGCCCTCCTCGGCGATCACGCCTGGTTCACCGACTCCTACGGAGCCGTCCTCTACGGTGTCCCGCGCGGCGGCACCGGGGACATCCGTGAGCTGCCGATCGGCGGCGACTGGGTGCAGCCGGCCGGCGGGATCGGCGCCAACGGCCTGGTCGGCACCCCGGACCGGACGGCACTGATCGTCGTCAACGGCGGCAAGCTCTACCGCGTGCCCCTGGCCACCGGCAAGGCCGTCGAGATCACCCTCAGCGGCGTCGACGCCCTGACCTACGGCGACGGCCTGCTGCGGATCGGCCGCACCCTGTACGTCGTCCAGAACCGGCTCAACCAGGTCAGCGTCCTCGATCTCGACGCCGCGATCCGCACCGCCGTCCTGAACCGCACCGTCACCGACCCGCGCTACGACGTCCCCACCACCGCCGCCCTCTACCGCGACCGCCTCTATGTGGCCAACGCCCGCCTCACCACTCCCCCGGCCCCCGACACGACCTACAGCGCGATCGGCGTCCCGCTGTGAGCCACTGAGGCACAGGACGACCGAGCCGGTCCCGACCGCCGTGGTCAGAGGACCCCGGTGGCCTCGTCCTGGAGCAGCCGGGTCCAGTAGTGCCAGTCCACCGGGTGGTGGGGGGAGCCCGCCGGGTCGACGGCTCTGAGGACCCGGATCATCGTGGCCGCGAGCTGGTCGTAGGCGTCCGTCGTCAGCTCGTGCGACAGCTCGCGGTCGATGGCCCGCTCGCGGCGCAGCAGCCAGAGGGTGAAGGCGAGCGTGGACACGTCCGTGTTGAGCGAGCGCGGGGTCGTCCCCCGCTCGCTCCAGGCCAGGATCTCGCCCGTCGCGCCGTCGACCAGCAGGGCGTGGTCGTCCACGAGGCGCCCGAGGCGGATCAGATGGGCTGCCCGCGGCGGGAGTTCGGCTCTGTGCGACGCGCTGGTGCCGTCCTCCGCGTAGTACTCGGCGAGGGTCGGCAGCTGGACGTCCGAGTCGAAGGTGAGCAGCGTGCCGTCCTCCGGCAGGCCCGTCTCGCGCAGGAAGCGGCGGGTCGGCTCGTGCGTGAGCGTGGACGGGAAGTCCATGTCCTCGAAGCGCGCGAGCCGGCCGGGCCCGAACTCGCGGTCCAGCAGCCGCGACGGCAGGTCCAGGGTCAGCCCGGACCGGGTGCCGGGACCGGCGACCAGGGCCAGCGGCCGGATCAGCGCCGCCATCTTCCAGTACGGCGGCAGCGCGCCGTCCGTGCCTTCCTCGAAGACCGCCAGGAGTTGCCGCGACGCCTCCTGCGCGGTCTTGGTGCCATGGCGCCCGGCGTAGGCCGCGAACCGGCCGCGCAGCTCCGCCAGTTCCTCCGTCGCCGCCGCGAAGGTGACCAGCGCGCGCAGGGAGGGCGCCAGCAGGCGGGTGTCCCCCGCGTGCGGACGGTCGTAGGGGAAGTACGCCGTCATGACCGCGCCCGTCGCGCCGTCGAGCAGCACCGACTCGGCCGCCCCGCCCTCGGGGGTGAGCAGCCCGCCTATCACCAGGCGGTCGCGCAGCTCCGCCGCGAGGATCCCGGGGTCGCCGGTGGTGTCGGCGACCGTCCGCAGTCCGTCCGTGCGCAGCTGCTCGAAGGTCAGCAGGTCGCTCACGCACGGCAGTCCGGGACCCGTCAGCCAGTGGCGGGTGGGCGCGTGCGTGATGTAGGGATCCAGGTCGTGCTCGGTCAGGGTGATCGCCGCGGTGACGGCGCCGGTCATGCTCATTCGTCCCCCGTGCATGGTTGTCTGGGGCCGGTCCGCCCGCCCGATCCCGCGGCCGTCCCCACTGCCCGAAACACTACGCGCTGCCACTGACAATGCGCTCCGACCTGCACAAACGCGATTCCCGGCACGGACCTCACCAACCTGGCTGGGGCAGGGGCTCCGTCGATCCCGGCCGTCACGCCCGGCCCGCCCACTCGGCCCGCGAACGCCACGTCCGGCCAGCGACACCCCACCCGGCCACTCACTCAGACGTCGAAACCGCCCCGGCGGTTGTCCCGTTCCCCGTGATTTTCCCCGGCATCGGCGGGGCGACGGCCCACGGCAGCGACGGCCCTCGGCAGCGACGGCCGTCCGGCGGTCGCAGCCCGCCGGCGACCTGCCGACCGGCAACCACCTACGGCCCGATGACCACCTATGGCCCGCTGACCACCTATGGCCCGGTGACCGCCTACTGTCCGGTGACCACCGCAGCCTGCGGCCGGATCGGCAGGCGGTTCACCGCCCGGCCCGTCGCCGCCCGTACCGCCGACGCGACCGCCGCCGGGGAGGCGACGACCGGCGCCGCGCTGACCGGTTTCGCGCCGAACGGCGCGACCACGTCCCGCTCCTCGACCAGCTTGACGATCCTGATGTCCGGGGCGTCCAGCGCCGTCGGCAGGGCGTAGCCGGTCAGATCGGGGTGGCGGATCACGCCGCGCGGGGTGCGCAGGTTCTCGGTGAGCGCGATGCCCACGCCCTGGGTGACCCCGGCCTCGATGCGCGCGGCGAGCTGCGCCGGGTTGAGCACCCGGCCGACGTCCTGGGCGACCGCCAGCTCCACCACCCGTACCGAGCCCAGTTCGATGTCCACGTCCACCACCGCGCGGATGGCGCAGAAGGCGAGCCCGACGAAGGCGTCGCCCTGGCCGTGCTCGTCGAGCGGCTCGGTCGGGTGCGGGCGGCACTGCGCGGTGGCCCACAGTTCCTTGCCGTCCAGCGCCTCGGCGACGGTCGTGGAGAGCACCCCGTCGTACGACGTGATCTTGCCGTCGGCGATCTGGAGCAGCTCGGTCGACATGCCGAACTTGTGCGCAAGGGGCTGCAACAGCTGCGTACGGACCATCTTCGCGGCCCGTTCCACCGCGCCGCCGGAGACCCAGGTGTGGCGGCCCCGGCAGCCCGCTCCCGCGGGTGGCTGGTCGGTGTCGACCGGTGCCACATGGACCTCTTCGACGCCGAGCGTCTCCTGGACGATCTGCCGGGCGAGGGTGGTGAAGCCCTGGCCGGTCTCGACGGCCGCGCACAGGACCGTGGCGACCCCGTCCTGGACCTTCACGGTCGCCGTGGAGACCTCGTCGGCGCCCTCGCCGCCCAGCATGTGCACCATGCCCAGGCCGTAGCCCACGCCCCGGCGCACCGCGCCCGGCTCGCCCGCGCCCTCGGGGCCGCCGGGCAGCAGCCACTCGTCCTCGGGCGTGTCCTTGGGCAGCGCGGGCAGCGGGAAGTCGCGTACCGCCTGGAGGAGTTCGGCGACCGGCGCCGGGCAGGTCACGGTCTGGCCGATGGGCAGGATGTCGCCGGTGGCGAGGACATTGCTCAGCCGCAGTTCGGCCGGTTCGACGCCGAGCTTCTTGGCGAGCTTGTCCATCTGCGCCTCATAGGCGGCACAGACCTGCATCGCGCCCTCGCCCCGGGCATGGCCGGAGGGCGGGTTGTTGGTGCGCACGGCCCAGCCCTCGATGAAGGCGTTGGGGACGACATAGGGGCCGCACGCGAAGGACACGGCGGCGGCGAGGGTCTCCGCCGAGGTGTCCGCGTAGGCGCCCGCGTCGAGCAGGATCTGGGCCTCGACCTTGACCAGCTTGCCGTCGGCGTCCGCGTGGTGGCGGTAGCGCAGCAGGGTGGGATGGCGGTGGACGTGGCCCAGGAAGGACTCCTCGCGCGTGGCGGTGAGTTTCACCGGGCAGCCGGTCCTGAGCGCGAGCAGGCCGAGCGGCAGCTGGAAGCCCTGGTCCTCGCGGTCTGCGGTGGCGCCGGGCACCCCGGTGACGACGATCTTCACGCGCTCGGGTTCGAGGCCGTAGCAGGCGGCGGCGGTGTCGCGGTCGGTGTGCGGGTCGGTGGAGGCGAGGTACAGCTCCACGCCGCCGTCCGGCCGGGGCACGGCCAGGCCCGCCTCGGCGCCGATGGGCGCGGGGTCCTGGCGGCCGATGCGGTACAGGCCCTCGACGACGGTCTCGCCGTTGACGTCCGGGTCGCCGTGGCGCAGCGGGATGTGCCGGATGAGGTTGCCGTCGGGGTGCAGCGGCTCGGCCTCGAACGCCTGCTCGGGGTCGGTCACCGGGTCGAGCACCTCGTACTCGACGATGACTGCGGCTGCGGCCATCCGCGCGGTGTCGGGGTGGTCGGCGGCGACGGCGGCGATGGGCTCGCCGTGGTGGCGGACCACCTCGGAGGCGAAGACCGGGCGGTCGGCTCTGCCGCGGCCGTGCAGCGCCACGCCCGGCACGTCCTCGTGGGTGATCACGGCCCGTACGCCGGGCATCTCGCGCGCGTGGGACACGTCGATGGACACGATGCGCGCGTGCGGGTGCGGGGAGCGCAGCACGGCCGCCCAGAGCAGGCCCTCGGCCCACAGGTCGGCCGCGTAGGGGAAGGTGCCCTCGGTCTTCGCGCGCGCGTCGGCGGCGGGCAGCGACGCGCCGATGCCGTGCGGGATCGGCTCGGCGGTGGGGACGGCCTCCGCGGTGGTCGCCGTGGCGGCTTCGTTGCTCACGCCTGGCCTCCGTCCTGTCCCGGTCCGGTTCCGGTTCCGTTTCCGAAGGCCCGGTCATGGCCCTGGACCCGGGGCGGGTCGAACGCCGACGGGTTGATCCCGCCGGCCCCGGGGCCCGCCTGGTGAGGGATACGCGGCTCGTCGCCGCCGTGTTCGACGGACTCGGCGGCGCCGGCCGAGGAGCGCTCGGCGGCGACCTCCTGCACGGCGTCCACGACGGCCCGGTAGCCGGAGCAGCGGCACAGGTTGCCGCAGAGCGCCTGGCGCGTCTCCAGCTCGGTCGGCGCCGGGTTGCCCTCCAGCAGGTCGTGCACGGTCATCGCCATGCCGGGCACGCAGAAACCGCACTGCACCGCACCGCACCTGGCGAGCGCGCGCTGCACGTCGGAGGGCTGTCCGTCGGTGGCCAGGCCCTCGACGGTGCGCACCTCGCTGCCGGCCGCGGTGACCGCGGGCACCAGGCAGGAGGCGACGAGGCGGCCGTCGACCTGGACGTTGCAGGCCCCGCACTCGCCCTGCGAGCAGCCGTCCTTGGCGCCCGCGAGACCGAGCCGCTCACGCAGCACGTACAGCAGCGACTCGCCGATCCAGGCGCCGGTGACGGGCCGGTCGGCGCTGTTCACACGGAGCACGTACGAGGCGACGGGGTGGTCGTCGTGCGAGGGCGCCGGAGCCTCGGCGGGCGCACCGGGCGTGCTGGGCGCATCCGGAGTGCCGGAATCGTCCTCGTCCTCGGGCAGGTTGGCGTCATCGGAGGCGTCGGAGTCGTCCGAGCCGTCGGGAGCGGCCTCGCCGACGGGCTGTACGGCCGTCTGCGCGCCCGCGGGCGACGGAGTCGGCCCCGGCGCCACGAAGGCCCTCACGACAGGCCCTGTGGGGCCCTCAGCGACCCCGGGAGCCTCGTCGGCATCCGGGGTGACACCTCGCGCCTCACCGGCCCCCTGAGGCGCGGCGGGCGCCTCGACGACGTCGGGGGCGGCGGGCGGCATCTCCACGGGAGGCGCGACCTCAGCGGCGGGCGCCCCGGCCTCGACCGGTGACGCGGCCTCGACCGATGGCCCGGCCCCAACCGCTGGCGCGGCCCCGGCCGATGACCCGGCCATGCCCGGAGGCACCGCCACGCGCAGGGCCACGGTGTCCGAGAAGTCCCTGGCAGCGGCGGCAGTCCTGCCCCCCGGGCCAGTCCCACCCTCCCCGGCAGACGCGGTCCCAGCGGCGGACACACCGGGCACCCCCGGGCTGGACACGCCCGGGCCGGACACGCCATGTGGCGCTCCCGCACCCGGAGTTCCCCGCGCGGGCGTGTCGGCGGCCGGAGCCCATGCCTGCCCCGCCCCTTCCGTCGCCCAGGGCGCGGCGGCGCCGCCGGGGAGCGTCGGCGGCGGTGTTCCGCCCCACTGCTCGACCAGCGTCGATGTGGTGAACTCGCCCGATTCGTCCGGAAGATCGCCGTTGGCGACGGGGATCGACCACTGGCCGGTCACATCGTGGCCCGGCGCCGGGGCGGCCGGCTCCGGCGCTGTGACCTCCTGGTAGTTCCACTGCCCGGTGGCACCCGGGTGGTACGTGAAGCGGTCCCCCGGCACGCCGCCGTGCGAACCGACACCCTGCGGACCGACGCCCGACGGCCCTCCGCCGTGTGCACCGGCGCCTCGCGGGTCGCCCGCGCGCGGATCGCCGGGGTACTGCACCCCGCCCTGATGCCCCGTGTCCACGGCCTGCCACTGGGTGCCGTCGGCGGGTGTGGCCGACAGGTTGGTCCAGGTGCCGGTGGAGGACGGGTCGGTGGCCGACGGCGGGGCGGGTGTGACCGCGATGGGCGGCGGCACATAGCCGTGGCCGGGCGCGGCGAGCGGGCTGTCGGAGGCCGCCATGAGCGCGTCGATGCCGCCCTCGGGGAGCTTGACGAAGGCGGTGGCGCCGTCGTCGTACTCGCCCTGGGGCAGCGGGTCCCAGCGGCCGCCGCCCTGGGGCGCGCTCTCTCTGTGCTGGTCGTCGGTCATGACAGTGCCCTCCCCAGTGCTCGTCGGGCCAGCGCGGCGACGGATCGCCGCAGATGCAGTACGGCGGGCGGAAGCTGCGGTACGGAGCCGTCCTCGGCCGGGGCCGGGTCGGGGATGCAGGCGGCGGCCACGTACTCGCCGAAGGCACTGAGCGCCTCGGGGACCAGCGCGCGGTCGTTGTCCCAGTCGATGAGCCGGGCGACCCACTGCTCGGCGTCCAGCGGGCGCAGCGGCATCGGCGCTATGGCGCCGACGGCGCACCGCACGCCGCGCCGGGCCGGGTCGAGGACCAGGGCGACCGAGGCGACGGCCCGCCCGGGGCCGGTGCGCGCCGTCGCCTTGAGGAAGACCTGCGGCGCGTGCAGCAGCGGCACGCGCACGAAGCCGATGAGTTCGCCCGCGCGGAGCATCGCCACGCCGGCCAGCAGATGGGAGACCGGGATCTCCCGGCGGGCGCCGCCGGGCCCGGCGATGACCAGGGTGGCCTCCAGGGCGGCGAGCACGGGCAGCGCGTCGCCGGTGGGCGAGGCGGAGGCGATGTTGCCGCCGAGGGTGCCGGCGTTGCGGATGTGCGGGGGGCCCGCCGCGCGGGCGGCGGCGGCGAGCGCGGGGATGAGGGCGGCGAAGTCGGGGCGGCCCATGCGCGCGTGGGTGAGCCCGGCGCCGAGCAGGGCGTGGCCGTCCTGGTACTGCCAGCCGCGGATCTCGCTGATCCGGCCGAGGCCGACCAGCGCGGCCGGGCGGAGCTGGCCGGAGTTGACGGCGGTCATGAGGTCGGTGCCGCCCGCCACGGGCACGGCGGCGGGCAGGGCGGTGAGGGCCGCGACGGCCTCGTCCAGCGTCGTGGGCAGCGTCACGGACTGCGCCGCCTGCGGTGCGTGCGTGGTCAAACCGGCTGCCCCTTCCCGCTGTCCCCACCTGTTCCCGCCTGTGCGCCGTACGGTACGTGCCGACAGGGCGGACGTGGCAACTCTGGCACATCTTCGCAGGGCACGAACGCGGGGGTCCGCTAGGAGACATTCGCCCACCTCGTCGCGGAGATGGTCCGTTTTCACACGGCATCACCCACGCGCGGCAATTGGCACTCTTCGATGACTCTTGGGAGTTTTTTCCATAATCCTTTCAGGCATCCGGAGAGGGCGGGAGAGGGCGCTCCCTCCCGCCCCGGTCACCTCACCGCACCGCACCTCACCGCTTGGGCGGCTCCCCGTCGATCGGCCGTCCCACCACGCCCGGCCGCCGCTGCCACGGCTTCGGGCCCGTCGGGGGCCGGTAGGCGACGCCGAGGGCGTCAAGTCGCCCGTAGTGGGCGGTCATCCGGCGCTGGAAACCGGCGAAGTCCCGCTCGGCCGGGGCGGGCAGGGCGCTCCAGGCCACCTCGGCGAAGGCGGCGAGCCGGGGGAAGACCTGGTAGTCGACGCGGGCGGAGTTCTCCATCACCTCGGACCAGACGTTGGCCTGGGTGCCGAGCACATGCCGGGCCTCGTCCTTCGTCAGTTCCGCGGGAACCGGCTCGAACCGGTAGACGTTCTCCAGGGTGCGCACGAATCCGATCGGCACGGGCTCGTCCGGACCGCCGTCCTGACGGTGGTCCAGATACACATGCTGCTCGGGGCACATGACGACATCGTGTCCCGCGCGCGCGGCGGCGATCCCGCCCTCGTAGCCGCGCCAGGAGGAGACGGTGGCGCCCGCGGCGAGGCCGCCCTCCAGGATCTCGTCCCAGCCGACGAGCCGGCGGCCCCGCTCGGCGAGCCAGGTGTCGAAGTGCCGGATGAACCAGGACTGCAACTCGTCCTCGTCCTTCAGCCCGAGTTCCGCGATCCGGGCCTGGGCGAGCGGCGAGCGGCGCCACTGCTCCTTCGGGCATTCGTCGCCGCCGACGTGGATGAACTCGCCGGGGAACAGTTCCAGCAGTTCCTCGAACACCCCTTCGTAGAAGCGCAGGGCGTTGTCAGTGGGGGCGAGTACGTTCTCAGAGACACCCCAGGTGTCCCAGACCGAGAGGGAGGTGGTGTCGGTGACGTCCGCGTTGCCGAGTTCCGGATACGCCGAGATGGCGGCCTGCGAGTGCCCCGGGATGTCGATTTCCGGGACGACGGTGATATGCCGTTCGGCGGCGTAGGCGACGATCTCGCGGATGTCGTCCTGGGTGTAGAAGCCGCCGTGTGGCCGGTCCTCCCACAGCTCAGAGGCGCGGTGCCCCCATTTGGTGCGTGAGCGCCAGGAGGCCACCTCGGTCAGCCTGGGGTAGCGCTTGATCTCGACGCGCCAGCCCTGGTCGTCCGTCAGATGGAAGTGGAAGACGTTGAGTTTGTGCGCGGCCAGCAGGTCGAGATAGCGCAGCACGCCTTCCTTGGGCATGAAGTGCCGGGCCACATCCAGCATCATGCCGCGCCACGCGAATCGTGGCGCGTCCTCGATACGGGTGTGCGGGAGCCGCCACTCACGGCCCGGCAGCGGGGCGCGCCGGAAGGCGTCCGGGCCGAGCAGTTGCCGCAGGGTCTGGGCGCCCCGGAAGAGCCCGGCGGGATCGCCGCCCGTCAGGTTCACACCGTCCGGGGTGACGTCCAGGCGGTATCCCTCCGCACCGAGTTCGGCCGCGATCGCGGGATCCAGACCGAGCCGTACGGCATTGGCGGCATGGCCCGCGTCCGCGCCCGCCGGGGGGAAGGACAGGCCGGTCGCGGCGCCCAGCTGGGAGCGCAGCCAGCGTTCCGTGGTCCCGGTCCCCGCACCGGCGACCAGGGCCGTCTCCGGTCCCAGTACGAAGAATCCGTCCCCGTCCGTCGTCACCCGCAGCGGCGCGGGAATCAGCTCCGCCGCCGAAGTCGTACCGCCCGGCGTCGCGTTCGGAGCGCCTGTGACGGGAGAAGTCCCGCCCACCGAAGTCGTACTCACGGAAATCCCATCCATAGAAGTGGGGCCAGAAGTGGGTTCAGAAGTGGGTTCAGAAGTCGGATCAGATGCTGGATCGGAGGTCGGATCAGATGGTGGATCGGAGGCCGGATCGGAAGTCACGTCAGAAGCCTGGTCAGGAGCCTGGTCAGGAGTCGCGTCGGGAGTCGCACGGCGTCAGTCCTTGACCGCCCCGCCGAGTCCGGACACCAGCCGGCGCTGCACCAGTACGAAGAAGACCAGCACCGGAATGGTCATCACGGTGGAGGCCGCCATCACTCCTCCCCAGTCGGGATCGTCGGGTTTGTAGAAGACCAGCAGAGCCATCGGAAGGGTCGACTGGGAGGTGTCGCTGATGATGAAGGAGCGGGCGAACAGGAAGTCGTTCCAGGTCGAGATGAAGGAGAACACACTGGTGGCCACGAGGCCCGGGAAGACCAGGGGGAAAAGGATCTGCCACATGAATCGCGAGCGGCTCGCCCCGTCCAGATACGCGGCCTCCTCCAGTGCCTCCGGCACCGCTTTCACAAACCCCCTGAGCATCCAGACCGCGAAGGGCAGCGAGAAGGCGATGTGCGGCAGGATCAGCGCGCCCAGCGTGTTCAGCTGGCCGAAGTCCCGCATGAGGAAGAACAGCGGGATGGTGAGCGCCTCGATAGGCACCATCTGGGCCACCAGGAACATGATCATCACGGTGGTCCGGAAACGGAACTTGAATCGGGTGACGGCGGTCGCCGCGAGAAACGCGATGAGTGCCGAGGCGATGACGACACAGCTCGCGACGAGCAGGCTGTTGAGGAAATACCGCCCGAATTCCTGCTGCCCGAACACCCGCCGGAAGGAATCCAGCGAGGGGGCCAGGGTCCAGGGCCGGGGCTCGGTCGATTCGATCTCACCGGCCGGCTTGAAGGCGCTCAGCACCATCCAGTACAGCGGAAAGGCGACGACCAGGGCGATGACCAGCGCGGATGCCTCGGCGGCCAGCCTCCACGGACGGCGGGGACGCCGGACCAGAGAACGCACGACACTCACAGTTCCTCCCCCTGGCGGCGCAGCAGCCGCAGATAGATCAGGGTCACGGCGAGCAGGATCAGCAGCATCACGACGCCGATCGCCGAGCCGAGGCTGTACTGCGAGGACGCGAACGCCTGTTGGTAGGCGTAGACGTTCAGGACCAGGTTCTGGCCCGCGATGCCGCCGCCGTTGGTCATGACGTAGATCTGGGTGAAGACCTTGAAGTCCCAGATCACCGACTGGATGGTGACGATCACCAGGATCGGGCGGAGCATCGGCGCCATGACCGAGCGCCAGATGCGCCACTGCGAGGCGCCGTCCAGGGAGGCGGCCTCCAGCACCTCGGTGGGGATCGCGCGGATCCCCGCGTAGACGGTGACCATCACGAACGGGAAGGAGCACCACACGACTTCGAGGAGCACCAGGAAGAACGCGCTGTAGCGCCCGTACGTCCAGGAGTGGTCGCCGAGGCCGAGAATCCGGTTGACCGGGCCGAAGTCCGGGTCGAACAGCAGCAGCCAGACGGTGGAGCCGGTGACCGCCGGGGTCGCCCAGGCGCCGAGCGCGGCCATCATCAGCGCGAGCCGGGGCAGCGCCCGTACCCGGGTGAGCAGCACGGCCAGCGCGCAGCCGACGCCGAGGGTGGACACGACACAGGCGGCGGCGAAGACGAGGGTGGCGAGCAGCACCTCCCAGAACTGTTCGTCGCCGAAGAGTTCGGTGTAGTTGCCGAAGCCCTTGAAGGTGGTCGGTTCACCGCCGCTGACCTGCGCCTGGGTGTACTCCAGGAAGGAGATCAGACCGAGCTGGTAGATCGGATAGACGAGCAGCCCGCCGAGCACCACGAGGGCGGGCGCGAGATAGAGCCAGGGGGTCCACGACGGACGCCGTGCGCCCTTTCGCCCCGGGGGGCGCGGGGATCTGCGCGAGGAACCCCCGCCGGCCCGCACCCCCTTTCGCCGACCGGGCCCGCTGTTGCTGAGCGCGTCACCGAACGCATCACTGCTTGTATCGCTAGGCGCATCACTGGGCGCATCGCTGGGCGCATCACCGGGTGTATCGCTGGGTGCATCGCTGGTCGTACTCACCTGGGTCACCCGGCCGACGCGAAGGAGGCGTCCATCTTGTCGGCGGCGTCCGCGGCGGCACCGGCGACATCGTTCTTGCCGCTGACGATCTCCTGGAACATGGTCGGCAGCACCTGCGAGGCGTCGATCTCGGCCCATGCGGGCGAGGCCGGGACGAACTTGGTGTCGGCGGCGAGGGTCTGGACGAAGGGCTCCACGAACGAGTCCTTGGCGGCGGCCTCGTCCCGGACGTCGGCATAGGTGGGCAGGAAGCCCATGGCGTCGAAGAGTTCGCCCTGGGTCTTCTTCGAGGCGAGCTGCTGCATCAGGTCGACGGCGAGGGTGCGGTGCGAGGTGCTGTTCAGTACGCCGATGTTGTTGCCGCCCGCGAACGCCGGGGCGATCGTGCCCGCCTCCACGCCGGGCAGCGGGACCACCGCGTACTTGCCCTTGACCTCGCCCGCCTCGATGGCCTGGTGGCTGAAGTCGCCGCCGATGGCCATGGCGGCCGTGCCTGAGGCGAAGGCGGTCACGGTGTCGTTGCCGGTGAAGCTCGCGCACTTCTCGGCCGGACAGTTGTCGTCGCCGAAGAGGGAGGTGTAGGCCTCGATGCCCTTCTGGGCCGCCGCGCTGTCGATGGCGGAGGCGAAGGAGGTGCCCTGGCCGGTGGCGAGTTCACCGCCGTTGGCCCAGATGAACGGCATCGCGCCGTAGGTGTAGGCGCCGCCGACGGCGAGGCCGTACAGGTCGGGCTTCTCCTCGCGGATCTGCTGGGCGGTGGAGATCAGCTCGGCCTGGGTCTCGGGCACCTCCAGACCGAGTTCCTCGAACACGTCCGTGCGGTAGTAGAGGGCGCGGACGCCCACGAAGAAGGGGGCGCCGTAGACCTTGTCGTCGACCGTGACGGACTGGCGGGCGGTCGGGTCGGCGTCCTTGCCCTCGTCCCATGCCTCGAACTCCGCGGTGACGTCGGCGAGTCCGCCGTCCTTCACATAGCCGGCGGTGTCGGTGTTGCCGTACTCGATGACGTCGGGGGCGCTCTCGGGGTCGTTGAACGCGGCCTTGATGCGCTGGGCGCGGGTCTCCACCGGGATGTACTCGACGGAGACCTCGGTGCCCTCGTGGGCCTTCTCGAAGTCGTCGATCACAGACTCGACGACCTGCTCCTTGGGCTCGTTGTTGACCTCCTGGAAGAGCCAGACCCTCAGGGTGCCGGTCTTCTCGTCCTCACCGGAGGCGGAATTGTCGGAGGTCGAAGGGGCGCAGGCGGCGCCGGCCAGCGTTGCGGAGACCAGCAGGGCGGCCATACGGACGGACAGCTTCATGGAGTGCTCCTCCGGGAGTGCGGCGTTGCTCGTTGCAACATGCGCAATGCCTGTTTCGCTGTGCACAACACTGCGGAGGTTATGGAGTGAATGAACGGACTTACAAGAGGTCTCAACCACTCTGTGACCGGGCGACGCATTCCGTGCAACGGGCCGCACCCCGGCAGGGCACACAAAAGCCCCCGAAGCGTGTCGAAGCACGCCTCGGGGGCCTCTGTACGTCACACGGTCGAGCGGGACCGGCAGCGGCGGCTCGTCCGCCCGCTACTTGTTTCCGCCCTTGCCGCCCTTACCGCCCTTTCCACCCTTGCCGTCGTCCCCACCGGCGCCCATGGACTCGTAGATCTCCTTGCACATGGGGCATACGGGGTACTTCTTCGGATCGCGGCCCGGCACCCAGACCTTGCCGCACAACGCCACGACGGGGGTCCCGTCGAGGGCGCTCGCCATGATCTTGTCTTTCTGGACGTAATGGGCGAAGCGCTCGTGGTCACCGTCACCGTGGGAGGTCTGCGGCGTCGGCTCTACGAGGGTCCCCGTCCCAGTCCCGCGCTCGGGCTCGGGCTCAAGAGTGCTCATAAAAACCAAGAGTACTGAAGCTCACAATGTTCGGTCCGGCGACGGGTGCGCGACCGGTGCGCGGGGGCGCGCACCGGGTGCCGGGGGCTGGAAAGAGACGGGGCGGGGCTCGGGGGCAGGGCTTGTCCTACGGGGGTGAGGTGGGGGCGGACGCCCGGTCGGGGTCGGGCGGGCACTCCGTCTCCGTCGGGGTCGGGGCGGGCGACCCGCCGGTGGTCCGGGCCGGGGGCTGGAGCGGTACGGGGGGGGCGCCGGGCCAGGTCGGCCACGGATCGCCGTACGAGACGCTCGCGCCGCCGGGACGGGCGGGCGACCCGGTCGCGGGCGGCACACTCGGCGGAGGCCGCCGCGCCGATACGGCGAGGGGGGGCCACGCGCGGGCGGCGAGCGGGTGGGGTGCGGCGAGCCCGTCGGGTACGCCGGGTGACTCGGACGCGGCGAGCCTGTCCAGAGCGTCGGATGGGGCGGACGCGGGCAAGCCCGTCAAGGGCATCGGACACGGGTCGGCACACGGAATCCTGCGAGCCGACCGCGCGAGATCGGGCGGGTCGGCACGCTCAATCCCCACCGAGCCGACGGGCACATCCGGCGAGTCGGCACACGCAACCCACTGAGCCAACGCATGAAATCCGGCAAGTCGGCACGCGCAACCCACCGAGCCGACGCCCACAGTCCGGCAGGTCGGCAGGTCGGCACACGCAACCCACCGAACCGACGCCCACAATCCGGCGAATCGGCTCGGGAATCCCGCGAGTCCACTCAGCGCAGGCCCACCGCCCCGCCCCCGCCGCCCCCACCCGTACTCAGCATTCAGCGAAGGATCGTCAATTCAGCGAAGGATCGTCCGGATAAGTGGCCACCATCGCCAGCCCGTTCCGCTGGCGCCGCAGCACCTCGCGCCACAGCCGCTCCGGTTCCGGCGAGGAGACATCGCCGGGCTCGGACTCGACGACGTACCACGCACCCTCGACGAGTTCGTCCTCCAGTTGGCCGGGGCCCCAGCCGGCGTAACCGGCGAAGATTCTCAAGGAGCCGAGGGCGGCGGCCAGCAGTTCCGGCGGGGCCTCCAGGTCGACCAGGCCGATCGCGCCATGGACCCGGCGCCAGCCGAGCGGGGCCCGTTCGGCCGAAGCACCGCCCGGGATGACGGCGACGCCGAGGGCCGAGTCGAGGGAAACGGGACCGCCCTGGAAGACGACGCCGGGCTCGCCCGCGAGGTCCGCCCAGGCCGCCAGGATGTCGCCGACCCCCACCGGCGTGGGGCGGTTGAGGACGACACCGAGGGAGCCCTCCTCGTCGTGGTCGAGGAGCAGCACGACCGCGCGGTCGAAGTTCGGGTCCGCCAGGGCGGGTGTGGCCACGAGCAGCCGCCCTGTGAGCGAGGACACCTCGGTCATGCCAGACATGATCCCGCATCTTGCTGTCAGGTGTGGAGCCAACGGAGGCACGGAAAGCAGCGCAGGCCAGGGGCGGACGGGGGCGTCCGGGGCGCACGGACCGGGCGGTGACCCCAGGTGCCCGGCCGGGAGCGGTTCGTGTTGTGACACAGCTATGACAGGGCTGAGCCGCCCGCGGACTTACGGCACAGGGGCCGACGGCGATTACTCTGTCTCTCCCGGCCCCACCCGAACTCCACACTCCACGGAACGCGAGATTCATGACCGTCAACGACGATGTCCTGCTGGTCCACGGCGGAACCCCGCTGGAGGGCGAGATCCGTGTCCGCGGTGCGAAGAACCTCGTACCGAAGGCCATGGTCGCCGCTCTGCTGGGCGGCGAGCCGAGTCGACTGCGCAATGTCCCGGACATCCGTGATGTCCGGGTCGTCCGGGGCCTGTTGCAGCTGCACGGGGTGACGGTCCGTCCGGGTGAGGAGCCCGGCGAGCTGGTCCTGGACCCGACGCACGTCGAGAGTGCGAACGTCGCCGACATCGACGCGCACGCGGGTTCGTCCCGGATCCCGATCCTGTTCTGCGGGCCGCTGCTGCACCGCCTCGGGCACGCCTTCATCCCCGGCCTCGGCGGCTGCGACATCGGCGGCCGGCCCATCGACTTCCACTTCGACGTGCTGCGGCAGTTCGGGGCGACGATCGAGAAGCGGGCGGACGGCCAGTACCTGGAGGCACCGGCCCGGCTGCGCGGTACGAAGATCCGTCTTCCGTACCCCTCCGTCGGTACGACCGAACAGGTGCTGCTGACGGCGGTCCTGGCGGAGGGCGTGACCGAACTCTCCAACGCCGCCGTGGAACCCGAGATCGAGGACCTCATCTGCGTCCTCCAGAAGATGGGTGCCATCATCGCGATGGACACCGACCGCACGATCCGGATCACCGGGGTCGACAAGCTCGGCGGCTACGACCACCGCGCCCTGCCGGACCGGCTGGAGGCCGCGTCCTGGGCGTCGGCGGCGCTGGCGACCGAGGGTGACATCTACGTCCATGGCGCCCAGCAGCGTTCGATGATGACGTTCCTGAACACCTATCGGAAAGTCGGCGGCGCCTTCCGGATCGATGACAAGGGCATCCGCTTCTGGCACCCGGGCGGCCGGCTGAAGTCCATCGCGCTGGAGACGGACGTGCACCCCGGCTTCCAGACCGACTGGCAGCAGCCGCTGGTCGTCGCCCTGACCCAGGCCACCGGCCTGTCCATCATCCACGAGACGGTGTACGAGTCCCGCCTCGGCTTCACCTCCGCGCTCAACCAGATGGGCGCACACATCCAGCTCTACCGCGAGTGCCTCGGCGGTTCCGACTGCCGCTTCGGCCAGCGCAACTTCCTGCACTCCGCGGTCGTCTCGGGCCCCACCTCGCTCCAGGGCGCCGACCTGGTCATCCCCGACCTGCGCGGCGGATTCTCGTACCTCATCGCGGCCCTGGCCGCCCAGGGCACGTCCCGGGTGCACGGCATCGACCTCATCAACCGCGGCTACGAGAACTTCATGGACAAGCTGATGGAGCTGGGCGCGAAGGTGGAACTTCCGGGCAAGCCGCTCGGCTGACCGGGTACGCACCCGCAAAGCGGACACCGGCGAAAACGCCCATGGGCGGTCACCCCATCCGGGGTGACCGCCCATCAGCGTCTCTTGCAACGCCCTGCAAAGGGGCGCGGGGAACTGCGCGACAAGCCACGACGAAGCCGTCAGCCGCCAGCCGCCGACGCGTCAGCCATCAGCCATCAGCCATCAGCCATCAGCCATCAGCCGCCAACGATGCCAAGCCCACCCGGCGGCAGCGCGACCGCCAGCCGGGCCCGAGCAGCGAAAACGCGCCCCTACTTACCCTTGGCCGCTTCCTTGAGCTTGGAGCCCGCCGAAACCTTCACGCTGTAACCGGCCGGAATCTGGATCGGGTCACCGGTCTGCGGGTTGCGGGCGGTACGAGCCGCACGGTGGGTGCGCTCGAAGGTCAGGAAGCCGGGAATGGTGACCTTCTCGTCGCCCTTGGACACGATGTCGCCCACCACCTCGGCGAACGCGGCCAGCACGGCGTCGGCGTCCTTGCGGGTCACCTCGGCGCGGTCGGCCAGCGCGGCCACCAGCTCACTGCGGTTCATGTTGTTACTCCCGTGTTCATCTTGCTGTTGAGGCGTGCCCCGCGGCGGACCCGCATATTGGGCACAGCGAAGCCGATGCTGCCAGGGCCCTCGGACAGTCCCCGGACCCGGGTCCGTCGTCAGACGCTCGCGCCCAGAGACGCATCCTGCCCCTACCTGCGGCGGGAATGCCAATCCGGCACCCCCACGAGTCGTGAGAACACCCTGGGGAGTCACACGAAAAGAGGGCCTGAAGCCTGGCGACACCCTAGAGGGCCGTCTTTGCCCGTCGGTTCCGCGACGCGCCGGTTTCGGGGGCCGTCACGACGATGCGCACAGGCCCTTCACAGCCCGTACGGCATCGCCCGCAGCCCCCGGCTCCGCACCGCCAGCCTACGACGCCGTCCCGGCCGCCGCCTTCGCGGCCTCCCGCACGGCCCCGGCGACCGCGCCCGCGACCTTGTCGTTGAAGACGCTCGGGACGATGTAGTTCGGGTTCAGCTCGTCCTCGGTGACGACGTCAGCGAGGGCCTTCGCCGCCGCGAGCATCATGTCCGTGTTGACCGTCCGGGACTGCGCGTCCAGCAGGCCGCGGAAGACACCGGGGAAGACCAGCACGTTGTTGATCTGGTTGGGGAAGTCCGAGCGGCCGGTGGCCACCACCGCGGCCGTCTGGCGGGCGATCGCCGGTTCCACCTCGGGGTCCGGGTTCGCGAGCGCGAAGACGATCGCGTCCTCGGCCATGGCGGCCACGTCGTCCCCGTCGAGCACGTTCGGGGCGGAGACGCCGATGAACACGTCCGCACCGCGCACGGCCTCCTTGAGGCTGCCGGAGAGGCCCTCCGGGTTGGTGTTCTCGGCGATCCAGCGCAGCGGCGAATCGGCGGGGACGTCCACCAGGTCGCCGCGGCCCGCGTGCACCACGCCGTGGATGTCGGCGACGACGGCGTTCTTCACGCCGGCGGCGATCAGCAGCTTCAGGATGGCCGTACCTGCGGCGCCCGCGCCGGACATGACGACCCGTACGTTCTGGATGTCCTTGCCGACCACGCGCAGCGCGTTGGTGAGGGCGGCGAGGACCACGATCGCGGTGCCGTGCTGGTCGTCGTGGAAGACCGGGATGTCCAGGGCCTCGCGCAGCCGGGCCTCGATCTCGAAGCAGCGGGGGGCCGAGATGTCCTCCAGATTGATGCCGGCGAAGCCCGGGGCGATGGCCTTGACGATCTCCACGATCGCGTCGGTGTCCTGGGTGTCCAGGCACAGCGGCCAGGCGTCGATCCCGGCGAACCGCTTGAACAGGGCCGCCTTGCCCTCCATCACCGGCAGCGCGGCCATCGGGCCGATGTTGCCGAGGCCGAGCACGGCGGAACCGTCGGTCACGACCGCAACGGAGTTGCGCTTGATGGTCAGCCGGCGGGCGTCCTCGGGGTTCTGGGCGATCGCCATGCACACCCGGGCCACGCCCGGCGTGTAGATCATCGAGAGGTCGTCACGGTTGCGGATGGGGTGCTTGGACTGCATCTCGATCTTGCCGCCGAGGTGCATCAGGAACGTACGGTCGGAGACCTTGCCGAGCGTGACGCCCTCGATGCCGCGCAGCTGCTGCACGATCTGATCGGCGTGCGCGGTCGAGGTGGCCGCGATCGTGACGTCGATCCGGAGCTTCTCGTGGCCGGAGGCGGTGACGTCGAGGCCGGTCACCGAGCCTCCGGAGGACTCCACGGCGGTGGTGAGCTGCGATACGGCCGTTCCGCTCGCGGGCACCTCCAGCCGGATGGTCATCGAGTAGGAGACGCTGGGCGCCGTTGCCATGGCCGACTTCCTCTGCTTTCACGGTGTCGCGATTTCTGCCGTCCGATCGTCGCACCTACCGCCGGGTACGTGGTAGCCGCCCCCTATTGCGCTCATTGAGTTCATGGAGGGACCGACGAAGGGCCGACAGGGGACCGACGGGGGACCGTTTTCCGATCGCTTTCGGAAAACGACTTCCACCATATGAGATCTGCTGCAGTGGGGCGCAACGAAGAGGCCCACGTCACATGAGGAGGCCCACGTCACATGGGACGTGGGCCTCCTCAACGCTGATGACACCGACCCGCCATGCTCGCCTCGCGGCAAGTGGTCGCTCGTAGCGACGAAGGTTGGGCCCGGGGGCTTGGATCGGGCCGGTGCCACGTCAAGGCTAACAAACCGATCCCGTACGGCCATTCCCGCACCGGAAGTTCATCTGCGAGCCGCCCGGAAACACCTGGCCGGGTCAGTCCCGCAGCAGGTCCGGTACCCCGTTCGGGTCCGGCTGGTCGCGGTCGGCGGAGACCACCGTGAGCTGCTGGGTGGCCCGGGTCAGGGCGACGTACAGCACCCGCAGGCCGGCCGGGGACTCGTCCGCGATCTCCGCCGGGGAGACGACCACCGTGGCGTCGTACTCCAGGCCCTTGGCCTCCAGGCTGCCGAGGGCCACCACCCGGTCGCCGAGCCCGGCGAGCCAGCGCCGGGCCTCCTCGCGCCGGTTCATGGCGACGACCACGCCGACCGTGCCGTCCACCTGCTCCAGCAGCCGCTCGGCCTCGGCCCGGACCGTCCGGCCGAGGGCGTCGCGTACGGCGGTGAAGCGCGGGACGATGCCGGTGGAGCGGACCGCTGACGGGGACCGGGCGCCGGGCATGGCGAGGGCGAGGACCTTGGCGGCCAGCTCGGCGATCTCGGCCGGGTTGCGGTAGTTCACCGTGAGCTGGAAGCGGCGGCCCCGGGAGAACCGGCCCGTGCCGCCGGTCGAGGGCAGCGCCTCGTCCCGGGCCCGGGCGGCCTCCTCCGGGTCGGACCAGGAGGACTGGGCCGGGTCGCCGACGACCGTCCAGGTGGCGTGCCGGCCGCGGCGGCCCAGCATCCGCCACTGCATCGGCGTGACGTCCTGGGCCTCGTCCACGATGACGTGGGCGTACTCGGTGCGCTCCTGGGCGAGCCGCTCGGCGCGCTCGCGCCGCGACTCCTCGCGCACCGGCATCAGCT
Organism: Streptomyces sp. NPDC056734; assembly: GCF_042790455.1. Lineage (NCBI taxonomy): Bacteria > Bacillati > Actinomycetota > Actinomycetes > Kitasatosporales > Streptomycetaceae > Streptomyces > Streptomyces sp. NPDC056734. The sequence goes on from NZ_JBHTZD010000002.1 coordinate 437,887, forward strand.
CGTCCAGGCCGGTGAGCTGGTCCAGCGGGTCCAGCTCGCGCTTCTTGCGGGGGCGGGCCGGGGCGCCGAGGATCGCCTGGAGTTCGTCGAGCATCGCGATGTCGTGCACGGAGAAGCCGTCGCGCTGGAGCGAACGGGCGACCTTGCGCACCTCGCCGGGGTTGAGCACCCGGCGGGCCCAGCGGCCCAGCCGCCGCTCGTCGGCCATCGCTGCGAGCACCCCGCGCGGGGTCAGCTCGGGCCACCAGGCGTCGAAGAAGGCGATGAAGTCGTCCTCGGTGGTGATGTCCTCGTCGAAGGAGGAGCGCAGCTCGGCGGCCAGCTCCGGATCGGTGTGCCGGCCCCCCGCGCCGGACCGCTCCCACAGCGCGTCCAGCAGCAGCTTGCGGGCGCGCGGGCGCAGCAGATTGACCGGCGCGGTGCCGCCGAGGGCGGCGTGGCGGATCCGTACCAGGTGGTCCGCCTCCAGCTCCAGACGGCGGCCGAAGGCTACGACGCGGAGGCGGGTGGGGTGGGTGGGGGTGGAGTGGGCGGGGGTGAGGTGGGTGGGGGTGGGCGAGGTGGCGGGGCCCGGTACGGCGGGGCCTACGCCGGGGGCGTCCGCCAGACCTGGCTGGGCGGGCACGCCCAGTTCGCTGCCCTCGGTGCCCTCTTCGTCCCCTTCGTCCTCGTCGCCGAAGGCGAGCTGTCCGGTGGGGGCGGAAACGGGGGCCGGGCGCAGGGCCGTACGGGGGACCGTGTGGGGGGCCGGGCGGGCGGCCGGGCCCGTGGTGCCCAGCTCCAGCACCCCGCGCGCCGCCTGCCGCAGCACCTTCAGCATCCGGTACGACCCCTTGGCGCGGGCCACCGCCGGGGAGTCGTACAGCGTGGCCTCGGTGCCGTCGACGAGGGAGCCGATCGCTCGGATGGCGACCTGGCCCTCCTCGCCGAGGGACGGCAGCACGCCCTCGGTGTACGCGACCAGCAGCGGGGTCGGGGAGACGATGAGGATGCCGCCCGCGTACCGGCGGCGGTCCTGGTAGAGCAGATAGGCGGCGCGGTGCAGGGCGACGGCGGTCTTGCCGGTGCCGGGGCCGCCCTCGACGTAGGTCACGGAGGAGGCGGGGGCGCGGATGACCAGGTCCTGCTCGGCCTGGATGGAGGCGACGATGTCCCGCATGGTGTGGCCGCGGGCCTGGCCGAGCGCGGCCATCAGCGCGCCGTCGCCGATCACGGCGAGCCGCCGGCCGTCCAGGGAGGCGGTCAGCTCGGGGCGCATCAGGTCGTCCTCGACGCTGATCACCCGGCGGCCCTTGGAACGGATCACCCGGCGCCGTACGACCCGGCCGGGGTCGACCGGCGTGGAGCGGTAGAAGGGCGCCGCGGCGGGCGCCCGCCAGTCGATGACCAGCGGCGCGTAGTCCTCGTCGAGCACGCCGATACGGCCGATGTGCAGGGTCTCGGCGATATCGGCGGTGTGGTCGTCGCGGACCGCGCCGTCGGCGGGCTCCAGGGCGGTGAAGGCGCCGTCCGGGCCCTTCTTGCCGTCCTTGCCGAGCAGCAGGTCGATCCGGCCGAAGAGGAAGTCCTCGAACTCGTTGTTGAGCCGGCTCAGGTGCACCCCCGCCCGGTAGACCTGGGCGTCCCGCTCGGCGAGCGCGCCGGGCGTGCCGACCTGTCCGCCCCGGCCGGCGTCGCGCATCAGCAGCTCCGCCTCGTGGATCTTCTCTTCGAGACGCCGGTACACCCGGTCCAGGTGTTCCTGTTCGACGCCGATCTCTCGGTCTCTGACGGAGTCGAGCGCGGATTCCTGTTGCGCCTGAGCGGCCACCGGGCCCCCTTCTGACGTGCTGGGCAGCCGTCCACCGTACGCGAAGGAGGCGTGCATAGGCTACGGGCCCGCCCGGCCGAGCGCACCGGGCGGGCCCGAGGTGCCCGCGTCACCTGTTCGGCCGCCGGTCGTGGCGGCGTCTGCCTCATGCGGGCCGCACGCTTGGACCTTGCGGCCGCACACCTGGGCCTCCGGGCCCGGCCGCTCAGAGCCGCACGCCCAGGCCGCCGGACCCGGCCGCCCAGAGCCGCGCACCCTGGCCTTCGGGCCCCGCCGCCCAGAGCCGCCCACCCGGGCCGCCGGGCAGCCGGGCCGCCGCGCCGCCGCGCCGCCGCGCCGCCGCTTCGAGCCGTACACCCGGACCTCCGGGCCCGACCACCCAGAGCCGCACGCCCACGCTTCCGAGCCCAGCCCCCCAGAGCCGCGCACCCCGACCTTCGGGCCCCGCCGCCCAGAGCCGCCCACCCGCGCCGCCGCGCCCCGTCGCTCAGACGTCGATCTCGACCAGCTTGTCGCCCTCAATGGTGACGACCTCGAAGCGGTCGATCTCGCCCGGCTTGAAGGCGGCGCCGCTCTGGATGTAGAGCGGGTTCCTGGCCTGCTCGGTCTGGGCGCCCTCGATGCCGTAGCCCCAGTTCGGGACGGACCAGGTGCTCATCGACTCGCGCTCGCCGTTCTCGCCGACGGCGATCAGGGAGCACTTGAGCGGGCCCTTGACGTTCTTCAGCTCCAGGACCCCGTCGGTGCCCCATGCCTTCTCCTGCATGGCGACGGTGGCGGTGACCTCGGTAGTGGGGTCGGTCGCGGTGGCCCGGTCGGGCATGTTCTCGAACGCGGACTGCGCGGGGCTCGCGGCCTGGACGCCGGTGCCCGGGGAGCCGCCGTCGTCGCCTCCGCCGCTGGTCGCCACGGCGACGAACGGTCCGCCGACGATCAGCGCGGCAGCCGCCGCGACCATGTAGAAGGAGCGCCGCCGCTTCTGCGCCCTGCGGTCGGCGACCTCGTCGACCAGGCGTTCCGTGAGCCTCGGGGAAGGCCGCGCGGACAGCGACTCGCCGATCGCGGGTGTGCCGGTGCCGGGCAGATCGGCGAGGGCGGCCAGCATCGGTTCCATGCCCGCGAGTTCGTCGAGCTGCTGGGCGCACCATTCGCAGCCGGCGAGATGGGCCTCGAACGCGGTCGCCTCCGCGTCGTCCAGGATGCCGAGGGCGTAGGCGCCGACGGTCTCGTGCTCGTTCGGGCCCGCTGTTCCCTGCTGCATGGAGCCAGCCATACCCGGACCCCCCGCTCCGTACCCCCCGTAAGTGTTCATCACGCCGTCACCCCCCGCTCCTCCAGTGCCAGCTTCATCGAACGCAGTGCGTAGAACACCCTGGAACGCACCGTGCCACTGGGTATGCCCAGCGTCTCGGCCGCCTCATTGACGGTACGCCCCTTGAAGTACGTCTCGACCAGCACCTCCCGGTGGGCAGGGGTCAGGTCGTCGAGGGCGTCGGACAGCGTCATCAGCCACAGCGCCTTGTCGATCTCGTCCTCCGCGGGGATGACCTCCAGCGGCGACGGATCGACCTCCTGCGGCCGGGCCTGCCGGCTGCGGTGGCCGTCGATGACGATGCGGCGCGCGACCGTCACCAGCCAGGGGCGTACCGATCCGGTCGCTCGGTTGAGCTGACCGGCGTTCTTCCAGGCACGGATGAGCGTCTCCTGCACGACGTCCTCGGCGCGCTGCCGGTCACCCGCGACCAGCCGCAGCACGTACGCGAGCAAGGGGCCGGCGTGCTCCCGGTACAGCGCGCGCATCAGCTCCTCGTCCGGTTCCGAGGGCTGGGACATGCGATGTCGGGCCCTCGATGCACGGTCCTTGGCCACGGCCGCATCCTTGCGCACGCCCACCTCCGGTGTCCGGGGGTTCCCCCGAGTCGGTCGCTCGCCACCGGGTACGGACACGGACCCCCGCGTGTTCAAAGGGGGGTGACAGATTTCCTTGAGGTGTCATGACGACCGGGACATGACCGCACATTCCCACCGCGCGATCTTTACATTTCCACCACAGGCACAAGATCGCGGTGAGTACCCGTGAACTCCCACGCGGAAACGGGGTGTCATCCATCTCACACCACCGACTCACATGGCCGGCATCGGGACAGGGGGCGACGCCATGTCCGGGTTCTGCGCGGCCCTCAGGCCCGGGCCGGCGCCGCCGCCACTCGCCGCCGCCGGTGCCGGGCCACCCGCTCCCGGTTCCCGCACACCTCGCTGGAGCACCACCGGCGCCGGCGCCCCCGGGATGTGTCCAGGTACACGACGGGACAGTTGTCCCCCTCGCACTGCCGCAGCCCGCCCCGCGCGACGGGATCCGTCAGCAGCTCTACGGTGTCCCGGGCGAGCACGGCGAGCAGCGCGGCGCATTCGGGCGGCCCGTCCAACTCCCGTACGAGAGCGCCGTCGGCGGCGCGGACGGCGCGCGGTGCCGGGGGCGCGGCGGCGCGGGCGAGGGCGTTGACCCGGGCGAGCGAGGACGCCGTACGGGCCTGGGGCGCGAGGCAGGAACGGACCAACCGGTCGATGTGCGCGCGCAGTTCCCGGAAGGCGACGGGCCAGGAGGCGTCCGCATGGGCCAGCGGGGTGCCGAGCGGGACCAGCCGGGAGCCGGTGATCCAGGCACGTAGCTCGGCCACCGAGCCGAGCCGTTCCGCCGGGTGCGTGGTCGCGAGCAGGTCGAGACAGATCCGCCCCGCGCCGAACCGTGGCTCGTAGCGGACCGTGGCCGTATCGGTCGTGGCCGTGCCAGCCGTGGCCGTGCCGAGTGCCATGTGCCTGTCACCGCCTAGAGGTTGCCCGGGAGCGTCGCCGGGCTGGGGAAGCCGGAGAGACCTGGGAGACCGGGGGAGCCGGGGAAGCCGGGGGAACGGTTCCTCTCCCTTCCCTACAGTGCCTGCCCGCTCCGGCCGCCGGAAGTCCTCGTACCGCGTGGCCACCCGGCCGCCCGGCGCATGCCTGGACGCCCTCATATGCGCTCGGGACGTCAACGAGGTCAGCCCGAACCCGCTGCCCCTGTCGGCGATCGTGGCGTGGCGCCTGAGGCGGCGCCCATGGCTGTGGGCGGCCTTCGCGGCCTGCGCCCCGACCTTCCTGATCACGGCCGCTTCCGGCGCCCCGCTGAACTGCGGTCTCGCCGCGACGACCGACCCGGTGGCGGCGCGGGACGAGTTCGAGAACGCGTGGGAGGCGTGGCACGCCGTACGGACGCTGACGTCGGCAGCGCTAGACGCCGGAGGCCATGTCCCCGTACTTGCTGTCGGCGGCCGGGTCCAGGGCCAGCCGGTAGCCGCGTTTGACGACGGTCTGGATCAGCTTGGGGGTGCCCAGGGCGGTGCGCAGCCGGGCCATGGCGGTCTCGACGGCGTGTTCGTCACGGCCGGAACCGGGCAGGGCGCGCAGCAGTTCGGCGCGGGCGACCACCCAGCCGGGTCGCCGGGACAGTGCCCGCAGCAGGGACATCCCGGCGGGCGGTACGGGTTTGAGGTGGCCGTCGACCAGGACGGCGTGGCCGCGGATCTCGATGCGGTGCCCGGCGACGGGCAGGGTGCGGGCGCGGCCGGGCAGTTCCTGGCAGAGCAGCTGGACGAGCGGGCCGAGCCGGAAGCGGTCGGGCTGGACGGTGTCCACGCCGCGGGCCTGGAGCGGCAGCGCGGTGACCGGTCCGACACAGGCGGGCAGCACGTCGTGGTGGAGGACGGCGAGCAGTTCCGGCAGCTGGCCGCGCTCCTCGGCGCGGGAGAGCAGGGAGGCGGCGGCGGGCGCGCTGGTGAAGGTGAGCGCGTCGACGCCGTGCGAGACGGCGGCGTCCAGCAGCCGGTCGACGGGCGCGATGTCCTCCGGTGGCATCCACCGGTAGACGGGCACGCCGATGACATCGGCCCCGCTCGCCCGCAGCGCCTCCACGAACCCAGGCAGCGGCTCCCCGTGCAACTGCACGGCGATCCGGCGCCCCTCCACGCCCTCCCCCAGCAGCCGGTCGAGCACCTCGGCCATGGATTCGCTGGAGGGCGACCACTTCTCGGTGAGCCCGGCGGCCCGGATCGCCCCTTTGACCTTGGGCCCCCGCGCGAGCAGTTCCACCCCCCGCAACCGGTCGAGCAGCACCTCGCCGAGCCCCCACCCGTCGGCGGCCTCGACCCACCCCCGGAACCCGATGGCGGTGGTCGCGACGACGATGTCCGGCGCGATGCGGATCAGTTCCTCGGTGGCGGCGAGCAGGTCGCTGTCGTCGGCGAGCGGCACGATGCGCAGGGCGGGCGCGTGCAGCACGGCGGCGCCCCGGCGGCGCAGCAGCGCCCCGAGTTCGTCGGCACGCCGGGCGGCGGTCACTCCCACGGTGAACCCGGAGAGGGGGCCGGGTGCGGGTTGTCGCTGTTCGTCGTCCATGGCTCTCGTTCCCGCGTTGGAGTCGTCGTACGGCTGGCGTCCGTCGGGCGGCTGGGGCAGACCGAACACGAGGTTCACCGGCAGCACCCGGCCCTTCGAACGGGCGTCCGTTCCGGCATCGGTCGTCACATACCGATCGAGCCTGTCAACGGCGCATGACAGGCTCGGTTCGGGTTGATGTCGCCGGTGTTACGTCACACCTCGGCGTAGCTGAGCCGTGCCGTGGGCTCGGCGGCGGCCCGCTCCTCGGCCCGCACGGCCGGCCGTCGAAGGTATACGGCCCAGGTGACGGCGAAGCAGAGCCCGTAGAAGAGGAGGAAGGCGACGAAGGCGCCGGTGCCGGAGCCCGCGGTCTGGAAGGACTGCCGGAAGGCGAGATTGATGCCGAGTCCGCCGAGCGCGCCGACGGCCCCGATGAGCCCCATGGACGCCCCGGACAGCCGCCGCCCGTACGCGACGGCCGCCTCCCCGTCGAGCCCCTTGCGCAGGGCCTTGCGCTGGAAGATCCCGGGGATCATCTTGTACGTCGACCCGTTGCCGAGCCCGCTGAGCACGAAGAGGGCGATGAAGGCGACGGTGAACAGCACCAGCGACTCCTGGACGCTGGCGAGCACGACGAAGCCGGTCGCGGTGGCCATGCCGACGTAGTTCCACAGGGTGATGCGCGCCCCGCCGTACCTGTCGGCGAGGGCCCCGCCCAGCGGCCGGATGAGCGAGCCGAGCAGCGGGCCGATGAAGGTGACGTAGGCGGCCTGGAGCGGCGTACGCCCGAACTGCGTCTGGAGCACCAGCCCGAACGCGAAGCTGTACCCGATGAACGAACCGAAGGTCCCGATGTAGAGGAAGGACATGATCCAGGTGTGCGGGTCACGGACGGCGTCCCTGGCGGCCCCGGTGTCGTTGCGCAGGGTCGCGAGGTTGTCCATGCGCAGCGCGGCGAGGACGGCGGCGAGCACGATGAAGGGGATGTAGATCCCGAGGAGTACGCGGGGGCCGCCCCCCGCGCCGATGACGGCGAGCCCGGCCAGCTGCATGACCGGCACCCCGATGTTCCCGCCCCCGGCGTTCAGCCCGAGGGCCCACCCCTTCTTGCGGAGCGGGAAGAAGGCGTTGATGTTGGTCATGGAGGAGGCGAAGTTGCCCCCGCCGACACCGGCGAGCATGGCGCACACCAGGAAGGTGGTGTACGAGGTCCCGGGCTCCATGACGGCGAGGGCGACGACCGTCGGGACGAGCAGGGCGCCGGCCGAGACGATGGTCCAGTTCCGCCCGCCGAAGAGCGCGACGGCGAAGGTGTACGGCACCCGGACCACGGCGCCGACCAGCGTCGCCATCGACACCAGGAAGAACTTGTCGGCGGGGGTGAGCCCGTACTCGGGCCCCATGAACAGCACCAGCACCGACCAGACGGTCCAGATGGAGAACCCGATGTGCTCGGAGAGCACCGAGAAGGCGAGATTCCGCCGGGCGACCTTCTCCCCGCCCTCCCTCCAGAACCCTTCATCCTCCGGATCCCAGCGCTGGATCCACCGTCCACCCCTACTGGGGGCGGCCGGTGCGGGGGCCGTACTCGGGGGTGTCATGACGCCTCCAGGGGCTCCGGGGCTCGGGGTCTGCGAGCGACTGAGTCCTGAAGGTAGGGAGACGTCGTTTCGGCGCTGTGGCGGGGGGTGACCGGGGAGGAACGTTGCTCTCACGGTGGGTGGGGGTGGGGTGAGAGAAGAAGAGCGCCGCTGTCCCTCTGTCCCGCTCTTCTCCTCCCCGGCCTCTGGCCCGGACCCCGTTACGCCCCGGCCGACCCCGTGACGAACGGATTCCCCTCACCCGGAAGCCCCTCGTCCGGGACATACCTGAGCCGCCCCTGCGCATCGGTGACCGCCATGAGCCCCGCGGCACGCATCCGCTCTTGCCGCCGCGCCCAGAGCCGGGGGACCCAGATGAGCGCGAACACCCCCAGCCCGGCCGTCAAAGCCCAGAATCCCCCGACGGCGGCGACTACAGCCACGTTGTCGCGGAACACATAGATGGGCATGGCGCAGAGCAGCGTGATCCCCAAGAACGCGAACAGTAGCCTCTGCCAGGGGCTGTACTGCTTGTACATGTCCCACTCGATCCGCATCTTGAACAGCCGGATGTCCTTGTCCACCAGTGCGGGCAACTCACTGCCCGACGCGGCCAGCGGATATCGCGCCCAGTTCGCCGCGGCCCGCGTCTGCCCCTCCGCACTGGGGTCCGGCACAAGGATCAGCTGGAACTCTTCGTGCCCCGAGGCATCCGCGTAGCGATAGCCGAACTGCTCCGCGTAGAACGCCAGCCGCGCCATCGTCGTCAAGGTCATCAGCTGTGCGCGCAGAAATACGGTCCGCCCACCGGCCATCTCCCGAAACATCTTCCTGACCAGCCGCTTGCGCATCGCCGATCTCCCCCCGTCGCTCGACCCATGTCATTTTCTCAACTACACAGTGGTACCAGTGGAGTTGACGGCATCTTCGCATCCACACCTGTGTGGGCGGGGCGGAGAGTCGAGTGAACAGATGAACTTGAGCGAACAGACAGAAGAATCCGAAGGTGCTGGTCGATGTCGTCGCGGGCTGCTTCCGGGCCCCGGAGGGAACCGATCTCGACCAGGAGTTCTAGACGGCTCTGGACGGCCTCGATCCGGCCCGTCGGCCCCCGCTCTCCCTTCCGTCCGGCCACAGCTGTGGTCGCCGTTTCGCCGCCAGGTCCTCCGCCCAGCCGAAGGCCACGACGCACACGCCGATCAGGACCCACGTGAGCGCGAACACCGGCCAGGGGCTCTCCAGGAGCCACGAGAAGTGCTGCCACATGATGTCGATCTCCCACAGCCGGTCCCACTGGGTCACGATGATGAGGATGCAGATGTTGTGCCAGAGGTAGATCGTCACCGCGCGGGAGTTGAGCAGGGTGATCGGGCGGGCGAAGCGGCGCAGCCGGTTCGGCCACTCGGACCAGGACGGGCTGATGTGCAGCAGCAGAAGCACCGTGCCGAAGGACCACAGGGCCTGGGCGAGCGGCATGCTGTCGAGGTCGTTGCCGTTGCCGAAGTCGTGGTTCAGGGCGTACCACAGGCCCACGCAGGCGATCGCCGGGGCCACGGACGGCACGATGTAGCGGGGCAGGCGTTTGAGGATGCCCTCCTGGTGAGCCATGCCGAGGATCCAGCAGGCGCCGAACGTGCTGAAGTCGGTGAGCGCCGACGGGAACCGCTCGCCCGGCAGCACGATCCAGCCCCGCTCGAACGCCAGCGCCAGCGCGATCGGCATGAACACCGTCACCACCGGCATCGCCCGCAGCGCCTTCAGCAGGAACGGGGAGAGCAGCACGTACCAGAGGTACGCCCGGATGTACCAGAGCGGTCCCGCGAAGTCCGCCGCCCAGTTCTCGCCGACGAACCCGTGGATGCCGGGGAGCCCCTCGGCGTACGGCGGGTCGCTGAACGGGAAGATCCAGTACAGGAGATGGAACCACCACCAGCCCGGGTACCCCTCGGAGTCCGGGCCCCAGCCCTGGAGGACCATCCCGGTCACGCCCACCACGCCCAGCACCCACAGCGGGGGCAGCAGCCGGCGGATCCGGCCCCGGATGACCTGCGACGGCGGACGCTTGAGCGAACGCGCCATGAGATTGCCGGCCAGAGCGAACATCACGCCCATGGACGGAAACACCAGAGGCAGCCACGCCCAGCCGGTGAGGTGGTAGAGGACGACACGGAAGAGGGCGAGCGCGCGCAGCAGGTCGAAGTAGCGGTCGCGGACGGGGCCGCGGGGGGCAGGAGGGGTGGGCATCGCGGGCGCGGCCACCCCGGGAGAAGGCTCCGGCGTCGTCATCACCGGCGATCCCTGGAAAACGCTCCGCGCGCCGTGATCGTACGAGCTTTGATCGAATGAGCTTTGGTCGAACGAACTCTGGCCCGGTGGATAGTGGCCCTGCGGACCTTGGCCGTAGAGACCTTGACCTTGATCATGCGGACCTTGGCCGTACGAACGGTCGCCGTACGAGCCTTCGCCCTGCGGACCCTGATCGAACGGACTCTGATCGAACGGACCCTGACCGTGCGGACTTTGATCGTACGGACTCTGACCGTGCGGACTCTGACCGTGCGGACTCTGACCGTGCGGAGGATCGTACTTGCGGTCGTACATGGGGACGTCCTGTCAGCCCTGGTGGTGCCACGTGTGGGTCGGTTGCTTGCCGGGGCGGGGCGCCGCGCGGGGCGCCGACCGCTCTGGGACGCGTCGTTCGTTCATCGCCGGTGTGATCGCGGCCCCGCCGGCGCCTGGGGACGGGCGGTTGCCCGGGGGTCTCCGCCGGGTCCCGGCAGCCCCACCGCGCCCGTCCGCCGCAGCTTCTGCCAGCGCAGCCGGCCGCCGGTCAGGGCGGTGATCCAGGACTGGAGCAGGACGACGTACATCAACTGCCGGTAGAGGATCTGCTGGAGCGGCAGCGAGATCAGATGGGTCATGCGTTCACGGTCGAGCCGGAAGGCGTACGCCGCGCAGACCGCCTGGACGAGCAGAACGCCCGCCCACGCTCCGATCGTTCGCTCGGTCGGACCGAACACCAGGCCATAGATGAGGAACACATCGATCAGCGGCGCCAGGAGCGGGGCCAGGACCATGAAGAGCGAGACCAGGGGCAGGCCGACCCGCCCGAACCGGCCGGACGGGCCGCGGTCCACCAGCGCCTTGCGGTGCTTCCAGATCGCCTGCATGGTGCCGTACGACCACCGGTAGCGCTGCGACCACAGTTGCTGCACCGACTCCGGGGCCTCGGTCCACGCGCGGGCGTTCTCCGCGTAGACGACCCGCCAGCCGTCGCGGTGCAGGGCCATGGTGATGTCGGTGTCCTCGGCGAGCGTGTCGTCGCTCATGCCGCCGACCCGCTCCAGGGCGGAGCGGCGGAACGCGCCGACCGCGCCGGGAATGGTCGGCATGCAGCGCAGCACGTCGTACATCCGGCGGTCCAGGTTGAAGCCCATCACGTACTCGATGTGCTGCCAGGCGCCGATCAGCGAGTCCCGGTTGCCGACCTTGGCGTTGCCGGCCACCGCTCCCACGCGCGGATCACCGAACGGCTGGACCAGCTCACGTACGGTCGACGGCTCGAAGACCGTGTCGCCGTCCATCATGACGATCAGATCATGGCCGGCGTTGGCGATCCCCCGGTTGAGCGCGGCCGGCTTGCCGCCGTTGAGCTGCCGTACCACCCGCACGCCCGGCAGCCGCAGATCCTCGACGATCCGTGCCGTGCCGTCCGTCGAACCGTCGTCCACGACGATCACTTCGATCGGATGATCGCTCGCCATGAGCGAACGAACAGTCTGCTCGATGCATTTCGCCTCGTTGTACGCCGGAACGATCACGGACACCGGTTCCGTGATCGGTGGCCCCCAGCGGAAGTTCGGGCGCCGCACCCGGCGTGCGTGCACCACGGAGAGGATCAGCATCATCCCGAAGCGGGCGAAGACCAGGACACCGATCACCGCGAGAGCGACGACCAGCACATCCGTGATCGTCCCGGACGCCTGCACCAGCACGATCCAGGCATCACCCTTGAGCGCCTCCACCCCCGTGACAGGCGTGTGCGCACTGGGCGCGTCCAGGGCCCGGGTGAGCGTGTCGAAGCGGTACCCCTTGTCCTGGAGCCGGGGAATGTACCGATCGAGCGCGGCCACCGTCTGCGAACGATCACCACCGGAGTCGTGCATCAGGACGATCGCGCCCTGGTCCTTCTCCTTCGGCAGCGCCCGCCGGATGATCTCCTCGACACCCGGCCGCTTCCAGTCCTCGCTGTCGGCGTCGTTGACGACGCTGATGTAGCCCTTGCTGCCGATGTACTCGGCCACCGGCCACGACTCGTTATCCATGGCCCACGGGAACGACGAGTACGGCGGCCGGAACAGCGACGTGCGGATCCCGGCCGCGCCGGCCAGCGCGAGCTGGTTCTGGGACAGTTCCCAGTCGATGCGCTCTTTGGACTGGAACGACAGGTCGGGGTGGTTGAAGGTGTGCAGCCCGATCTCATGGCCCTCGTCCACGATCCGCTGCACCAGCTTCGGATAGCGCGAGGCCATCGTGCCGGTGATGAAGAAGACGGCGTGTGCGTCGTACTTCTTGAGCACGTCGAGCACGCGCGGCGTCCAGACCGGGTCCGGGCCGTCGTCGAAGGTCAGGACGAGTTCACGGTCGGGGAGCCGCAGGCTGCTGATCCGGCCGTCACGCGTGTCGATCACCGGGCCGCCCTTGAGGACGTCCTGGGGGACCTCGCTCTTGGAGACCGGTTCCCGGACCCGGTGATCGGCCAGGATCTCGCTGTGCACATAACCGCTCAGCATCAGCATCGCCATCAGGGCGACCAGGACGAGCGCGGGCAGCAGCAGCCGCATGGGCAGGCGGCGGCGCCGTGGGCCGGAGGGGGCGGATCCCCTGCGGCGGGAGCGTATGGCCATCAGAGGACGTACTCCGGGGACGGGGAGAGAGGAGAGGGAGCGGAGAGCCGTACGGCGGTGAGCGAGCCGCCGGGCGGGGTGGAACCGGCGGAGAGGCCGAGGGGAAGGTCATGGGGGAGGCCGGGGGAAGGGCCGAGGTCGACGGGGAGACCCGCGTAGGAGGCGCGCTGCGCGGAGATCCCATCAGCGGAGAGCGCATCAGCGGAGACCCCGTCGCCGGAGACCCCACCAGCGGAGATCCCATCGGCGGACACCTCCTCCGCCACACCGCCCTGCGCCGCCGCACCGCCCGCGCCCCCGTCGCCGCCGCCCGCCTCACCGGCGTCGGGGCTCGCGCTGGTGGTGGGGCCGGTGGGCGAACTCGGGGGCGACTCGGACCCGCCCGGCTCGGGCGGGCTGCTGGCCGGGAGCGACGGCTCCGGATCCGGGTCGGTCGGGCCGGTGCCCGGCGTGGTCTCGCCGCCGGTCCGGGGCGGCGGCTCGGGCGTGACCGAGGTGTCGGGGTCGGCGGAGGCGGTGGCCTCGTCGGACGCGGTGGGGCCGGTGTCCGGCGAGGGGAGCGTGTCCTCGCTCGCCGACGGCGAATCCTCGGGCGCGCTCACGCCGGGGTCGGCGGACTCGGCCGACCGCACGGGCGCGGGGGTGGTGTCGACCTGCCCGGCCGGCTGCTCGTCCTGCTGCCCCGGCACGGGCAGCCAGGGCGCGTCGGAGTTCCCGGACACCAGCGTGGCGACGATGACGACCGCGTAGACCGCGCAGGCCATGGCCACGGCGATGCCGATCCGCCGGAACCGACGGCTGCGCCGCCCGCTCTCGTCGACGAACACCGGTCCGTCGCCCCCGTCGTGCCCGTCCCCCGGCGCCGCCCGCACCACCCCACCGGCCCCGAGCTGCACCGCGTCCAGCTGGACGGTCACCTCATGAGGATCGTGGGAGTGCGCGGCGGCGGTGCCCGGCGAGGTCGGCCCACCCGGCCCACCCGGCGGGAGTACGGCGGTCTCGTCGCCCGATCCGGTGTACGGCCGTCCGGCATCCGTGGGCGGCAGCACCTCGGTGGCACCGGTGAGCGGAACCCCCCACGACCCGACGGACGGCGTGGCCGCACCGGCCCGCCCGGTCGCCACGGCGTCGTCACCAGCGGTCAGCGCCTCGGTCCCACCTGAGGTGAAGCCGGAGGAGAAGCCGGAAGAGAGGTCGGGGGAGCCAGTGGGGTCCGCGGAGCCGACAGTGTCGGCGGAGCCGAGGGGGTCGGTGAGACCGTCCGGGCCGTCGGCGAAGGCCGCCTGGTCCACCCCATCCATCCGCTTCGGCGGCAACGGCCGCGTCGACGGCATGGCCCGCATCGGCTCGAACGCCCGGAAGGTCTCCGGCTTGCCCCCGGACCCGTCACCGTCCGTTTCGCCCCCGGAGCCCCGGCCGGTTCCTCCCGTGGCCGGTATCTCCCCCGTCCTGGCCACAGGCTCGGGCCATTCCGGTTGGGCGTCTTCTCGCCACTTGTTCACGTACGCACTTCCCCCCACGGGACAGTTCCGGAAGCGCGGACGACCCCGAGCACCCGTCGACCGAACCAGGCCCCCACCCGGTTCCAGCGCCCCCATTACCACACCGTGCTCGCGCGATGAATGTAGCGCACGCGCGGGATATGTGTTCGCCGTGTGTCAGTCGTGGACGTTCATCACGTCCAGATCGTTGGCCGGAATCCATCCCCCCGCAGGCCGCCGCAGCCACCCCTTCTCCGCTCCGAGCTGCGCGGCTGCCCGGCGGAGGGCGGTCAACCCGGGATGCACCAGGCCCTTTCGCCAGACGAGCGAGACCGGCGACAACGGCACCGGATCGATCAACAGCCGATGCACGGTTCCGGCCATGGCTGGAAACTCCTCCACGACGAGGATCGGGGTGCCCGTCTTCGCCATCACCCGCTCGAACTCCTCCTCGCCGATCGCCAGCGGATAGGGGGACGCGACCTCGATCCCCCGTCCCTCGAACAGGCGACGCGCCAGATCGGTCCACTCCGGGGTGCGCGGATTCCCGTCCCCGGCGTAGACCGACTCCCCGGCCAGCTCGGCGAGCGGCACCCGGTCGCGGCCGGCCAGCCGATGCCCCCGCGGCAGCAGCACGGCCATCGGCTCGTACCGCACCGGCTGCTGCTCAAGCCCGGCCCGCAGCACCGGGTCCAGCCCCGCGAACCGCCCGAACGACGCATCCAGCCGCCCCGCGAGCACTTCTCCCGCCGCCCAGGTCAGCCCACTCTCGTAGCGGGCCATCAGCTCCAGGTCCGGCTCCAGTTCGCGCGCCCGGTGCAGCACCCGCCGGGCCGTACCGAGGCCGGGCGAGTTCACATCGACCAGCAGCGGCCGGGCCGGGGCGAACGCCGCGAGCAGTTCGTCCTGCGCCCGCAGCACCCGCCGCGCATACGGCAGCAGCCGCTCACCGTCCCCGGTCAATGTCACCTGCCGGGTTGTTCGTACGAACAACTCCGCGCCCAACTCCCGCTCCAGCCGCCGTACGTCCCTGCTGAGCGCCTGCTGTGCCACATACAGGCGCGCGGCGGCACGGGTGAAGTGCAGTTCCTGTGCGACGGCGACAAAGGCGCGCAACAGCCTGGGGTCAAGATCGGCGGGCATCCGCGCAACGTAGCCCACGATTCACAACCAAGGCGCGTGAATATTCGATCAGAAGGTGTTGGACCGAACGATCAAGCGCGGGCGACCGTGATGCCCATGCCGCAACCGCCGTACGCCGACCGCCGACCCCCGGGGAACTCCGCAGCCGCGCCCGCCGCCCACACCGCTCCACTCCTCACCGTCACATCCGACACGCTCATAGCCGCAGACTTCCGCCCGCGCACCCTCACCCTCACCCACACCCACACCCACACCCACACCCACACCCAGCATCATCGCCACCGCCACCGCCACCGCCACCGCCACCTCCACCGCCCACCCGGCCCGTACCGCACGCTCTTCGCCCGCCCCGGCACTCGGGCCTTCACCGCCGGGAATCTGCTCGCCCGGCTACCGATGGGCATGTTCAGTGTGAGCGCGGTCGTGATGATCGCCGGAACGCGCGACTCGTACGCGCTCGCCGGAGCCGTCACGGCGACCGGCCTCGCCGCGACGGCACTCGCCGCCCCCTGGACGGCCCGGCTCGTCGACCGCCACGGCCAGGCCCGGATCGCCGTACCGGCCACGCTCTGCGCGGTCCTCGGCAGCCTGGCCCTGGTGCTGTGCGTCCGCCACGACGCCCCCGCCTGGACCCTGTTCGCCTCGTACGCCGCCACCGCGACCACGCCGAACATCGGCGGCATGTCCCGGGCCCGCTGGGCGCATCTGCTCGCGGACGACCCCGAGGCGCTGCACACCGCGAACTCCTTCGAGCAGTCCGCCGACGAGCTGAGCTTCATGCTGGGGCCGGTGCTCGCGGCGTTCCTGTGCGGGACGTTCTTCCCGGAGGCGGGCACGCTGACCGGGGTGGTGCTGCTGGTGAGCGGCGTGCTGCTGTTCGCCGCGCAGCGCTCGACCGAACCGCCGCCACGCCCGGCGACGGCGTCCGGCTCACCGCTGCGGGCGCCCGGCATGGTGCCGCTGCTGGTGATCTGTCCGGCCATGGGCGCGGTGTTCGGTTCGATGGAGGTGGTCACCCTGGCATTCGCCGACGCGGCCGGGCATCCGGTGGCGGCGGGCGTGGTGCTGGGGCTCCAGGCGGCCGGTTCGTGCGCGGCGGGCCTCGCCTTCGGGGCGCTGCGGCTGACCGGCCCGGCCGAGAAGCGCTACCCGTGGTGCATCGCCGCGATGACCGCGCTGCTCCTCCTCCCTCCGCTCGCCGCGTCCCTGACCGGTTCGCTCCTGCTGGTGGCCGCCGCGTTGCTGATCGCCGGGATGGCGACCGCCCCGACGATGATCACGGGCATGACCCTGATCCAGCGGCGCGCGCCCGCCGACCGCCTGAACGAGGCCATGACGCTCGCCGTCACCGGCCTGCTCGGCGGTATCGCCTGCGGCGCGGCGGTGGGCGGCTGGGTCGCCGAACACCTGTCCCCGACGGCGGGCTACGGCCTGCCGGCCACAGCGGCGGCGATCGCTCTGTTGCTGGCCCTGCGTCCAGGCAGGTAGCCGTCTGCGGACACAGCTCTGATAACACAGCACAGCTCTGTGGACACACCGAAGGCCCGGTGGTCAATGACCACCGGGCCTTCGTCATGGAGATCGTGGAGATGGCGGGAATCGAACCCGCGTCCAACGGTGCGGAATCAGGGCTTCTCCGTGTGCAGTCCGCTGCGCTTTTCTCAGCCCCGGAGATCACGCGGACAAGTCTCCGACGGGCTCAGTCACTGTTAGATTTCCCTCTTCACCCCGTGACCGGGATCAAGGTTTAGTTCCCTAGCTGATGCCAGGATCCGGGTCGGGAACAGCCCCGGGCTGACACTTCGCAAGTCGCTACTTAGGCAGCGAGGGCGAAGGAATCGCGCTTGGTATTGGCGATTATTTTTTTCGGCCTGTGGTTTACGAGATCATTGCCGCTTCCTCGACACGCTTCCCCTGCTTCGACAACCGCTGTCGAAACCGATCATCCCCATGTGGTGTTTTCAATCGACGCACCGTCTTGGCGGCGCTTCTGCCATCGTACGGGATCAGCACAGCGCCATGCCAGCGTATTCCCGGCGACCGGCGGGCGACGGCGGCCAACGGGTGACAGCGCCCGGCGGACGGCCGCGACCAGCGGGTCACCGCACCGGGCGGCGGCTCACGCCCGCTGCCGCCGCCGCACCGCCGACACCGCGCGGTCGGCCTCGCGCCGGTCCTGCTTCTCCCGCAGGGTCTGCCGCTTGTCGTACTCCTTCTTGCCCCGCGCCAGCGCGATCTCCACCTTGGCGCGGCCGTCCTTGAAGTAGAGGGCCAGCGGCACGATGGTGTGCCCGGTCTCGCCCGACTTCGCCTCCAGCTTCTCGATCTCCACCCGGTGCAGCAGCAGCTTGCGCTTGCGGCGGGCGCTGTGGTTGGTCCAGGTGCCCTGGGTGTACTCCGGCACGTGCACGTTGTACAGCCACGCCTCGTGCCCGTCGAGCTGGACGAACCCGTCGACCAGCGAGGCCCGGCCCTGGCGCAGCGACTTCACCTCGGTACCGGTGAGGACCAGTCCGGCCTCGTAGGTGTCAAGGATGTGGTAGTCGTGCCGCGCCTTCTTGTTCTGCGCGATCAGCTTGCGCCCTTTTTCCTTAGCCATAGTGCCGCCCATTTTCGCACTAGGGAGGGGGTGCCCGGGAAGCGATTAAGCACGACCGCAAGCACAACCGCAAGCACGACCTCGACCTCGGCCACAGGAACAGCCGCAAGCACCGGCACCGGCGCAAGCACGAGCGCAAGCACGAGCACGAGCACGAGCACGAACGATCAGATCGTTCGATCACCCACCCGGCGCCCCACCACCCCCACAGCTACCGCCCCAGCCCGGTCAGCACCGTCTCCGCCCGCTCCAGCGCCTCCGCGTCGGCCTCCAGGTCGGGCGTGATGCCCTGGCCGTCGACGCCGCGGCCGGCCGGGGTGCGGTAATGACCGACGGTCAGCTCGGCGACCGAGCCGTCGGGGAGCGGGGTCGGCATCTGCACGGAGCCCTTGCCGAAGGTGCGGGAGCCGACGACGACCGCGCGGCTGCGGTCCTGGAGGGCCCCGGTGACCAGCTCGGCCGCGCTCATCGTGCCGCCGTCGACCAGGGTGACCAGCGGCCGGGCGGTGTCACCGCCGGTCTCGGCGTGCAGGGCCTGCTCCTCGCCGTCGACGTCGTACGTGGCCACCAGGCCGCCGTCGAGGAAGGCGGAGGCGGCGGTGACGGCCTCGGTGACCAGCCCGCCGGAGTTGCCGCGCAGGTCGAGCACGACCCCCGTACCGTCCGGGGCCTGCCGCACGGCGTCCCGTACGGCGTCGCCGGAGCCCTTGGTGAAGGCGACCACCTTGATCACGGTGACCCCGCCGGGCAGCTCGCTGACGGTCACCGAGTCGGTGGACAGCTTGGCGCGGTGCAGAATCTGCTCCCACGCGCGCGTGCCGCGTTCCAGTCCCAGGCGGACGCTCGTCCCGACAGCCGCGTCCTGGGCGTCGCCGCGCAACAGCGAGACCACCTCGGTGACCGGCAGGCCGGCGACGCTCCGCCCGTCGACGCTCACCAGCCGGTCGCCCGCGCGGATGCCCGCGGAGGCGGCGGGCGAGCCGGTGCTGACCTCGGTCACCTCGATCCGGCCGTCCGGCTCGCGCCGCGCGAACACGCCGACGCCGGTGTACTCGCCGTCGAGGGCCTCCTCGAACTCGGCGTACTCGCCCTCGGTGTACACGGCGTCCCAGCGCTCCCCGCTGCGGCTGACGGCCCGCTCGGCGGCCTCCACCGGGGACTCGCCCTCGGCCATGGCCTCGGCGGCGGCCTCGGCGACGCCGTGCCGGCCGGCCGGGGCGGCGGCGCGGGTGGTGCCGGGGTCCGGGGCCGCGGGCGCCGCCACCGGCAGCGAGCCGGTCGCGGCGCCCGCCACCAGCACGCTCGCGAACACCAATGTCAGGGCGGCCCCGCGGCGGAGGCGGCGGGGCTGACAGAACAGGTCACGGCCTGACATGGCGGTGAGTCTAGGACAACGCGAAGGGCCGTACGGGCGGTTGCCCGTACGGCCCTGGGGGCGTGTGTCACACCTTCAAGTACTTGCGCAACGCGAGGAACGCGGCGAAGGCGGGCATCAGCAGGCTGGTCGCGAGGATCAGCGGCAGCTTGGTGAGGACGGCGTCCCAGCCGATGAAATTGATCAAGGTCAGTTTCTCGGACAGCGCGAAGCCGTGATCGATGATGAAGTACCGCGCGGTCACCAGGAAGCCGCAGGCGACCGCCCCGCCGATCAGCCCGGCGACCGCGGCCTCCATGATGAACGGCGCCTGGATGTAGAAACCGGAGGCGCCGACCAGCCGCATGATCCCGGTCTCCCGCCGCCGGCTGAACGCGGAGACGCGCACGGTGTTCACGATCAGCATGAGCGCGACCACGAGCATCAGGGCCATGATCGCCCGCGCGGCCCAGTTCATGCCGTTGAGCAGTTCGAAGAGGTTGTCCAGGATCCCTTTCTGGTCCTGCACCGACTGCACACCGTCCCGCCCGTTGAAGGCGGTCGCGACGACCTGGTACTTCTCCGGGTCCTTCAGCTTGATCCGGTACGACTCCTGCAACTGGTCCGGCGTGAGCGAACTGGCCAGCGGGGAGTCGCCGAACTGCTCCTTGTAGAGCTTGTACGCCTGGTCCTGCGACTCGAAGGTGACCGTGTCGACCACCGACATCTTGTCCAGGTCGGCGAGGATCTGCTTCTTCTGGTCCTCGGTGACCGCGCCCTTGGCACAGTTGGGGTCGGACTCGGCGTCGGCCTTGTTGCACAGGAAGATCGAGATGTTGACCTTGTCGTACCAGTAGCCCTTCATGCTGTTCACCTGATCGCTCATCAGGAGCGAACCGCCGAACAGGGCCAGGGACAGGGCGACGGAGACGACGACCGCGAAGGTCATCGTCAGATTGCGGCGGAGACCGACGCCGATCTCCGACAGAACGAACTGGGCGCGCATGGCGTCTGGTTAAGCCTTTCCGTGGACGTCAGCGGGGGCGGTGGCGGTCAGTGCTGGTAGCCGTAGACGCCGCGGGCCTGGTCTCGGACGAGGCGGCCCTGCTCCAGCTCGATGACGCGCTTGCGCATCTGATCCACGATGTTCTGATCGTGTGTGGCCATCACGACGGTCGTACCGGTCCGGTTGATCCGGTCGAGCAGCTTCATGATGCCGACCGAGGTCTGCGGGTCGAGGTTGCCGGTGGGTTCGTCGGCGATCAGCAGCTTGGGCCGGTTGACGAAGGCACGCGCGATGGCGACACGCTGCTGCTCACCACCGGACAGCTCACCCGGCATCCGGTCCTCCTTGCCGCCCAGCCCGACCAGCTCCAGCACCTGCGGCACGGACTTGCGGATCTCGCCGCGCGACTTGCCGATGACCTCCTGGGCGAAGGCCACGTTCTCGGCGACCGTCTTGTTCGGCAGCAGCCGGAAGTCCTGGAAGACCGTCCCCAGCTGGCGCCGCATCTGCGGCACCTTCCAGTTGGACAGCCGGGCGAGGTCCTTGCCCAGGATGTGCACCTGACCGTGGCTGCACCGCTCCTCACGGAGGACCAGTCTCAGGAAGGTGGACTTCCCGGAGCCGGAGGACCCCACGAGGAACACGAACTCACCCTTCTCCACTTCCAGGGACACATCCCTGAGTGCGGGGCGGGTCTGCTTGGGGTAGACCTTGGAGACATTGTCGAATCGGATCACGGATGCACCACGGGTCGCCGGGGGTAGATGTGCGTGACCATACGCGACCGGGGCACACCCCCGCAGTCACCGGTCCCGGTTGCGCGAGGCTTGTGCCTTTTGTACGCCGGTGACTTTCCGGCGGGGCCTCCCGCACCCCTCGCGGGACACCCGCTCGGAGCCACAGGACGCACCACCGGGCGGAACCTGGCACAGTGGAGTGGGGAACGTTCATGGACTCACCACCGTTGAACCGAGTGGAACGAACCCGTGAGGAGGGCGAGCGCATGACGTACGACCGGCTGGTGTGCGGGAACTGTGCAGCGCCCGTGAGCGAGGGCCGCTGCCCCGTCTGCCGGGCCAACCGCCAGCGACTGCGGCAGGAGAATCTCTTCGCGGGCCTCAACCCGATGACCCTGATCGCACTGCTGGCGCTACTGATCGCCGCCGCGGCCCTGCTGGCGCACCAGGCCGCGTAAACGGGACATCTAAAGACGTACAGACGGTACGGACCGTACAGACGCGTCACGTACCGCACAGAAGCCTCATGCACAGACGTACGAAGGGCCCGGAGCAGCCGCTCCGGGCCCTTCGTGATCAGACGGCGATGATCAGGCCGCCGCACCGCCACGGCCGCCCACCAGGCGCGGCAGCACCCGGAAGCCGACACCGCCGACGATCATGGTCGCGGCGCCGATCACCAGGAAGGTGGTCTCCATGGCGCCGGTCTCGGCCAGCTCGTCGCCACCGCCCTGCGGGACGGTGCTGCCGGCCGGCACCTGCGTACCGGTGTCGGTCAGCGACGAGGTGCCCTGGTTCTGCGCGGACTGGCCGGAGCCACCGTTGAGGTCGGTGTTGTCACCGACGCCACCCCCACCGGTGCCGTTGTCGTCGCCGTCGTCGCCGTCGTCACCGGGGTCCGCCGTGGGCTGCTCCGTCGGCTCCTCGGTCGGCTGCTCCGTGGGCTCCTCGGTGGTCGGCTCCTCCGTGGGCTCCGTGGGCTCCTCGGTGGGCTCCGTGGGCTCGTCCGTCGGCTCCGGCGGGTCGGTCGGCAGGCCCGTGTCCGTCGGGGTCGGGTCCACGGGCGGAGTCGGGTCCACGGGCGGGGGCGTCGTCTCGTTGCTGCCGCACAGGACACCGACCACGCATTCCTCGTCCGCGGCGGAGGCCACCCCAGCGGCGGTCAGCGAGGCACCGGCGGCGATCACGACGCCCGCCGCCACGCGTGCGACACGCATCCGTGTCTTCTTCGTCATGTAGTTGCTACCCCCACGTAGTTCATCGTCCGTAGTTCATCGCCAAGTGAGGCGGGCGCTCGGGGCCGTGATCGACAGAGGTCGCCGTGCGAGAACCCCCGGTTCACATGCGCCCCAGAGAAAACGCATGCCACGTTTCACCCTTCCGATTTTTCACAGCAACGTCAAGGCCGTTGCGTACGCGATGTCCTGATACGGCGCGAATGCCAGGCGGAGCGGTGTGTGAGTGTGATGTAAAAGCCAGACATCGAGGGCAAACGAAAGGCAACTGCCACCGGAAAGGCGGCAGTTGCCTTGTCGACAAAGCTGCGTCCAGGAGCGCGCCGCGCGCGGCGCTACTTCTCCTGCTGCTTGCGCCAGCGAATTCCGGCCTCCAGGAAGCCCTGGATCTCGCCGTTGAACACGGCTTCGGGATTGCCCACTTCGAATTCGGTCCGCAGATCCTTGACCATTTGGTACGGGTGCAGGACGTACGAACGCATCTGGTTGCCCCAGGAATTGCCGCCGTCGCCCTTGAGGGCGTCCATCCTGGCCTGCTCCTCCTGGCGGCGGCGCTCCAGCAGCTTGGCCTGGAGGACGTTCATCGCCGTGGCCTTGTTCTGGATCTGCGAGCGTTCGTTCTGGCAGGAGACGACGATGCCGGTCGGCAGGTGGGTGATGCGCACGGCCGAGTCGGTGGTGTTCACGCCCTGGCCGCCGGGTCCGGAGGACCGGTAGACGTCGATCCGCAGCTCGGACTCGTCGATCTCGACATGGTCGGACGACTCGACCACGGGGAGCACCTCGACACCCGCGAAGGAGGTCTGGCGGCGGCCCTGGTTGTCGAAGGGCGAGATCCGCACCAGCCGGTGCGTGCCCTGCTCCACGGAGAGCGTGCCGTACGCGTACGGCACCTGCACGGCGAAGGTGGTCGACTTGATGCCGGCCTCTTCGGCGTACGACGTCTCGTAGATCTCCGTCTTGTATCCGCGCTGCTCCGCCCAGCGCAGGTACATGCGCTGGAGCTTCTCGGCGAAGTCGGCCGCGTCGACGCCACCGGCCTCCGCGCGGATGTTCACCAGCGCCTCACGAGAGTCGTACTCGCCGGACAGCAGGGTGCGGACCTCCATCTCGTCCAGCGCCTTGCGCACCGCGGTCAGCTCGGACTCGGCCTCGGCGCGGGTGTCCGGGTCGTCCTCCTCGTCGGCCATCTCGAACAGCACCGCAAGATCGTCGATCCGCCCGCGCAGCGTGTCCGCCTTCCTGACCTCGGCCTGGAGGTGGGAAAGCTTGCTGGTGATCTTCTGCGCCTCGTCCGGGTTGTCCCACAGGGACGGCGCCGCCGCCTGCTCCTCGAGCACGGCGATATCTGCCCTCAGCTTGTCGAGGTCCAGGACGGCCTCGATCGACTCCATGGTCGAGGAGAGGGACTTCAGCTCTTCGGAAACATCGACGACTGCCACGTACCCCAGCGTAACGGCTCCGCCGGAAGACCCGCGCCGGGCGTGCAGCCCCGGTCTGCCCGGGGGCGGCGGGCACCTGCGGGCTGCGCCCCGGACCCCCCTTCGGCCCTGAAGGGGCCTTGCCCTCAGACGCCGGACGGGCTGGTGGTCGAGGGCGAGGAGGAAGGGAGGAAGAGAAGAGGGGCGTAGGGGAGGGGAGGGTCAAGGGGTCGCGGGGGCCGAGTGCTCGGTGTCGCCCGGGGTCGCGTCGCTGTCGGCGGTGGCCAGCCACGTACCGACACCCACCGCCGCGACCACCGCCACGGCCGCCGCGCCCAGGGCGACCCGGCGGCGGCGCGTGGCGACCCGGTTGCGCGCGGAACCCGGCCGGGGCGCACCCGGCGCCCTGGGCACCCGTGCCGTACCGTGCGCGCCCCCCGCCAGTTCGTCGGGCGCCGGTACCCGCATCGAGGTGTGGGTGTCCCGGTTGGAGTCCGGCTTGGCGCCGGGGACCAGTGGTACGGAGCCCCGGCGCTCGCGCGCGACCGGCGCCGGCCGCTCCCCCGCCGGGTCGGGCGCGGGCGGCTCCTCCGCCTCGGCGTCCGGCTCGTCCACGTCCAGCGGCGGCAGTCCCGCCAGCGAGGGCAGCTGTTCGTGCAACCGCGCCGCCAGCTCCGAGGCGCGCAGCCGGGACGCCGGGGCCTTCGCCAGGCACTGGACGATCAGCTGCCACAGCTCCTCGGGGATCCCCGGAAGCGGAACGACCGTTTCCGTGACGTGCCGGCGCAGCACCGCGCCGGGGTGGCCGCCGCCGAACGGGGTGAAGCCCGCCAGCAGCTCGTACAGGACGGTCGCGAGGGCGTAGATGTCGACGGCCGCGCGCGGCGGCAGGCCCTCGACGATCTCCGGGGCGAGATAGTCCGGCGTGCCGATGATCTTCGTAGCGCGGGTGCGGCGCGGGGTGTCGATCAGCTTGGCGACGCCGAAGTCGGTCAGCAGCGCGCGGTGCGAGCCGCCGGGGCCGAGCGGTCCCTGCATGTCCAGCAGGACGTTCTCGGGCTTGACGTCACGGTGGACGACGCCTGAGGCGTGCGCCGCCGCGAGTCCCTCCGCGACGTCCGCGACGATCGCGACGGCCGCCACGGGGGCCAGCCGCCGCTCGCGCTCCAGCCGGGTGCGCAGATCGGTGCCGCGGACCAGGTCCATGACCAGCGCGAGATCGTTGCCGTCGACCACGAGGTCCCGTACCGAGACGATGTTCGGGTGCTCCAGACCGAGCAGCGCGGTGCGCTCCTGGACGAAGCGCCCGACAAGCTCCTGGTCGGAGGCGAGATCCTCGCGGAGCATCTTGATGGCGACGGGTCCCTCGGGTCCCTCGCCCAGCCACACCGTGCCGGCGCTGCCCCGCCCCAGGATCTGGTTCGCGGTGTACCGGCTGCCGATCTTCCGTGCCAAGACTGCTCCTACGGACGCGGGTTGTCGCCCAAAACTACGCGTCCGACGCGCCGACCTTCACCGCGGAGGCGGAAATCACCCACCAGATGTCGACAAAGAGATGGACTCGTGTGTGTTCGAAGCGTGGCGGGGGCGGGGCCCCGGCTGGGGCCGGTGGCGTGACGTCAGGGCCTTCGCCGGCCGCCCTGGGGTCTGTCGCATCCCCCTCAGGCCCCAGAGCCCGAGCTGCCGCCGCCCAGGTCGCCGATCCAGCCCGTCACCGCGGTGAACCAGTCCGTGAGCTGGTCCCAGTAACCCTTGCCGGTGCCGATCCAGTCCTGCAACGGGCTCAGTTCCCAGACCAGCCAGCCGGCCACGAAGAGGATGACGAGGGTGAAGAGGCAGCCCTTGAGGCAGCCCAGGCCGGGGATCCGCATCGGGCTGGAGCTGCGCTGGCGCGGCTCGCGCGGCGGGCGGGTCTGCTGCGGCGGCGACGGCGGGGCGTACCGCTGCGGCTGGGGCTGCTGTGGCTGAGGGGGCGCGGGCGCGTACTGCTGGGGCGGGTGCTGCGGCTGGTGCTGGGGCAGATGTTGCTGCTGGGGCTGGTGCTGCTGGGGATAGCCGTATCCGGGCGGCGGGGCCTGCTGCGGCCGGGGCTGCGGCTGATGGGGCTGCTGGTGGGGCTGGGGCTGGTGAGGTTGTGGCTGGTGGGGCTGCTGCTGCGGGCGGGCGACCTGTCGCTGGGGGCGGCGGCGCAGCGGGTCCTGGCTGGGGTCGAGGTACTGGACCTGCGTCTGTTCGTTGCGGTCCCGCGCGGCGCGCATCTGGTTCTGCCAGGGGTGCGGCTGATCGCCCTGCGGCGGGGT
This sequence comes from Streptomyces sp. NPDC056734, assembly GCF_042790455.1. NCBI lineage: Bacteria > Bacillati > Actinomycetota > Actinomycetes > Kitasatosporales > Streptomycetaceae > Streptomyces > Streptomyces sp. NPDC056734. The sequence goes on from NZ_JBHTZD010000002.1 coordinate 463,870, forward strand.
GCCGGGCTGGTTCGGCGGCATCGGCGGCATGACGGCCGTCGGGTCGGCCGCACCGGTGCTCGGGAGTACGGCGGTGGGGTCGGCGGCGCCGGACGGCCCGCCGGTGTGCGGCAGCACGCTGGTCGCGGCGGCGGGGTCGTAGGCGCCCGCCGGGCTGTGCGGCAGCACCTGGGTGGGGTCGGCCGCGCCGGGCGTGCCGGGCACGGCCGCCGGGGACGGGTCGGGGGCGAGCAGCGCGGCGACGCCCTCGGCGGCGGCGATCTGCGCCGAGTTCGCGTGCACCCCGATGCCGTCGGCGACCGCGCGCAGCCCGCGCGCGAGGCTCACGGCGCTGGGCCGTTCGTCGGGGTTCTTGCGCAGGCAGCGCTCTATGACCGTCCACAGCGGTTCGGGGACGGTCGAGGGGCGGCGCGGCTCGGCGCTGAGGTGCTGGTGCAGTACTTCGAGCGCGCTGCCGCCGGAGAACGGCGGACGGCCCGTGACCAGCTCGTACAGCAGGATCCCGGCGCCGTAGATGTCGACGGCGGAGGTCTGCGGGCGGCCCTCGGCCGACTCCGGCGCCACATACGCGGGCGTGCCGACGAATTCATGGGTGCGGGTCAGGCCGGGCGAGTCGGCCAGCCGGGCGATGCCGAAGTCGGTCAGCATCGGGTGCATCTGGGCGTCGTACTGCTTGAGCAGTACGTTGGCCGGCTTCAGGTCGCGGTGGACCACGCCGTCGGTGTGGCTGGCGGCGAGCGCGTCGGCGATCTGGGCGGTCATCAGGGACGCGGCGACCGGTGTCAGCGGGCCGTTCTCCCGCAGGTAGCGGTGCAGGTCGGGGCCGTCGACGAGGTCCATGACCAGGGCCAGGAGATCGCCCTCGACGACCAGGTCGCGCACCCGGACGATGTTCGGGTGGGTGAGCCGGAGCAGCACGGAACGCTCCCTGAGGAAGCGCATCACCACGTCCGGGTCGCCGGCCAGCTCCTCCTTGAGGACCTTGATCGCGACGGTCTCCCCGGGCTGGCCGGGCACGGCCGCCTCGGCACCCGCTGTCTCACGCTGGCGGGCGCGCCAGACGGTGCCCGTGGCGCCGCGTCCGAGCGGCTCCTCCAGGAGGTACTTGCTGCCTACCGGCCGCACGTCATGCGCTCCCTGCTGCTTGCTGGCTGCTACTTGCCTGCTTGCCTGGTCCGTACACCGTGGTGGGGTGTGCTACGGGTGTTCCGACCCACTGTAGTGCCGCGCTGCCCGCCGCCGGGGTGCCGTGTGTGGTCTGGCCGGTCGGCCTGGGGGTGGGTCAGGTCGGCGTCCTGTGGTGGTCAGGTCGTCCTGTGGTCGTCTGATTCGGTCGTCATTCGGTCGTCATTCGGTCGCCATGGGGGCTCGGAGCGGTTTCGAGGCTGTGCTCGGAGCGGGGTGGAGGCTGTGTTCCGAGCGGATGGAGGCTGTGCTCGGAACGGTTCGAGGGTGTGGTGCTCGGAACGGTTCGCGGGGCCCGACGGAGATTTCCGGTCAGGGACAGAGATTCCCGCTCGTGTTCGACGGAAAGACGCTCGGGTCGGTCGCTTGGTTGCCGAAGGCGGACGTGACCGATCTCAAGTCGGTCCCAAGCCGACCTCAATCGGTCCAGGGCCGAGCATGGGTCAGGCACTTTTGCGGGCAGAGCCGACCAATCAAGATCACTTGACGGTGGGCGGCGGGCGCGTTGTCAGTGGCAGGTGCGAGGATGCGGGTCAGTACTGGCCGACGTGCTCGTGCGGTGGGGGGAAGTCCGCGGTGGGGGACCGCGGTTCGGCCCGACCCGTCCCGTGGGCGCCCGCGCAGAAGGGACCGCTGACGGCGATGCAGATCCGGCTGACCGTCGTAGACCCGCTCGGCCCGCCCTCCGAGGCCCGTGGCCGCGCCGCGCGCTGCGACGTGCTGGTCACCGCACCGGCCGGGACGGCCCTGTCGGCGGTCGCCTCGGCCCTGGCGTCGGCGGTCGCGGGGGAGGCGGGCGCCGATCGCGGGCCGGTGGTCCTCTTCGCGGGCGCGGAGCGACTGGACGCCCAGCGCTGCACCCTGGGCGAGCCGCCGCTGGTCGACGGCTCCGTGCTGTCCGTGGGCGCCCCGGCCGACCCCGAGCCGCATCCCGAGCTGGCCGACGCCCCGGCCCGCCTGGACGTCATCGCGGGCCCGGACGCGGGCGGCGTCCATCTGCTGCACGGCGGGCAGGTCACCGTCGGCCGCTCCGCCGACGCCGACGTGCCCCTCGACGACCCGGACGTCTCCCGGCTGCACTGCGCGGTGACCCTCGCCGCCGACGGCCGCGCGGCGGTGGCCGACCTGGACTCCACGAACGGCACGGCGCTGGACGGCCGCCGGGTCGGCACGCGCGCGGTGCGTTTCGCGCCGGGCGCGCTGCTGCGGATAGGCGAGTCGGCCCTGCGGATCGCTCCGCCGGGCGGGCCGGGCGCGCGGCTGCGCACGGAGCCGGACGGGGAGGGGTACGTGCGCGTGTCGCCCGCGACGGGGACCCCGGACCCCGGGGCTCCGACCACGGACCCCGTGGGCAGCGCACCGCGGGTCGCCGGGGCGGGCTCCCCGGGCGGTGACACGCCGGTGGCGCACACCACGGCCGGGTGGGACTCCCCCGGCGCCCAGGAGCACGCGCCCGTGGCACCGCCGATCGTGCCGGGGCAGAGCGGGGCACCTCGGATCGAGAACGGCCGACGGGGTGGGCATGGGGGCGGGGGCGGGGCTGCGGACGGTTCTACGGGCGGGTCTGCGGGCGGTTCCACGGGGGGATCCGCGGGTGGGCTCCTGGGCGGGGCCTCTGGCGGTCAGCCCGGGTACCGCGCTGGTGAGCGCCCCGGTGAACGCGCTGGTGAACGCCCTGGTGGCCCTTCCGGCGGAAGCGAGGGCGACACGCACGGGGCGGGGCTGGGGATGGGCACGCGCGCGGGGGCGCCGGGCTATGGCGGCGGTGGCGGGAGTCCGGTGCGGGACGGGCGCGGGGACTTCACCGCGACGTACGACGCCGCCGCTACGGGATACGCGGGCGAGTACGGCCCCGCGACGGGCGGAACCGGACCCGGTCCGGGCCCAGTCGACGGCCCTGTGGACGGCCCCGTAGGCGGACGCCGGAACACGCCGCTCCGCGACACCGACGCCCCCGCACCGGGCGTACGCAGGCGCGGCGGCCTCTCCGCGTGGGCGCGGCGGCTGGCCGGGGGCAAGGGCGAGCCGCAGCCGGGCGGGACCGACGGCATCGATCCGTACGGCGACGAGGCGCCCCACGCGCGCGGGACATCCCCGTACGCCGCCACCGCCACCCACGCCTCCGCCGCCACCGTCGCTTTCCCGTCGCCGGAGACCTGGCCGGACCCGGCGGCGCTGCTGCTCACCGCGCTGGGACCGGGCCCGCGCCTGTGGGAGCGTTCACCGGGCCACCCCGAGGCGCTCACGGTCCGGCTGGGCACGACCGACCGGGCCGCGCCGGACGGCTCCGGCCTGCTGCCCGCCGTACCCGTGACCGCCGATCTGCGCGAGGCGGGCGCGCTGGGCCTGGCCGGACCGCGCCCCCGGCTGGCCGGGCTGGCCCGCGCGGTGCTGGCCCAGCTGGCCGCGCTGCACTCGCCGGACGGCCTGGAGATCGTCCTGATCAGCGCGGACCGCGCGCGCCCGGTGCACGACCGTATCGCCGAGTGGTCCTGGCTCGGCTGGCTCCCCCACGTCCGCCCGCGCCACGGCCAGGACTGCCGGCTGCTCCTCGCCTACGACCGCGAACAGGCGACCGCGCGGACGGAGGAGTTGCTCCGGCGACTGGAGGACCGGCTCGCGGACGGCACGCTCCGGTACGACGTCCCCGCGCGCGAAGGCGACGGAAACGGTGGTCCGGGTGCGGCCAACCGGCCTTCCTGGGCGAGGGACACGCCGGACGCCGTCGGGGGCGGTGTTCCGGGGCCGTACACGGTCGTCGTGGTGGACGGCGATCCCGGCGGCTCCGGGATCCAGGAGGCGCTCGCGCGGCTGTCGGTGGAGGGGCCCCGGGCCGGTGTCCATGTCCTGTGCCTGGCGGAGACGGCGGCGGCGGCACCTTCGTCGCCGGTGACGGAGACGTTCGAGGCGGCGTGCGCGATGGTGCCGCTGTTCCGGGAGTGCGGGGCGGTGGCGCTGCTCGGCGGGGATGTGGCGACGGCGTTGCGGCTGCTGCGGGTGGCGTCGGGCGGCCAGGGGCGCGGTCCGGTGGGACAGGGCACGCTGGGCGCGGTGGACGCGGTGTCCCCGGCCTGGTCGGAGCGGTTCGCGCGGGCGCTGGCACCACTGCGGCCGGAGGGCACGGGCGGCGAGCGGCACGCGCGCGTGTCGGCTCCGCTGCCGCAGACGGCACGGCTGCTGGACGAGCTGGGGCTGGCGCGGGCCACCCCGGCGTCCCTGATGGCCCGCTGGGCGGACGCGGCCGACGACCGGCAGGCGGTCGGTGGGCGCGCGTGGGCGGTGCTGGGGGCGGGGCCGCGCGGGCCGGTCGGCGTGGACCTGGTGGCCGAGGGCCCGCATCTGCTGATCGAGGGGCCGGCGGGCAGCGGTCGTACGGAGCTGCTGCGGGCGGTCGTGGCCTCGCTGGCGGCGGCCGAGCGCCCCGACCGGCTCGGCATGATCCTGATAGACGGACGGGACGGCGTGGGGGCGGGCGAGGGACTCGGCGACGGTCTGCGGGTCTGCACCGAGTTGCCGCATGTCACGACCCATCTGACGGCCAACGACCCGGTCCGCATGCGGGAGTTCGCCCAGTCGCTGTCGGCGGAGCTGAAGCGGCGGGCGGAACTGGTGGGCCGTACGGACTTCACGGGCTGGCACGCGGGTGAGCCGGGGCAGGGCGGGCGGGCCGGGCACGCGATGCCGGGCCGGATCGTGCCCCAGCGCACCCCGGAGAGCGGCGACGCGGGGTCGGGCTCCTTGTCCGCGCCGGGGCCTGCGTACGGATCCTCGCCGGGGTCCGATTCCGGATCCTTGCCGGGCTCCGGGTCATTGTCGGGCTCTGGGTTCTTGTCGGGGTCCGGGTCCTCGCTGGGGTCCGGATCTTTGTCGGGTTCCGGATCTCTGTCGGGGTCCGGGGACATCGACACGCCGCCCAGCAGGACGCTGCGGCTGCGGCCCGCGGCGGCGCGCAGACAGTCGGAGCCCTCGCCGCCGCTCCCCCGGCTGGTGGTCGTGGTCGACGATCTGGACGCGCTCGTGTCCCCCGCGCTGGGCTCACCCGGCCGCCCGGCGGCGGGCTCGGTGATGCGCGCGCTGGAGGCGGTGGCGCGGGAGGGCGAGCGGCTGGGGGTGCACCTGGTGACGGCGGCGCACCCGGGCGGCCGTACGGCGGAGACCGAGCCGGTCCGGCGGGCGGCCCTGCGAGTGGAGCTTGAGGCACCCGTGGCGGGCCCCGAGGAGCCCGCGCCGGGGCGGGGCGGCCTCACGGCGGGCGACGGCCGGGTCACCGCCTTCCAGGGCGGCCGGGTGACGGGCCGTATCCCGCGCACGGCGACCCTGCGCCCGACGGTCGTGCCGGTGGAGTGGGAGCGGGCGGGCGACCCGCCGACCCGCCGCCCGGTCCGGGAGTTGGGGAACGGGCCGACGGATCTGGCCCTGCTGGCCAGCGCGTTGGAGCGGGCGGCACGGGAGGTGTCGGCGCCGGAGGTGCCTTCGCTGCTGTAGGGGCGGTGGGTTCGAGGTGACGGTGACTGCCCTCGTCGGTCGGGTGCGGCGGGGCGGCCCACGCCGCAGGGGCGGTCGCGCATGGCCGGAGACGCCTGTCCACGGTGCGGGCCATCGCCCTCGCAGGGCCTCGATACGCCGCCCCCGCGGGCGAGCTGTCCCCACCCCGTCAGAACCCGCCAGACCCCATCACCCCCACCGTCAAGCCCCGTAGCCCGCACAGTCACGACGCGGTCACGATCGTGCTCTTGACACTGCGCCCGCTCTTGCCGACCCCTGGCGCCCGGCGTAAACCAAACCGCACGTAGCGAACGTTCGACGAGATCCGAAGAACGGGGCCGTGATGCACAGCAGGAGCGACACCATCCGCCACCTACGGACGTCCCGCACACGCACTGCCGCCCGTCTCTGCGCCGCCTCCCTCGCGGCGGCGCTCGCCCTCTCGCTGACCGCCTGCGGTGGCGACGACGACCCGGAGGCCGGCGACGAGAACTCCGGCGGCGGGGAGACGGCAGCCTCCGTCACCCTCCCCCAGCTCGACGGCCAGAGCCTCGAAGTCGCCGCCGTCTGGACCGGCCCCGAGCAGGCCAACTTCAAGAAGGTGCTGGAGGAGTTCGAGAAGCGCACGGGCGCCTCCGTCACCTTCGTGCCAGCGCAGGACCCGATCATCAACTTCCTCGGCTCGAAGATCGCGGGCGGCGCCCCGCCGGACGTGGCGATGCTGCCGCAGGTCGGGGCGATCGAGCAGGCCGTGGAGAAGGGCTGGGCCAAGCCCCTCGGACCGGAGGCCCAGGAGCAGCTCACCAAGAACTACTCCCAGGGCTGGCAGGACCTCGGCAAGGTCGACGGCGAGCAGTACGGCGTCTTCTACAAGGCGGCCAACAAATCCCTGATCTGGTACAACAACCAGGTTTTCGAGAACGCGGGCGCCACTGAGCCGCAGACCTGGGACGAACTGCTCACCGCCGCGCAGACCGTCTACGACTCCGGCGTCACCCCGTTCTCGGTCGCGGGCGCGGACGGCTGGACACTGACCGACTGGTTCGAGAACGTCTATCTGTCGCAGGCCGGTCCGCAGAAGTACGACCAGCTCGCGGCGCACGAGATCCCGTGGACCGACCCGTCGGTCACCGACGCGCTGACCACGCTCGCCGAGATCTGGGGCAAGGAGGACTACATAGCGGGCGGCGCCGACGGCGCGCTCCAGACCGAATTCCCGGCCTCCGTGACGCAAACGTTCACCGGGGGCGATCAACCGAAGGCCGGCATGGTCTTCGAGGGCGATTTTGTTCAGGTGAACATCGCGGAGACGGACGCTCAGGTCGGGACGGACGCCAAGGTGTTCCCGTTCCCGGCGGTCGGCGACACCGCGCCCGTGGTGTCCGGCGGCGACGCGGCCGTGATCCTGGAGGACTCCGAGGCTGCGCAGGCGCTGGCCACCTTCCTGGCCTCCCCGGACGCGGCGACCGTACAGGCGAAGCTCGGCGGCTATCTGTCGCCGAACAAGAACGTCGACTCCTCGGCGTACCCGAACGACGTGCAGCGCAAGACGGCCGAGGCGCTCGTCGCGGCCGGTGACGACTTCCGCTTCGACATGTCCGACCAGGCCCCGCAGGCCTTCGGCGGCACGCCCGGCAAGGGCGAGTGGAAGATCCTCCAGGACTTCCTGACGGACCCCACCGACATCGCGGGGACACAGGAGCAACTGGAGGCGGAAGCGGCCAAGGCGTACGGGAACTGAGCGGCGATGAAATCGCCGGCGGTGGCGGGGGGCGGCGCGCCTCCTGCCGCTCCCCGTGGTCGAAAGAGCGTGACCGGGACCCGTACGACGGTGGTGGCGCTGTTCCTGCTGCCCGCCGTGGTGCTGCTCGGGGCGCTCGTGGTCTACCCGATCGGGTACTCGGTCATCCGCAGCTTCTACGACCAGTCCGGCGACGGTTTCGCCGGATTCGACAACTACCGGGCGCTCTTCACGGACGACGGCATCCGCACGGCGCTGAAGAACAACATCATCTGGATCGTGTTCGCACCGACGGTCGCGACCGCGCTCGGACTGGTCTTCGCCGTGCTGACCGAACGCGTCCGCTGGGGCACCGCGTTCAAGCTGATCGTTTTCATGCCGATGGTGATCTCGATGCTCGCGGCGGGGATCATCTTCCGGCTGGTGTACGACCAGGATCCGGACAAGGGCGTGGCGAACGCGATCTGGGTGGGCGTGCACGACACGTTCGCCGAGTCGTCGGCGTTCCCCAAGGCGCATCCGGGGCGGGAGTCGCCGCTGATCGCCGATCCCGCGTCCGAGGGCGCTTTCCTCACGCGTGAGCCGGTCCGGGCGGGCGAAGTGATCAGTCTGCCCCTGGTCGGAGTCGCCCCCGACCAGCTGCCCGACGCCGCGGCCCCCGCGGCGACGGCACGGGCGGAACCGGGCAAGGTGACCGGCACGGCTTGGCAGGACTTCACCCGCGGCGAGGGCGTCGGCACCCTGGGCGCCCCCGATCCCGCCGAACTCGGCTACGCCGGCATGACGGTCGAGGCGGTCAAGGACGGCCGGGTGGTGGCCTCCACCGAGGCCGGCGACGACGGCACGTTCACGCTGCCGGAAGCGGCCGACGGCGCTCATTTGCGGTTGCCCGCCGACAACTTCAAGGAGCCGTACAACGGCCTGGACTGGCTCGGCCCGTCCCTGGTCACCCCGGCGATCATCGGCTCGTACATCTGGATGTGGGCCGGTTTCGCGATGGTGCTGATCGCGGCGGGGCTCGCGAGTGTGCCGCGCGAACTGATGGAGGCGGCGCGGGTCGACGGGGCCGATGAGTGGCAAGTGTTCCGGCGGATCACGGTGCCGTTGCTCGCGCCGGTGCTCGCGGTGGTGACCGTCACCCTGATGATCAATGTGCTCAAGGTGTTCGACCTGGTCTTCATCATCGCGCCGGGCTCGTCGCAGGACGACGCGAACGTGCTCGCGCTGGAGCTGTACCGCAAGGGCTTCTCCGAGGACCAGCCGGGCATCGCGAGCGCGATCGCGGTGTTCCTGCTGCTTCTGGTGATCCCGGTGATGTGGTTCAACGTCCGGCGGCTGCGGCGGGAGGGCAGGCGATGACCGTTCAGTCTGAGCGAGTGAACAAAGCGTCACCCGCGCGGACGGTGGCCCGGCCGTCCCTGGGCGCACGGATCGTGGGGCGGCTGAGCGGCGGCGTGGTCAGGGTGTTCCTGATCGTCGTCGGTCTGTTCTGGCTGGTGCCGACGTTCGGGCTGCTGCTGTCCTCGCTGCGCTCCCCGCAGGACATGGCGGCGAACGGCTGGTGGAACGTGTTCACCGAGCCGTCCCAGCTCACCCTCCAGTCGTACGAGACGCTGCTGAGGAACGACGACATCACCGGCTCACTGCTGAACACCATCACCATCACGGTCCCGGCGACCGTGCTGGTCGTGGTGATCGGTTCGCTCGCGGGCTACGCGTTCGCCTGGATGGAGTTCCCCGGCCGCGACTGGTGGTTCCTCGCCGTGGTCGGGCTGCTGGTGGTGCCGGTGCAGGTGGCGCTGATCCCGATCGCCGAACTCTTCGGCGGGATCGGTCTGTTCGGATCGATCCTGGGCGTGATCCTCTTCCACGTCGGTTTCGGGCTGCCGTTCGCGGTGTTCCTGCTGCGGAACTTCTTCGCCGAGATCCCCAAGGAACTGCTGGAGGCGGCGCGGCTGGACGGCGCCGGAGAGCTGCGGCTGTTCGCCACCGTGGTGATGCCGCTCGGCGGGCCGGCGATCGCGAGCCTGGGCATCTTCCAGTTCCTGTGGGTGTGGAACGACATGCTGGTCGCGCTCGTCTTCACGGACGCCGACAGCCAGCCGATCACGGTGGCGCTCCAGACGCAGGTGCGGCAGTTCGGCAACAACATCGATGTGCTGGCGCCGGGTGCGTTCATCTCCCTGGTGATCCCGCTGGTGGTGTTCTTCGCGTTCCAGCGGCAGTTCGTGTCGGGGGTGATGGCGGGCGCGGTCAAGTGATCACTGAAAGTTGATCGAATGATCGGCGAATTCGGGAGCGGAGCGGCCGGATCGACGGTCGATCGATCACCGAAGCCGTGATCGATCCGAGCGGCCACGGGCCGAGTGATCACCTGCCCGATGATCAAGTGACCACCGGCTGAACGTCGTTGGGGCGGGTCGAAAACGGCCCGCTCCTGTCCCTCGATTGCCGTACTCCGCGTAACTCCCGTGCCCCGCGGGCCGTTGCCGGGCAGAACGCCCGCGACGACCCATGGATGCCCCCTTGCCCAGGTTCAGTGTCATCGTCCCCGCGTACCAGGTCCAGGCGTACCTGCACGAATGCCTGGAGTCGGTGCTCTCCCAGTCGTACAGCGATCTCGAAGTGATCGCGGTGGACGACGGTTCGCCGGATGTCTGCGGCGAGATCGTCGAAGAGTTCGCGGCCCGCGACGCGCGCGTGCGTGCCGTCCGGCTGCCCGAACACTCCGGCCGCGCCCGTACCGCCGGCCTGGAGCGGGCGACCGGTGACTATCTGCTCTTCCTCGACGGCGCCGACACCCTCGCTCCGCACGCGCTGCGCACGATCGCCGACCGGCTGAAGGAGACCGACGAGCCGGACGTCCTGATCCACGCGCACGCCCGTCTCGACCGCACGGGCGAGCCGCTCCCGGCCGCGGGTCCTTCCGTTCTCGGTGAGCGCGGCCCGGCGCCCTTCGCGCTCACCGACCGCCCCGAACTGCTCGGAACACCGGCCTGGAGCGGGGCGTACCGCCGCGAGTTCAGCGAAGCGCTCACGAAAACGCTCACCGGTCCCGCGCCCGCCGATCTGCCCTTCGTCTGGTCGTACGCGACACTCCTCAGCGCCGGGAGCCTCGCCACACTCGATCAGGTCTGCGTGCACCACAGGCGGCCCCGCCCCGCCGACACGCCCGGCCGGACGAGCATCTTCGATCAGTACGATCGCGTCTTCGCGTTCCTCGAACAGCACCCCGAACTCTCGTCCTGGCGACCGGCGTTGTACCGCCGCATGCTCGCCCACCTCACGGCGGAGTCCGCCCGTCTCCCGCGCCGCGCGCACACCGACTTCCTGCGCCGCGCCCGCGCCTGCTGCCGCCGCCACCGCGCCCGCGGTGCCCGGGTCGCCCCTCGTCACCTCCTGCTCCGCCTCGGCGCGCACCGCACCCGGCGCACCCTGCGCCGGATCACCGACGGCACCCGCCGCGCGGCGAGGCTCACCGCCCGCCTGACCCGCGCCCTGCGCACCAGTGCCCTGCGGCTGCACTACGGCATCCAGCGCCGCCTGCCGCTGCGCGCGGACCGGGCGGTGTTCACCGCGGAGGCGGGGTACGGGTGCGAGCCGGGCGCGCTGGAAGCCGCGTTCCGTTCGCTGGCCCCGCACATCCGGACCGCGTGGATCGCCCGCCCCGAACAGCAGCACACCGTGCCACCGGGCGCGCGCCGCCTCACCCCGGACACGGCCGCCTACTGGAGCGCGCTCGCCCGCTCGACCTACATCGTCACCAACACCGATCTCGACCCCCGACTGATCAAACGATCAGATCAGATCGTCGTGCAGACCGGCCAGGGCACCCCGCTCGGACATCTCGGCCTGGATCTCCTGGAGCACCCGGCCGCGGCCCACGGCACCGACTTCGGTCAGCTGCTCCGCGCGGTCGATCAATGGGACTACGTCGTCTCCGCGAACCGGCACTCCACGCTCACCTTCGAGCGGGTCTTCCCCGGCAGCTACCGGACACTGGAGTACGGCCGACCACGCAACGACGTCTTCCAGCAGACGGCCTCGGCGGACGTGGCCCGGCTGCGCGAGTCGCTCGGCGTCCCCGCGGACGCGGTGGCGCTCCTGTACGCGCCCGCCCACCGCGACTACCGCCGCGCCCAGGCCGCGCGGCTGGACCTGGAGGGCGTCCTGCGCCGCCTCGGCCCGCGTTTCGTCGTCCTGGCCCGCATGCCTGCGCACGGCCTCGGTGACCGATTGCCAGATCGATTGATCGACGTCAGTGATCACCCGAACATCCAGTCCCTGTGTCTGGCCTCGGACGCCCTGGTCACCGACTACGCGCCGCTGATGTTCGACTATGCGGGACTCGATCGGCCGATCGTGCTCCACATGGACGACTGGGCGGCGTACGACGCGGCCCGCGGCACCTACTTCGATCTGCGCGCCTTCCCGCCGGGCGCGATCGCCCGCGGCGAGGACGAACTGATCGACATCTTCGCCTCCGGCCACTGGTGCGGCTCCCGTTCGACGCAGTTGCGCGCGGCGTTCCGTGAACGTTTCTGCCCGTACGACGACGGACACGCCGCCGAACGGGTCGTACGGCAGGTGGTGCTGGGGCAGACGGGCGAGACGGCGGGGTGGCCGGTGGTGGTGCCGCCGCGGGACCGGCATCCTGTGCCCGCGGCGGTCTCGCTCACCCGGCTCCCGCCGACCACCGTGGCGCGGCTCTCGGCTGCGAGCACCACCGCCGCCGGCGACAGCCGCTGAACCGCCGATGTCCCACGCACTCCGGGAGTCCGTATGAGTACTTCGCGGCCCACGCCGAGCCGACCGTCCACCTGGCGACCGGCCGGACGCCCCGGCCGTCGGCGCACGGGCAAAGACGCCGCCGGCCCTCCCGAACGGGCTCGTCCATTGCGGTGACACGGGATCGGTCCCAGGGCCCGGCGGGAAGGTAGGGCCAGTGCCCCCGCCTCCGTCGCTCGCCCCGGCCGCCCGGTGAACGCCCGCGTCCTCGCCAGGCGATCCGTGCGCGGCGCGACCGCCCTGCGCGGTGGGTGTCCTCGGCGCCCGACGCCGTACCAGGTGTGCGGACTGCTCTTCTGGCTGGTGGTGTCGCTGGCGTTCTGGCGGATCCCGCTGTGCTGCGACGCCGGGCTGGACGCGGCGGTCGTCGAACGCCTCACGGCTGATCTGCTGCACCCGCGCCACCCCACGGCCGCGCTGCCGGGCGAGGGCAGCCTCTTCTACTCGCCGTACACGGTCGCGCAAGGGGTTTTCGCGCGCCTGACCGGACTGGGCGGCTGGGAGGTCGTACGGCTGGCCGGGCCGGTGAATCTGCTGGTGCTGCTGACGGGCCTGGGCCGTTTCGTGCGGATGCTGACTACGCGCCTCTGGGCTCCCGTCCTCGCGCTCGCCACGGCCACGCTGCTGTGGGGCACCGAGCCGGTGCCGGGCAGTGGATCGCCCGCTCTGCTGCCGCTGACCGGTGGTCTGGGGGACCCGTCGGTGTGCGCGATCGGGCTGACGTTCTGGGCCTGGGCGCTGACGGCGACGCGGGCGCGGAACGCCGCGCGGGTGCGGTTCGTCGGACCGAGCGGGCTGCCCGGTCCGTTCGGATACGCGACTCTGGGCGTGCTGTACGGCACGATCGTGCTGATCGACCCCGTGATCGGCGCCGGGGCCGGGGTCGGGGCGGTCGCACTGATCGCGGGAGGACGGGCCCGCGCGCTCCCGTGCTGGGGATGGGCGGTGGCGAGCGCGGGGGTGGTGATCTGGAGCTGGCCTTACTACGACGCGTTCGCCGACGGTTTCGATCACGCCGGCGTTGATCGGTTCGCCGGGGATCTGCTCGGCGTGTGCTGGCTGGCGCTGCTGACCGGGTTGCCCGCGGTGTGGCTGCGAGCGCGGCGCGGGTCGTGGCGGGATCCGCTGGTGCTGATGGCGGTGGCGGGGTGCGCGGTGGTCGCGTACGGCCTGCTGGGCCGTGCTCCGGTCGGCGGCGGAGTGCTCGCCCTCGCCCTGGTGGCGCCGCAGACCGCGCTCGCGGTGGAGCTCGCGGCGCCCCGGCCCTGGCCGTCCTGGCGGCGGGCGCTGGGGGCGGTGGCGGCGGGCGGGGCGTGCGCGGGATTGCTCACGGCTCAGGGTGGGGCGCTGATGCCGCGATCGTTCGATCAGATCGATTCTGCGCAGCCGCCGCGCGGTGTGTCGTACGCGTGGGCGGCGGCGCACATCGGGCGCGGTGAGGTGGCCCTCGCCGAGGGGCGCGACACCGTGCATGGTCTGGCCGGGTACGGGGTCGATGTGGCCGCTCCGGCCGTACCGGACCCGGCCTTGGACGAGGCCGCGCGAAACGATCGGCTGGCGGATGTTCGTACGTACCTCTCCCCCGGCTCGACCCGCGCCGAGCGCGCCGCCGTCGTGCACCGGCGGAATGTGCGCTGGGTGCTGCTGACGCGGTGGCGCACGGTGCCGGAGGGTGCGGTGGTGGTGGCGTGGAGCGAGCGGACGGGAGAGGTGCTGGCCCGGGTGCGCTGAGGCCGGCTCGGCGGGGGCGCCTGCCCAGTCCGGGTTACTCGACGACCAGTTCGACCGGGATGTTGCCGCGGGTGGCGTTGGAGTACGGGCACACCTGGTGGGCGGTCTCGACCAGCTTGCGGCCGGTGGCCTCGTCCACGGTGTCGGGCAGCTCGATGCGGAGCGTCACCTTGAGGGCGAAGCCCTCACCCTGCTTGCCGATGCCGACCTCGGCGGTGACGGCGGCGTCGCTGACGTCGACCTTGGCCTGGCGGCCGACCGCGCCGAGGGCGCTGCCGAAACAGGCGGCGTATCCGGCGGCGAAGAGCTGCTCGGGGTTGGTGCCCTGGCCGTCACCGCCCAGCTCGACGGGCGGGGCCAGCTTGACGTCGACCTTGCCGTCGGAGCTGACGGCCCGACCGTCGCGGCCGTGGGTGGCGGTGGCGACGGCGGTGTAGAGCGCGTCCATGGATGAACCATCCCTCTCGGAGTCTGTGCGATGCCGGGTTCGGCACCGGGCGACCTGCTCGGCCACCGACAGGAATAACCCAAGCACACAATTAAATTGTCCGCAACTCAATGATGGGCGAGAGGTATGCTGGCCGTATGACCCCGACGTCGACGCCGCCCCCAGCCACCACCACGCCAGTGACCGATGGGCCCGACCAGAATCTGCTCCTGCTCGAACGCCAGGTCTGTTTCTCCCTGCACGCGGCCTCGCGCGCGTTCAACGGCCTCTATCGCGTGATCCTCAAGGACCTCGGCCTCACCTACCCCCAGTACCTGGTGCTGCTCGTCCTCTGGGAGCACGGCGAGCTTCCCGTCAAACAGCTCGGCGAACATCTGCGCCTGGACTCCGGCACCCTCTCCCCCCTGCTCAAGCGCCTGGAGGCAGCCGGTCTGGTCCACCGGGAGCGCAGCGCCCGGGACGAGCGTTCGGTGGAGGTTCGACTGACGGAGCAGGGCCAGGCCCTGCGCGAACGCGCACTGGACGTGCCGCGCCGGATCGCCACCGCCACCGGCTGCGACATCGCCGAGATCCGCGACCTGAAGGCCAGGCTGGACGACCTGACGGCCCGGCTGGACGCGGCGGTGACGGACTGAGAACGACCAAGACGTGATCGATCGATCACGGAGCGAGCCATGACCGGTGCGCCCACTTCCGTCCCGACCTCCGCCCGACGTCTTCGCGCCACGTCCCCGGCGCACGGCCGTCCGCCGCCTGCTTCACTGTGTGGCGAGACCGACTGACGAGGGGATCGCGGCAGATGACCTGGCTGATCACCGGCGGCGCCGGATACATCGGGGCGCACGTGGTTCGCGCGCTGACCGAGGCGGGCGAGCGGACGGTGGTGTACGACGACCTGTCCACCGGCATCGCCGAGCGGCTGCCGGACGACGTACCCCTGGAGGTCGGTACGGTCCTGGACGGGGTCCGGCTCAGCAAAGTGATCGCCGGGCACGGGATCACCGGTGTCGTCCATCTGGCGGGGAAGAAGCGGGTCGGCGAGTCGGTGGACATGCCGCTGCACTACTACCGGGAGAACGTCGAGGGCCTGCGGGTGCTGCTGGAGGCGGTGACGGCGGCCGGGGTGACGTCCTTCGTGTTCTCCTCCTCCGCGGCCGTCTACGGCATGCCCGACGTCGAACTCGTGACGGAGGCGACACCCTGCGCGCCCCTGTCCCCGTACGGCGAGACAAAGCTGGCGGGCGAGTGGCTGGTCCGCGCGACCGGCCGGACAACGGGCCTGGCCACGGCCTCGCTGCGCTACTTCAACGTGGCCGGCGCGGCCCGCCCCGAACTGGCCGACCTGGGCGTCCACAACATCGTCCCGATGGTCTTCGAGAAGCTGACCGAGGACGCGCCCGCACAGATCTTCGGCGACGACTACCCGACCCCCGACGGCACCTGTGTACGGGACTACATCCACGTCGCCGATCTGGCCGACGCCCATGTGGCCACCGCCCGCGCGCTGGCCGCCTCCCCCGGCCGCGACCTCACCCTCAACATCGGCCGCGGCGAGGGCGTCTCCGTCCGCGAGATGATCGACCGCATCAACGCGATCACCGGCCACCACCGCACCCCCACCGTCGCCCCCCGTCGCCCCGGCGACCCGGCCCGCGTGGTGGCCTCCGCCGACCGCATCACCGCCGAACTGGGCTGGAAGGCCAAGCACGACGTCCAGGACATGATCACTTCGGCGTGGGAGGGATGGCTTCGGAGGTTCCCGGGGGCGGCGCGGCTCTGATCGAACGATCAGATCGGGTCTGATCGTTCGGGCGCACCCCAATCCCTGCGGTCTGATCGTTCGGGCGCACCTGGCACACCCGTAACCTGCTCGAATGACCTCACCGTCATCCCCAGGACGCCCCCGCCCTCCTGCCCCTCCTGCCCCTTCCACCCCTCCTGCCCCTCCGTCCCTCTCCCGCGCCACGGGAGCCGTGCTCGGTTCGGCGGTCGGCGACGCCCTGGGCGCCCCTTTCGAGTTCGGCCCCGAGGGCGCGTTCAGCGCCCGCTTCCCGGTCGCCGGGCACGGCGGGGAGATGTGCGGGGGCAGTGGCTGGGACCCGGGAGAGGCGACGGACGACACCCAGATGGCGGTCCTGGTCGCGGAGTCACTGCTGGAGCACGGGGGGCTGGAACTCCCCGACGTCTTCCGCCGGTTCCGGCGCTGGGCGGCGGCCGAACCGAAGGACATCGGCCTCCAGACCGAGGCAGTCCTCACCAGCGGCAACCCCTGGAACACGGCCGCTGGCGCCCACTTCCGGGTCAGTCAGCGCGCGGCGGGCAACGGTGCGCTGATGCGGGCCGCCCCCTCGGCCGTGTACTTCGCGCCCGAGGGCCGCGACGCCACCATGGCCGCCGCCCGCCGCCTGTCCGCCCTGACCCACGGAGACCCGGCGGCCTGGGAAGGCACGGCGATCCTCCATGAGTTGATACGCCTCGCCCTGGCCGACGCCGACCCGTTCACCGCGCTCCCGGCGACCCTGGCCGCCGTACACCCCGATCACCGCGCCCGCTATGCCAACGTCCTCGCTCCCGACTGGCATCCCGATCTCGCCACGGAGTTCAACGGAGCGGTCTGGCCCTGTCTCGGTTCGGCGGTCTGGGCGGTACGGACCACGTCCTCGTACGAACAGGCCCTCCGCGCGGCGATCGACCTGGGCGGTGACACCGACACCGTGGCGGCGGTGACAGGCGCTCTGGCCGGCGCGCTGTACGGCGCCGAAGCGATCCCCGCGCGCTGGACGCCCCCCTTGCACGTCCCCCTGCCAGGCTTCGACCGAATCCTGCGCGCACCGGACCTGACGACCTTGGCGAGAGAGCTGGCGTCCCGGCACCGCCCCTGAAGGGGGCGCGGGGAACTGCGCGCCCAGCCACACACAACCCGCACCGGCAAACGATCACGCGCCACCTGATCACCTGATCACCCCGACCGTCACCAACGCCCACAACGCCCCCACCGCCCAGGCGCACCAGCACCGGCACCGGCACCGCCTCACAGCGCCTGCAACGCCACCGCCGTCCCCCGGGCCAGCGCCCCCAGATAGCCCTTCGGCAGCTTCGGGCTGCGGATCACCACGGACCGCCAGTACAAGGGCCCGGAGATCAGATCGAGCGCCAGCTCGTGATCGAACCCGGCACGCAACTCCCCCCGCTTCGCCGCCGCCGCGATGATCGTGCTGGCCACGCCGTCCTGCCCCTCCCGCAGCGCCTTCCGCATGGCCTGGGCGATGTCGGGATTGCGCGCGGCCTCGGCCTGGAGGTCGGGAATGATCTGCGAGGCGATCGGATGCCGCAGCGCACGGGACATCACCTCGTACAGCAGCCGCAGATCGCCCTCCAGGGAGCCGGTGTCCGGCGCGGGCAGCCCCTGCACGGCGATCGCCGAGACGATGTCCAGCACCAGGTGCAGCTTGGAACGCCACCGCCGGTACACCGCCGTCTTGCCGACCCCCGCCCGCCGGGCGATGCCCTCGATCGACATGCGCGCGTAGCCGACGGCCGCGAGTTCCTCGAACACGGCCGCCCTGATCGCCTCCGTCACGTCCTCGCGCAGCACCGCCGCGCCCGCCGGAGGCCGGCGGCGCGGTCGCGACTGTGGTCCGTCGGCGTTGCTGGTCATGCCGTCCAGCATAGGGCGTTACGACGATACGGTTGCGTCCCGACGCCGAATGGCCCTACTCTCGCGTTACGACGATACGGTCCCGTCCCGACGTAAGAGAACGTGAAGAGACGCGTAAGAGAAGGCGCGTCGAGGAAGTCCGCGGAACGCACGCGCCCGAGCGACCTGCACGCGCCCGAGCGACCTGTACGCGCCGGAGCGCCGCGCGTACGGAGACGTCGAGGACCGGCCCGCGCACCCCCACCCCCGAGCGAAAGCAGCGGATGTGAGCCAGGTCCTCGACACACCGCCCCCGACGGCACAGGCCGCCACGGCCCCCACCTCCGTCAAAGCGACCCCCGCCGTCACCGCCACCCCCGCCGACATCGACCTCTCGGCGCTCGCCGCGCGTCATGGCCTCGCCGTCAGCGGCGCCCGCCCCACGCTGTCCGCATATGTGCGCGGTCTGTGGGCCCGCCGCCACTTCATCCGGGCCTTCTCCACCGCCAAGCTCACCGCGCAGTACAGCCAGGCGAAGCTCGGCCAGCTCTGGCAGGTCATGACCCCGCTGCTCAACGCGGCGGTGTACTACTTCATTTTCGGTGTCCTGCTCCAGACCAAGAAGGGCGTCCCGGACTACATCCCCTTCCTGGTCACGGGCGTGTTCATCTGGACATTCACGCAGAGTTCGATCCTCACGGGCACACGCGCGATCTCCGGCAACCTCGGTCTCGTCCGCGCCCTGCACTTCCCGCGCGCCGCGCTGCCGATCTCGTTCTGCCTCCAGCAGTTGCAGCAGTTGCTGTTCTCCATGGGCGCGCTCGTGGTGATCCTGCTCGCTTTCGGCGTGCCGCCGGCCGCGTCCTGGGTGCTGGCGATCCCGGCGCTGGTGCTCCAGTTCACCTTCAACGCCGGGATCTCCATGATCCTGGCCCGGATCGGCGCGAAGACCCCGGACATCGCACAGCTGATGCCGTTCGTGCTGCGCACCTGGATGTACGTTTCGGGCGTCATGTGGAGCATCGATCATCTGCTCGCCCAGCACGACAGCCTGCCGTCCTGGATCGGCACCGCACTCCAGGCCAACCCCGCCGCCATCTACATCGACCTGATGCGCTTCGCCCTGATCGACAGCTTCCACGCGAGCCAACTGCCCCCGCACGTATGGGCGATCGCGACGGGCTGGGCGCTGCTCGCCGGAGTCGGCGGCTTCATCTACTTCTGGAAGGCTGAGGAGACGTACGGCCGTGGCTGATCACCTGAACACCGACACCGACACCGACGAGCGCATCCCCACCGTCGTGGCCGACGGCGTCGACATCATCTACCGGGTCAACGGCACGGGCGCGGGCCGCGGTTCGGCCACCGCCGCTCTGAACCGCATCCTGCGCCGCAAGCAGGCCGAGAAGGCGTCCGGCGTGCGGACCGTGCACGCGGTGCGCGATGTCTCCTTCGTCGCCTACCGGGGCGAGGCCGTCGGCCTCATCGGCACCAATGGCTCCGGCAAGTCCACCCTGCTCAAGGCGGTCGCCGGACTGCTCCCCGTGGAGAACGGCCGGATCTACACCAACGGCCAGCCTTCTCTGCTCGGTGTCTCCGCCGCCCTCATGAGCGACCTCACCGGCGAGCGCAACGTCCACCTCGGCGGCCTCGCCATGGGCATGTCCCGCGAGCAGGTCAAGGAGCGCTACCAGGAGATCGTCGACTTCTCCGGCATCAACGAGAAGGGCGACTTCATCACCCTGCCCATGCGCACATACTCCTCCGGCATGGGCGCCCGCCTCCGTTTCGCCATCGCCGCCGCCAAGGACCACGACGTCCTGCTCATCGACGAGGCCCTGGCCACCGGCGACCGCTCCTTCCAGAAGCGCTCCGAGGCCCGCATCCGCGAACTGCGCAAGCACGCGGGCACGGTGTTCCTGGTCAGCCACAACAACCGGTCCATCCGCGACACCTGCGAACGTGTCCTGTGGCTGGAGCGCGGCGAACTACGCCTGGACGGCCCGACCGATGAGGTCATGAAGGAGTACGAGGCGTTCACGGGCGACAAGACGCCCAAGCCGAAGCCCAAGCCGGTGGCGAAACCGCAGCCCAAGCAGGCGGCGCCGACCCCACCGGAGGCGAAGCCCGACGCCCCGGCCACGGAAGCCACCCCGAAGCGGGTCACTCCCGCGAAGGGGGAAACCCCGGCGAAATCCGACGCCCCCGTGAAGGGTGAGACCCCGGCGAAACCTGACGCTCCCGCGAAGGGGGAAACCCCAGCGAAATCCGACGCCCCCGCGAAGACCGCCGCCCCCGCGAAGACCGAAACCCTCGCCAAGCCCAAGATCCCCGCCGAGCCCGACACCTCTACAAAGACCGACCCCCCGGCCAAGCCCATCCCTGCCGCCGGCCCGACTGCCCCGGCCGACCCCAAGGTCCCCCAGCCCTCCTGAGCCCCACCCCCAACCCAGTCAGCCAAGCACACCCCCCACACAAACAAAGGCGCCCCGAGCCAACCAGCCCGGGGCGCCTTCACCGTCGTACCACCACGTCAGGCCACCACGTCAGGCCACCACGTCAGACCCGCGCGTCAGACCCTCACGTCAGCCCCCACCGGCATCCGCGGAGCCCACCGCCCCGGCACGCACACGAGGGGCCACCCCGTGAACCCAACCCCACCTCAAGAATGCGTCCGCAACAACGTCCGCATCGTCCGCATCGCCACCGACAGATTCGCCAGATCGAACGTGTCCGACGACTGGATCTCCTCCAGCGTCGACCGCGCCCGCCCCAGAATCGCCAGGTTCTTCTGCTCCCAGAGCTTGAACCGCTGCTCGGGCGTCGAGGAACCATTGCCGACCGCGAGGACATCCGCGGCGACGGCCGCGTGGGCCGCGTACAGGTCCTCGCGGATGGCGGCGCGGGCCATGGACTGCCAGCGGTCCGCGCGGGGCAGTTCGATGATCCGGTCCATGAGGCGGGTGATCCGCAGCCGGTCGGCGAGGTCGTAGTACACCTCGGCGACGGCCAGCGGGTCCTTGCCCGTGCGGTCGGCCACCGACACGATGTCGAGCGCCGGGAAGGCGGAGGAGAACCCGGCGACCCGGGAGGCCACCTCGTCGGGGACGCCGGCGCCGGTCAGCTCGTCGTGGATCTGCTGCCACCACTCCAGGTCCGCGCCGCGCATCAGCTTCGGCAGCTGCTGCCAGACCTGCTCGACCCGCTCGACGAAGAACTCGACCGTCTCGGCCAGCTCCAGCGGCTGCGGCCGGTTGTTGAGCAGCCAGCGCGTGCCGCGCTCGACGAGCCGTCGCGAGTGCAGCCGGATCCGGGTCTGGACCTCGGCCGCGACCTGGTTGTCGAGGCCCTCCACGGCGTCCCACACCGGAGCGGAACGGAAGATCGCGCGCGCCGCGGTCTGCGCCCGCACGATCTCCTCCAGCGAGGCGCCGGTCTCCTCGCGCAGCCGGTGCAGATACGTTGTACCGCCCGTGTTGACCGTGTCGTTGACCAGCACGGTCGTGGTGATCTCGCGGCGCAGCGGGTGGTTGTCGATGTGCTCCGGGAACTTCTCGCGCAGCGCGCTCGGGAAGTACGCGTAGAGCAGCCCGCTCAGATAGGGGTCGTCGGGCAGCGAGGTGTGCAGCAGCTCCTCGGCGACCGTGATCTTCGTGTACGCCATCAGCACGGCCGTCTCCGGGCTGGTCAGGCCCTGGCCGGAGGTGAGGCGCTCGCGGATCTGGCGGTCGGTCGGCAGGAACTCCAGCGCCCGGTCGAGGTGCCCCTCGCGCACCAGGTGGCGCATGAAGCGCTGCTGGGCGTTGAGCATGTCCTTGGACTGGGCGAGGGCGTTGGCGATGGCGGTGTTCTGCGCGTAGTTGTTGCGCAGCACCAGTCGGCCGACCTCGTCGGTCATCGTGGCGAGCAGCTTGTTGCGCTGCTTGACGGTCATGTCGCCGTCGGTGACCAGGCCGTTGAGCAGGATCTTGATGTTCACCTCGTGGTCGGAGGTGTCCACGCCCGCGCTGTTGTCGATCGCATCGGTGTTGATCTTGCCGCCGTTGCGGGCGAACTCGATCCGGCCGAGCTGGGTCAGGCCCAGGTTGCCGCCCTCACCGACCACGCTGACCCGCAGATCCTCACCGTCGACCCGGATGGCGTCGTTGGCCTTGTCGCCGACGTCGGCGTGCGACTCGGTGGTGGCCTTGACGTACGTACCGATGCCGCCGTTCCACAGGAGGTCCACCGGGGCCTTGAGGATCGCCTTCATCAGATCGGCCGGGGTGACCTTGGCGATCTTCCCCTCGATGCCGAGGGCCTCGCGGATGTGCGCGTTGATCGGGATGGCCTTGGCGCTGCGCGGGAAGACGCCGCCGCCCGCCGAGAGCAACTGCGTGTCGTAGTCGGCCCAGCTGGAGCGGGGCAGCTCGAACAGCCGGCGGCGCTCGGCGTAGGAGACGGCCGCGTCCGGGTGCGGGTCGATGAAGATGTGCCGGTGGTCGAAGGCGGCGACCAGCCGGATGTGCTCGCTGAGCAGCATGCCGTTGCCGAAGACGTCGCCGGACATGTCGCCGACGCCGACGACCGTGAAGTCCTCGCTCTGCGTGTCCACACCCAGCTCGCGGAAGTGCCGCTTGACGGACTCCCAGGCGCCGCGCGCGGTGATGCCCATGCCCTTGTGGTCGTACCCGGCGCTGCCGCCGGAGGCGAAGGCGTCACCGAGCCAGAAGTTGTAGCTGCCGGCGACGTCGTTGGCGATGTCGGAGAAGGTCGCGGTGCCCTTGTCGGCGGCCACCACGAGGTACGTGTCGTCCTCGTCGTGCCGTACGACGTCGATGGGCGGGACGACCTCGCCGGCCACCATGTTGTCGGTGATGTCGAGCAGCGCCGAGATGAAGGTCTTGTAGCTGGCGATGCCCTCGGCGAGCCACGCGTCCCGGTCCACGGACGGATCGGGCAGCTGCTTGGCGACGAAGCCGCCCTTGGCGCCGACCGGCACGATGACGGTGTTCTTCACCATCTGCGCCTTGACCAGTCCGAGGATCTCCGTACGGAAGTCCTCGCGCCGGTCCGACCAGCGCAGCCCGCCGCGCGCGACCTTGCCGAACCGCAGGTGCACGCCCTCGACGCGCGGGGAGTAGACCCAGATCTCGAACGCCGGGCGGGGCGCGGGCAGATCCGGGATGGCCTGCGGGTCGAACTTCATGGACACGTAGTCATGCGCCCGGCCGCCGACGGCCTCCTGGAAGAAGTTGGTGCGCAGGGTGGCCTTGATGACGGTGAGGAAGGCCCGCAGGATGCGGTCCTCGTCCAGGCTCGCGACCTGGTCGAGCGCCGCGTCCAGCTCCTCCAGCAGCGCGTCCACGATCTCGCGGCCGGCGCGCTGGCGGTCCGGCGACATCCGCGCCTCGAACAGGGAGACGAGCAGCCGGGTGGTGTGGACATTGTTACGGAGGGTGTCCTCCATGTAGTCCTGGCTGAACGTGGAGCCCGCCTGGCGCAGATACTTCGCGTACGCCCGCAGCACCATGGCCTGGCGCCAGCTCAGCCCGGCGCTGAGCACCAGCGCGTTGAAGCCGTCGTTCTCCGCCTTGCCGGTCCAGCTCGCGGCGAACGCCTCCTGGACCCGCTCGCGCGCGTCGTCGCCGAGGAGCTCGCCGTTCTTGAACTTCGGCAGGCGCAGCCCGAAGTCGTAGATCCAGGCCACGCTGCGGTCGGCGCAGCGCAGTTCGTACGGGCGTTCGTCCACCACCTCGACGCCGAGGCGGTTGAGGACCGGCAGCACCGCGGACAGGGAGATCGCGTCGCCCTTGCGGTAGATCTTGAAGCGGCGCTCCTCGGGGGCGGCGCCCACCGGCTCGTAGAGGCTGAGGGCGAAGTTCTGCTCCTCGGTGAGCCGCTCCACGTTCACCAGGTCGGCGACGGCCGCGCGCGGGGTGTGGTCGGCCTTGTACCCCTCGGGGATGGAGTTGCCGTACTTGCGCAGCAGTTCGGCGGCGCGCTCCTCGCCGCACTCGGCGTTCAGCGCCTCCGCGAAGCCGTCCGCCCAGGAGCGCGCGGCCTCCACCAGGCGGGCCTCGATCCGCTCCCGGTCGCTGTAGGACAGCTCGGGCAGGTCGGTGCCCTGCGGGACCCGGACCACGAAGTGCAGCCGGGACAGGATCGACTCGGTGTTCCAGGCGGTGAAGTCGACGCTGGTGCCGTCCAGCTCCTCCTTGAGGATGTCGATGATCCGCAGCCGTACGCCGGTGGTGTAGCGGTCGCGCGGGAGGTAGACGAGGGCCGAGTAGTAGCGCCCGTACTCGTCCTGGCGCAGGTAGAGCCGCAGTCGCCGGCGCTCCTGGAGGTAGAGCACGGAGGTGACGATGGTCTGGAGCTCGTCGACCGGCGTCTGGAACAGCTCGTCGCGCGGGTACGTCTCCATGATCTGGAGCAGATCGCGCCCGTCATGGCTGTTGGGCGAGAAGCCGGCGCGCTTGAGGACCGCCTGGACCTTGCGCCGGATCACGGGGACGCGCCGCACGGACTCGGTGTAGGCGGCGGAGGAGAACAGGCCGAGGAACCGGCGTTCCCCCACGACGTTCCCGTCCTTGTCGAACTTCTTGACGCCGATGTAGTCGAGGTAGGAGGGCCGGTGGACGGTGGACCGGCTGTTGGCCTTGGTCAGGACGAGGAGCTTGTGCTCCCGGGCCTTGGCGCGGGCGTCGGCGGGCAGCCGCTCGAAGGACGGGCTGACCGGGTGCGCCTCCTCACCGGAGTGGTGCGGATCGGCGCGCAGAATGCCGAGGCCGGTGCCGGCGACGGCGGCGAGCGAGTCGTCGTCACGCAGCTCGTACTCGCGGTAGCCGAGGAAGGTGAAATGGTCGGCGGCGAGCCAGCGCAGCAGCTCGCGGGCCTCCTCGGTCTCGTCGTCGCTCAGATCGGCGGGCGCGGGTTCCGCGGGCAGCTCCTCCGCGAGCCGCACGGCCGCGTCCCGCATCTTGCCCCAGTCCTCGACGGCCTCGCGGACATCGGAGAGCACCCGCAGCAGATCCGTGGTGATCTGCTTGAGGTCGGCGCGGTCGGTCTCCCGGTCCGTCTCGACATGGATCCAGGACTCGATGTGCGCGTCATGCGGAAGATCACCGCCGGGTGGGCCGGTGAGCACCTCGATGAGCTTGCCGGTGACATCGCGCCGCACCACGACCTGCGGGTGGATGACGACATGGATGCCGCGTCCCTGGCGGGTCAGCTCATTGGTGACGGAGTCGACGAGGAAGGGCATGTCGTCCGTCACGACTTCCACGACGGAGTGACTGCACGTCCACCCGTTCTCCTCGACGGTCGGGGTGTGCACCCGCACGTTGGCCGTGCCCTGCGGGCGGTTTTCGGCCAGCCGGCAGTGTGAGTAGGCGGCTCCGAAGATGTCGACCGGGTCGCGGTCGGCGAGATCCTCCGGGGCGGTGTGCAAGTAGTAGCGCTGGAGGAACGCGAGCACGGCCGCCCGGTCAGGGGTACCGCGATCCGTCGTCCCAGTCGGTAGGTGCCCCCCGACCGGGCTGTTCTCAGCTACCCGGGCAGCCCGATCGAGCAGCTCGGCCTTGGCTTCGTCCAGCTTGGTCTGCATTGTCCTCTGGCTCCTGTCGCGCGCCGTTGCGTGACGTAGAAGAAAGTACGTGGAAGTACGGTCTCCACCCTTGCGGGGTCACGCCGAGACGCGGGGTGTCCGGTCTTTTCCGACGCTATGCCGCCAGGGGAGAGGGGCGGGGGGATATCAGCCATTCCCGACGCGCCCGAGGGATGTGACGCTGCTCTCGGCAACACCACGGCCCTGGGTACCTCCGGGGATATGTCCCGGGAGATACGGGGCGCTCCGAAGCGCCCGCGAGGACCAGCGACCGCCGCCCGAGCACGGATGTCGTCCGTGCACCTCGGGCGCAGAGCGGAGGCACGATGGCCCCCGCGAACTATCGCGCTGATCACGCCACCCAGGCTATCTCTCCCCACCGGCCCCTCGTCATGAGCCGTATGTGTACAAAACCACAGCCAGAACTTTGACGTTCTGCACAGATGTGGAGTACGCATCCCGTGTGAGCGTGGCCGCCGTACGGCGATCGGCGTAGAAAGGCCGGATGGGGGCGTGCGGAGCCGGAGGGTGTTCGGCGTATGGCGGGTGCGCGGACCGGCGCACCACCCCTGCCCGGAAATCGGCGCGTCCCCTTGGCAAGCACCCCGCGACACGGCACGTTCTCGACAGGACGAACCGATCCGAAGGAGCCCTCATGTCCCCCGCTTCCGCCACGTCCCCCCATTCCCCCACACCCCCCAAGATCCTGATTCTCACCGGCGACGCCGCGGAATCCCTCGAAGTCCTCTACCCCTACCAGCGTCTTCTGGAAGAGGGCTACGAGGTCCACATCGCCGCCCCGACCCGCAAGAAGCTCCAGTTCGTCGTCCACGACTTCGAACCCGGCTTCGACACCTACACCGAGAAGGCCGGCTACACCTGGCCCGCCGACCTGGCGTTCTCCGAGGTGGACCCCGGTCAGTACGTCGCGGTGGTGATCCCGGGCGGCCGGGCGCCCGAGTATCTGCGCAACGACGCCGAGCTGCGCAAGATCCTCAAGTCGTTCTTCGACGCCGACAAGCCGGTCGCCCAGATCTGCCACGGCCCCCTGCTGACCGCCGCGATCGACGGCCTGCGGGGACGCCGCGTCACCGCATACCCGGCCCTGGAGATCGACATGCAGTCCGCCGGCGCCACCTTCCAGGACACCGAGGCGGTCGTCGACGGCACCCTCGTCTCCTCCCGCGCCTGGCCCGACCACCCGGCCTGGATGCGCGAGTTCCTGAAGGTCCTGCGCGCGAAGTCCCCGGCGACCTGATCGGCAGGGCGGCGACGCGTCACGCAGGCAGGCGGCGCCGCACGGGGTACGCGACGCCGTGCGGGGGTACGCGACGCCGCACGGGGGTATGCGACGCGTCACGCGCCTGCCAGGCATCGCCCCTGCCGCGCGTCATTCGCATGCCGCTCGTCACGCGCATGCCACGGCATCAGGCACCAGCCGCGCGTCACGCACACGAGCGCACCCCGCACACACGACTCCCCCGCATCGCTACGTCGCTATTCGGCCCGCCTCCACAACCGCCTCCGCCAGTGTGTCCACCACCGGCACCCCCGTCTCCTCCAGGCTGGCCCGGCTGTGCGATCCCCCGGTGTAGAGCACGGCCCGCGCCCCCGCGTGCCGTGCCGCCACCGCGTCGTCCGCGGCGTCCCCGATCACGACCGTGCGCCCCGGCTCCACCCCGCCGAGGGCGGCGAGATGCCGCACCATGTGCTCGGCCTTGCTGCCCCCGGACGGCCCGGTCCGCCCGTCGACCCGCAGGAAGTGGCTCTCGATCCCGAACCCGCGCACCAGCGGGACCAGGTCCTCATGCCCGTACATGCTCAGGATCGACTGGCTGCGCCCCGCCGACCCCCACCCGGTCAGCAGGTCCCCGACCCCGTCGGTCAGCCCGCACCCGACCCGGTGCTCCGTGTAGTGCCGCTGGAAGGTCACGTCCATGACCTCCCACTCCGCCTCGGTCGGCAGCCGGCCCAGCAGCCGCTCGTAGAACTTCGGCACCGGCACGCAGTACAGCGCCCGGTACTCCTCCATCGTGAGCGGTTCCAGCCCCAGCTCGGCGAACGCCGCGTTCGTCGCCCCGATGATCGCGTCATTGTCGTGGAACAGCGTGCCGTTCCAGTCCCAGACGATGTGTGCCCCTGTCTGCATCCCCATGCCAGAAAACGTACCCCCCACCACTGACAATCATGAGAACTCCAGCTCAGAGGCGATCAGGTGGCATCCGGTAGGCGTCCAGTGGCACGGGACCCCGCCGTAGGACGGCCCAGTCCCGGCCCAGCACGCCGACGACGGCTGCCCTCCCGAGGTCCCCGCCCCCACCCGCCAAGAACCCCTCAGTCCCCCGACCCCACCAGCCCCGCGATCTCCTGCGTGGCGAACCACAGCAGCTCATGGTCCTCCGCCCCGTCCACCACGAACTGCGCGTCGCCGTCCCCGCCGGCCGCCGCGGCCAGCGCCGCCGCGGCCGCGGCCACATCCGCCACCGCGTCCCCGGCGTCGACATGCACGGCCGCCGCCCTGTCCAGCGCCACCGCGCCGGCGATCCGCACCTCGCCCAGCACGGCCGGATCCAGCCCCCGGTCGGGATCCGCGACAGCCGTCCCGTCCGGTACGTCCACGGCGACCACGACCCGCCGCCGCACGGCACCAGGGTCGGCCGCGATCAGCCGGAGCGAGGCCAGCGCCGCCCGGTTCAGCGCCGCGTACTCCAGTTCCTCGATGTCGTCGGAGAGATACCACTCCCGCAGACCGGGCGTCACCGCGTACGCGACGACCGGCCCGTCCCCCAGCTCGCCCGCTTTGTACGCCTCGGCGAGACCGGGGAGGGTCAGGGGGACGTAGACGCGCATGGCTGGCCGCTTTCGTGGTCGGAGGGCTCGCAACAGGCTCACAGCACCCCGGCAAGAGCCCGAAAAACCACCGGCGTGCCCTTCAGGATACGTCCGGGGAGCCCCCTTTCGAGTCCCTGCCCACCCACCCGGAAGCGTCAACCCGACGCCGCAAAACCACCACCCCACACCCACCCCACCAGGCATGACGCCCCACAGATCACCCTGATAGGTGAATTGTGAGACGCCCGAGCCCGGCGAGAGGCCCGCTTGCCGCCCCGGCCTCCTCCGTACAAGATCCCCAACAGGAAGTTACCGTCCAGTACGAAACAGGCGGCCGACCGAACGGGGATCACCATGAACAAGGTCATGACCAGGGCCCAGGCACACGCCCAGCGCCCCTCACGCACCCGCCCGCCGGGCCGCCGCGACTCCCGCCGCCCCGGCGCCGCCCCACCCCGCTTCCCGGGCGTCCGACGCCCGGGTCCGGGCACACCGGCAGGCACCACCGCCCCGACGTCACCACTGGCCCCACCACCGGCCTCACCGCCGGCCTCCCTCACCGACCCGGGCACAGGCACGGGAGCCACGCCCACCACCCCCACAGTCCCCCACCAGGCCCCCCACGGGCCCCGGCCCGCCCTTCCCACCGAACCCTTCGCCGAGCGCCTCCTGGCCGTCCTCAGCGGCGCCCGCCCCGTCCACTACATGCTCGGCCTCACCTCCGGCCGCGCCTACGACGAACTGGCCTGGCTCGCCGAACGCGGCCCCCTGCGCACCACCCGAGGCGTCCGCCCCGTCGTCCGTGAGATCGGCTGGTACGAGGCCGGACCGGGCGCCGTCGAGGTCTTCGCGCGGATCGGCGCCGGCGACCGCGTGCGCGCGATGGCCTTCCGCCTGGAACTGAGCGACGACCGCCGCTGGCGCTGCACCGCGGTCGACCTCGGCGGCCCCCCGCTCCCCCGGAACCAGAGCGGCTGACCACACCCGGCACCAGAACCACCGAAGCCCCGCAGAGGGGCCGACACCGAAGAGGGGGATGGCACAGGGACCGATGACAACGGGTCCGAACAGGCCGATGGCAAAGGGGCGATGACGCCCGACACAGAAGGGCCGGCCTCCCCAGGAGACCGGCCCACCCACTCCGCTACGACGCTGTGCCGCTACCCCGCCACGACGCGCGGGACGCCGCCACGATCACGCCGCACGGCGCCTACTTCTTCCGGCGCCGCCCACCCCGCGACTGCTTGCGCCGCTCCGCGCGGGTGAGGCCGTCGGCCTCCGACCGCACCGGCTCGTCGTCGTCGGTGAAGTCACCCTCGATGGTGCCGCCCTCGCCGTCCACGGTCGGCGCCGAGAAGTGCAGGTTCCGCCGCTGCGGGGCGTCCAGGCCCTTGGCGCGGATCTCGGGGCGCGCGCCCGCCTGCGCCGGCACGGCGTCCTGCTTCTCCAGGGACGGCTTGGCGTCCTCGACGGGGACCTCCTCGACCTGCTGCTCGACCTGGACCTCCAGGTTGAACAGATAGCCGACGGACTCCTCCTTGATGCCCTCCATCATGGCGGTGAACATGTCGAAGCCCTCGCGCTGGTACTCGACCAGCGGGTCCTTCTGGGCCATCGCGCGCAGGCCGATGCCCTCCTGGAGGTAGTCCATCTCGTAGAGGTGCTCACGCCACTTGCGGTCCAGCACACTGAGCACCACCCGGCGCTCCAGCTCACGCATGATCTCGGAGCCGAGCTGCTCCTCACGCGCCTCGTACTGCTGGTGGATGTCGTCCTTGATGGAGTCGGCGATGAACTCGGCGGTCAGCCCGGCCCGGTCCCCGGCCTCCTCCTCCATGGCGTCGACATCGGCCTTCACCGGGTAGAGCTGCTTGAAGGCGCCCCACAGCCGGTCCAGGTCCCAGTCCTCGGCGAAGCCCTCGGCGGTCTCGGCGCCGACATAGGCGTCGATCGTGTCGTCCATGAAGTGCCTGACCTGCTCGTGCAGGTCCTCGCCCTCCAGGACGCGGCGGCGCTCGCCGTAGATGACCTCACGCTGCCGGTTGAGGACCTCGTCGTACTTCAGGACGTTCTTACGGGTCTCGAAGTTCTGCTGCTCGACCTGTGACTGCGCGGACGCGATCGCGCGGGTGACCATCTTGTTCTCGATCGGCACGTCGTCCGGGACGTTCGCCATGGACATCACGCGCTCGACCATCTGCGCCTTGAACAGCCGCATCAGGTCGTCACCGAGCGAGAGGTAGAAACGGGACTCGCCCGGGTCGCCCTGACGGCCGGAACGACCGCGCAGCTGGTTGTCGATCCGGCGCGACTCGTGCCGCTCGGTGCCCAGCACATACAGGCCGCCGAGGTCCTTGACCTCCTCGAACTCGGTCCGCACCGCCTTCTCGGCCCGCTCCAGGGCAGCCGGCAGCGCCGCGGCCCACTCCTCGATGTGCTCCTCGGGGTCGAGCCCGCGCTGGCGCAGGTCGGCCTCGGCGAGGTCGTCGGGGTTGCCGCCCAGCTTGATGTCCGTACCACGGCCGGCCATGTTGGTCGCCACGGTCACCGCGCCCTTGCGGCCGGCCTGGGCGACGATCTGCGCCTCCCGGTCGTGCTGCTTGGCGTTGAGCACCTCGTGCTGGATGCCGCGCTTGGACAGCTGCTGCGAGAGGTACTCGGACTTCTCGACCGAGGTGGTGCCGACCAGGATCGGCTGGCCCTTCTCGTGCTTCTCGGCGATGTCGTCGACCACCGCGTCGAACTTGGCGACCTCGGTGCGGTAGATCAGGTCCGACTGGTCCTTGCGGACCATGGGCTTGTTGGTCGGGATCGGGACCACACCGAGCTTGTAGATCTGGTGGAACTCGGCGGCCTCGGTCATCGCCGTACCGGTCATGCCGGAGAGCTTGCCGTAGAGGCGGAAGAAGTTCTGAAGGGTGATCGTGGCGAGCGTCTGGTTCTCGTCCTTGATCGGCACCCCTTCCTTCGCCTCGATAGCCTGGTGCATGCCCTCGTTGTAACGGCGGCCGGCGAGGATACGGCCGGTGTGCTCGTCGACGATCATGACTTCGCCGTCGATGACGACGTAGTCCTTGTCCTTCTTGAACAGTTCCTTCGCCTTGATGGCGTTGTTCAGATAGCCGACCAGCGGCGTGTTCACCGACTCGTAGAGGTTGTCGATGCCCAGCCAGTCCTCGACCTTGCTGACGCCGGACTCGTGGATGGCGACCGTGCGCTTCTTCTCGTCGACGTCGTAGTCGCCGGTCTCCTCAAGGCCCTTGAGGGGCTGGCCGGCCTCACCGCGCTTGAGGCGCGTGACCAGCTTGGCGAAGTCGCCGTACCACTTGGTGGCCTGGTCGGCCGGGCCGGAGATGATCAGCGGTGTGCGGGCCTCGTCGATGAGGATGGAGTCGACCTCGTCGACCACCGCGAAGTTGTGGCCGCGCTGGACGAGTTCGTCCTTCGACCAGGCCATGTTGTCGCGCAGGTAGTCGAAGCCGAACTCGTTGTTCGTGCCGTAGGTGATGTCGCAGTTGTACTGCTCGCGGCGCTGGGCCGGCGTCATGTTGGAGAGGATGCAGCCCACGTCCAGACCGAGGAACTTGTGGACGCGGCCCATCATCTCGGAGTCGCGCTCGGCCAGGTAGTCGTTGACCGTGATCAGGTGCACGCCGTCGCCCGAGAGCGCGTTCAGATACGTCGGCAGGGTGCCGACCAGGGTCTTGCCCTCACCGGTCTTCATCTCGGCGACATAGCCGAGGTGCAGGGCGGCGCCGCCCATGATCTGCACGTCGTAATGGCGCTGGCCGAGGACGCGCTTGGCAGCCTCGCGCACGGTGGCGAACGCCTCGGGCAGCAGGTCGTCCAGGGTCTCACCGTCGACGTAGCGCTGCTTGTACTCATCGGTGAGGGCCCGCAGCTCGGCGTCGGAGAGGTCGACGAAGTCCTCTTCGATGGAGTTGACCTGGTCCGCGATGCGGTGCAGCTTGCGCAGGATCTTGCCTTCGCCTGCACGCATGATCTTCGAGAGGACGGACACGGGGGTTGGTCTCCTTGCCGGTCGGGCCTGGGACGGTCGGTTTCCATTGGACATGACGGAGCAACGGCCATCGTATGCGAGGACCCGCCCGCACCGGGAGGCCCGCAGAACCGACGGCGGCCATCGTCTTCACTTCCGCAGCTGAAGCCGGGCGCGGATCCCGCCATGACCCGGTCCGGCCCTGTCCCGGATCCGTCGGCGATCCACCCGTTCACAGGGCACAACGGTCGGGATGCGCGGATGGTGCCGGATCACGGCGGGCATTTTCGCGAATTGTGATCACCCGATCACGCACGGCACACACGGCCCGCACGGCAAAGCGATGGCGCGCCTTCCGCCGCCGCGCGCAGAATCTGCCCATGGAACCCGTCACGCTGAGCACCGACCGGCTGCGGCTGCGCGCGGTCGGCCCGGACGACACGGACGTGGTGCACGCCGCGTGCCAGGACCCCGACATCCAGCGCTGGACCACGATCCCCTCGCCCTACCTCCCCGAGCACGCCGAGAGCTTCGTCCGGCAGGCGTCGCCGGAGGGCTGGGCGGCCGGCTCGATGTTCACCTTCGGCGTCTTCCTGCCCGAGGGCGGCCTGACCGGCATGCTCGGCATCACCATGCGCTCCCTGGGAGTCGGCGAGATCGGCTACTGGGCGGCCAAGGAGCACCGCGGCCATGGCTACACCACCGAGGCGGCCGTCGCCGCGTCCCGCTGGGCGTTCGTCCACGCGCGCGTGGACCGTGTCGAATGGCGCGCGGAGGTCGGCAATCACGCCTCCCGCGCGGTCGCCGAGAAGGCCGGCTTCACCATCGAGGGCGTCCTGCGCTCCGGCCTGAACAACAACGGCGTACGCCGTGACTGCTGGATCGGCTCCCTGCTCCCATCGGACCTGGGCCTGCCCTCGACGGCGCCCTACCTCCCGGCCCCACTCACCTGACCTCCCCAGCGGCCGTACGATCCCGACGCCCACACCAGCCCGATTCGCGCGATCCCGAAGCCGCCAATCCCGAGGCACGCGCACTTCCGAGGCACGCGCAATCCCGAAGCCGCCCGATCCCACGGCCACCGGACCCCCACGGCCACCGGACCCCGCAGCGGCCGGGGCCCAAACCACCGAACCCGGGCGCCTCCGCCCACAAACCCGCAGCTCAGCCCGCATTGTCAGACCCACCGTCTATCGTGCGGAGGCATGACGACCCCGCGCCCCCTGGCAGAGCTGTCCGCGGCAGAGGCCCGCCGTATCGTCCTGCGCGCCCAGGGCTTTCTCGGCTCCCCCGACCGCAGGGCCGGTGTCCGCGGCATCCTGCGGCACCTCGGCGCGGTCCAGCTCGACACCATCTCCGTCCTCGCCCGCTCCCACGAGCTCGTGCCGTACGCGCGCCTGGGCGCGGTCGGCCGCAAGACGGTGGAGCGGGCGTACTGGACCGACACCCAC
The DNA here is from genome assembly GCF_042790455.1 of Streptomyces sp. NPDC056734. NCBI lineage: Bacteria > Bacillati > Actinomycetota > Actinomycetes > Kitasatosporales > Streptomycetaceae > Streptomyces > Streptomyces sp. NPDC056734. The sequence goes on from NZ_JBHTZD010000002.1 coordinate 497,756, forward strand.
TCCTTCGAGTACTGGTCGCACGCCGCCTGCATCCTGCCCATCGAGGAGTGGCCCCACTTCGCCTTCCGCCGCCGCGCCTACCGCGACCGCCCGCACTGGGGCCACGACCTGCCGGACGGCGTCTACGAGCAGGTGATCAAGCAACTCCGCGCGGAGGGCCCGCTCACGGCGACGGAGCTGGGCGGCGCCAAGCGCACCAGCGAGTGGTGGGACTGGTCGGGCGCCAAGGTCGCCGTGGAGCGCGCGCTGATGTACGGCGAGGTGGTGTGCGTCGAGCGCCGCGGCTGGAAGCGGCTGTACGACCTGGCCGAGCGCGCGGTCCCCGAAGCGCTGCTCCACGACGATCTGGACGACACGGAGTGCCTGCGCCGTCTGGTCCGTCTGGCCGGCGAGGCCCTCGGGGTCGGCACCCGCGCGGACATCGCCGACTACCACCGCCTCAAGGGCGAGCAGGTGGACGCGGTGATCGCCGACTCCGGCCTGGTCCCGGTCTCGGTGGCGGGCTGGGGCAAACCGGCCTGGGCGGACCCGGCGGCCCTGGCGACCACACCGCGCGGACGGCACCGTACGACGCTGCTGTCCCCGTTCGACTCCCTGATCTGGGAACGGGCGCGCACGGAGCGGATCTTCGGCTTCACCCACCGCCTGGAGGCGTACGTCCCCAAGCAGAAGCGGATCCACGGCTACTTCGCGATGCCGGTCCTGTCCGGCGGCACGCTCGTCGGACGCGTCGACCCGGCCCGCGAGGGCCAGACCCTGGTCGCCAGACAGATCACCCTCGACGGCCCCAAGGCCGTCCCCGCGGTCGCCCAGGCCCTGGTGGAGGCGGCGAGCTGGGTGAACTGCACGGACGTACGGGTGGAACGCGTCGACACCCCGGACCTGCGCGACGCCCTCACGAGCGAACTGACGGGACTGCTCGGCTGACCACCGGGAAGCGCACGCGGACCCGGTGACCCCGCGCCACCGGGTCCGCGGTCACCGAGCCCGGAACCGCCCGGCCCGCAGAACCCGTGAGATCCGCGACATCCGCGAGGCCACCGTCAGCGGATCTCCAGGATCTTCTCGCGCATCGCGTACACCACCGCCTCCATCCTGGAGTGCAGCTGAAGCTTCTCCAGGATGTTGCGCACATGGTTCTTCACGGTGTTCTCGGAGATGAACAACTCCTTGGCGATGTCCCGGTTGTTCATCCCCGTGGCGACCAGCTTGAGCACTTCCAGCTCGCGGTCGGTGAGCCGCGGCGCGGGCACCAGCCGCCGCTCGTCGGTGCGCTGGATCATCGACTTGAACTCGGTGAGCAGCTTGGACGCCATGGACGGACTGATCTGGGACTGCCCGTCGGCCACCGCGCGGATCGCCGTGGCGACCTCGTCCGTGGAGATCTCCTTGAGGAGATAGCCGGTCGCGCCCGCCTTGATCGCGTCGTAGAGATCCGCTTCCTCGTCGCTGATCGTCAGCATGATGATCTTCGCGCTGGGTGCCACCTCCTTGATGGAGGTGCACGCCTCGATCCCGCCGCGCTTGGGCATCCGTACATCCATCAGCACGATGTCGGGCAGCAGATCGGCCGCCTTGTCGACGGCCTCGGCGCCGTCCCCGGCCTCTCCGATGACCTGGATGTCCTCCTCGGCCGCGAGCACGATCTCCAGTCCGCGCCGGAAGAGGGCGTGATCATCGACGACCAGGACACGGATCGGCTCCTTGCGTGACGCGCCCGTGTCCGGGCTCTCGGCGGCGACGCCTACGTGGGCGCCCCCGTCCTGCATGGGTCCGAAGCTGTCCGCCATCGTTCCTCCCCCTGAAGGCTGTGGCCTGTGGTTCTGTGCCATCGCCAACCCAAGGCAACGGCCCACCGGTTGAGCCGTTGCGGCCATGATTTCATGCCTGGACGACACCGCGGTCACGCAGCGGGGCGCGAACCGGTCGCACCGGTGCCCCTGGGGGCGCACACGCGCTCCAGGGGCACCGGCATCGCTGCCGTCCGGGGAGGTCAGCGACCCAGCGACCCGCCCGCGTCGGGCGCGGGCGCCTGGGTGACCATCGTGTCCGTACGCAGGTGGATCACGCCGTAGTCGTAGGCGTGCCGCCGGTAGACGACACTGGGCTCCTTGGTCTCGGAGTCGACGAACAGATAGAAGTCGTGCCCGACCAGCTCCATCTCGTAGAGGGCCTGGTCAAGGGTCATCGGGGAAGCGACGTGGGTCTTCTCACGGACCACCAGGGGCCCGTCGCCCTTCACTTCGAGCGAGCCGAACTTCTTCGTGGGCACCTCCGGCTCGTCCGCCTCGAAGATGCTGTCGTTGCCGTTGAGCGTCGCCGCGCCCGGAACATGGTCGGCGACCTCCGCCGCCGTGAGCCGGCGGACGCCCCGGCGGGTGTGACGCTTGTCGTGCTCCCTGCGCAGCCGCGCATCCAGCTTCTCCGCCGCGAGGTCGAGCGCGGCGTACGGGTCGCTGGCCGCCGCCTCCGCCCGGATCACCGGGCCGCGGGAGCGGAGCGTGATCTCCACTCGGTCACTGCGGTCGGCCTGTCGGGGGTTGGGCTCCTTGGACACCTCGACGTCGAGGCTGATCACCTTGCCATCGAGCTTCTGGATCTTCTCCAGCTTCAGCTTCTCGGCCACGTGCTTGCGGAACCGCTCGGGCACCTCGGTCTTGCGGCCCTTGACGACGATGTCCACGCAGAACTCCGTTCCCGGATCGCTCCGCTTCGGTGGCGGAGCATCTCCCTTGTGCACCCGATCCCGGGAGGCCCCGGAACCTCGGACTCGGTGACTTCCACCTCCTCCTCCCCCATGGGCGAGATCTCCACCCGCAGGCCCCGGGTCATTGCAGAAAACCCGCGGCACGGCATTCGGATATGCGAGGGAGGGCCCGCGCCTTTCTCTCACAACCGAACATATCTCGCCCGGACGGATGTCGTCACCCTCTACTGCCGCGTACCCCCGTTCCTTGGAATTGACCCCTTCACTACCTGCAACGATGCAACTTTGCGGTCAGTTCCTGTTTATTTCGAAAGAATCAGGCGGCGCCGCGACCACAGCCGCGCAGATCGTGTCTCCGGCTCCTTTCTCCACCGGCCTTCCCTGCCCCATCGACTTCCCACCCACACTCGCTGTCATGCCCCCCGTTTCGGTCCGGACGGTCCTCGCCCCCAGCGCCGCCCGCACCGCGCGGGCCGCCTCCGCGAGGGACGCGCCCGTGGTGATCAGGTCATCCACCAGCACAATCCGGCCATCCGCCAGCAGCTCACCCGCCCCTCGCGCCACCGTCAGCGCCCCCGCGAGGTTCTCCATCCGCCGTGCCGCACCCAGCCCCGCCTGATCGGCCACCGGCCGCCGCTGCCGCAGCACCGAGAGCACCCGCGCGGCCACCCCGCCCCGCCGCAACTCACCGGCCGCCGCGAGCGCGATCCGCCGCGCGGGATCATGCCCCCGGGCCCGCACGGCCCGCCGCGCGGACGGCACAGGAACGAGCAGCACAGGCACCTGCGCCCCACCCCACATCTCCCGCTCACCCCACACCGCAGGCCCACCCGACGCCCCCGGCCCACTCCACACCCCAGGCTCACCCCGGACCCCGCACCCGCTCCCGCTCCCGCTCCCGACCACCCCCCGCACAGCCCCCGCCAGTGCCACACCGAGCGCCCCGGCCAGCGCCAGCGCACCCCGCTCCTTGTGCGCCAGCAACGCGGCCCGCACCTCGTCCTCGTACCGCCCCGCCGCAAACACCACCGGCAGCCCGCGCGGCTGAGGCACCGGCCGCACCCGCCTCGGCACGCCCCCGCTCAGCGCCGTACGGCACCGCGCGCACAGCACCGCACGAGGCGCACCGCAGCCCCCGCACTCGGCGGGCAGCACCAGATCCGTGAGATCCCGCCACCAGCTCCGCATACGCACCACTGTGCCCACGCCGAAGCCGCCCCGCCACCCCTGTGGACAACGCCTGTGGATAACTCGACACGGGCGTCACACCCAGACCCCGCCCCGCGCCATCGCACACCCGCCCCCACCCGGCCGACCCGTCTCACCCCGGATAAACCGGCGAAGACCCCTCCTTGACCACCTTCTGCCACTGCGCCCCGCTCGCCATCCGCACGATCCCGTCCTCCGAGAACGCCACCAGCGGCAGACGCTCGTCCTCGGACGCGGCGATGTCCTCCACCCCGCTCAGGGCGTCGGGGGCGGCCACCTCGGGCGTGGAGCCGTCGACCTGGACGTACGACATCTGCTGGACGCCGTCCTGCTCGCGCCCGACCACGACGAGCCGGCTGTCACCCGCCCAGGACATGGTGGTGATCTGCGACAACTGCGGGGTCGCGGACCGCATCTCCCGCACCGTCACGGAAGGCGGCTGCCCGGCCGCACCCTCCCGCTCGATCCGCCCGATGACCAGCGACTGCTCGCCGTCCTTCTCCACGACCAGCGCGACGCGCACACCGTCGGCGGCCACCCGCACGGACTCGATGCGGCCGTCGAGCCCCGGCGTCGCCACCGGAATCGGGTCGCCCTCGCCGTCCTGGAGGAGCAGCAGTCGCGGGTTCGCCGGGTCACGGTCGGCCACCCACAGGTCGCCGTAGATGTCCCAGCTCGGCGCGGTGAGGCGGTCGTTCTCCGTCCTGCCCTGGCTGACCACGACGGGCTCGGCGAGCGGCTCCTGTGCGGTCAGGGAGCCCACGTAGAGCCCCTTGCCGTCGCTGCCGACCCCGGCCGCCGTGTCCTCGTCGCGCGAGACGGCCACCGAGCGCAGTTCGCGGCTGCCCTCGCCGAGCGCGCCGGGCACGGGTTCGGCGGTGGTGGTCTTGCTGCCGCTCGGGATACGGACGAGCCGGTGGTCGCCGTCGAGGAAGTACAGGTACTG